>CAYVPU010000006.1:30343-38772 GCA_964453885.1 uncultured Anaerolineae bacterium | reverse complement strand
CAAGATGTGATAAGATTGCAACGAGGCAGACTAGAATCAACTGGAGGAAACGTGATTGATCAGGATGATTTTCGAACCTGCGGGAGAGTAACTGATGGGGATTGCGGCGCTACGAGTCCGGCGACCTGGTGACTGTGCGGGAGTGAGGGCAGCAGATGACACGAGTGCTGTGCATCAACCCATGGATTTATGACTTTGCGGCCTACAATGTGTGGGTCGAGCCTCTGGGCCTGTTGACCGTGGCCGCAGTGCTGCGCCAGGCCGGACACGACGTCGCGTTGATTGACTGCCTCGATCGTCACCATCCCGCTGCGCCCGCTCCCCGTTCCAGGCGCGATGCTTATGGCTGTGGGCGCCTGGCCAAAGTCGAGGTGCGCAAACCAAGAGCGCTGGCCCACGTACCGCGCCGCTGGGGACGATACGGTCTGCCACTCTACGTTTTTCAGGCAGAACTCGATGCCCAGCTTCGCCCTGACGCCATCCTCGTCACCTCAATGATGACGTACTGGTATCCTGGCCCCTTTGAGGTAATCCGTCACGTCAAGGCGCGCTGGCCTGACGTGCCCGTGGCGTTGGGCGGTGTCTATGCCACGCTATGCGCGGACCACGCGCGGACATATTCGGGCGCGGATGCCGTCCTCACCGGCCCAGGTGAACTGAAGGCCCTGCAATGGGTGAATGGCGTCACGGGCGAGTCCCGTACCCCTGCATCCCCTCCCAAAAACATCCTGCCGGCCCACGACCTGCGCCGTCCCCAGGGCTACGTGGCGGTTCAGACGGCGCGGGGATGTCCCTTTCACTGCCCTTACTGCGCCGTGCATCAACTATCGCCAGCGGGGTTTGCACCACGCGCGCCGGAGCGGGTGGTGCAAGAAATCGCCTGGTGCGTCGAGGCCCTTGGGGCGCGTGACGTGGCCTTTTACGACGATGCGCTGTTGGTCAACGCGGCGCAGCACATCCACCCCATCCTGGATGGCCTGATCGAGCGCGGCTGGCGCGTGCGTTTTCACACACCCAACGGCTTGCACGCCCGATTCATTGACCGGCGACTGGCACGCAAGATGCGCCGCGCCGGTTTTGTGACCATCCGGCTGGGATTAGAGACCGCCGACCCGGATGACCAATACAATTCCATCTACCCCTGCGCCGATCCACAGGCATGGGAAGCGGTCAAGCAACAAATTGCCGATGGAAATCACGCCTTATTGGCGCGACTGGAAACGTGATCTTGTTTTCCTGGGCCGAACACTGACTCCCTGCTACGGCTTGGGCAACCTCACTTGCTCCTACCGTCGTGCCGAACGGGTGCGCAGCCACCGGACAGCCAGCAAGAACGCTCCCAGCCCCACGCCTGCCAGCGGCAAACCGATACCAGTCACCGGCAGCATGATAATAGGCGACTCATCGGGGACACTCTCTGGCGCTTCGCCTGACGGCTCATCAGAGACTGCCGCCGTGAGAGAGACAGCTACTTTGACCGTTGCTTGCGTGACGACGCTTTCCCGGTATATCAAGGATGAGCGGTTTGTCAACTCCCACGATTCGTCACTGCCAGGTTCGACCAGTGTGATGATGGTCACCTCAGCCTCATCGCTGGGCCCCATGGTACCCAGGCGCGCCATCACCAGCCCGTCGGCATACTCCACCGGGCCGTGACTCGAGTCGGCGCTCACAAAGCTCAACCCTGTCGGCAGGTAGTTCGTCAACTGGGCATGAGTAATGGGCATCTCCAGATTGTTCTTCACGTGGACAGTAAAAGTCACCCCGTCGCCGGGCTGCGCCTGAGCCGTGTTGGCTTCCATGGTGTGGACTATGGGCAACGGCAAAGGCTCTTCTCCCTCGTAGACGCCCAGATTGACGACCGTCTCGTCACCGACAGCAGGGCGGACGGCCACATCGGTCGTCAACGGTTTAGCATTACTTCCTTCGGGAGAGACAACGTTGAGCCAGACGACATCGTTGCCCAGGCGCTCGAAAAGGTAATGTCCGGTCGCATCGCTCGTGGTGTCCAGGTGCCAATCAGCGCCGCTCACCCGCACCAGGACATTGGGCTCGTTGCGGAATCCCCAGTTGATGATGGTACCGTGCAGGCTAGGCAACAACTTGCCAATCTGACCTGGCTGGGGGGGAACGGTTGGGGGCTGGATAGTGGGTCGGTCCTCTGGGTCCTGTCCGGCTACTGGGGCTGGGAGCAACAGCAGGCTGGCGAGCAACAGGGCAATCAGCCCCATCAGTCCCGTGGACCTTTCAAGCGTGGCGAGTTTGCGCATGATTTTCCCTCCTCACATAATCGGCACTCCGCCAGGCCCGTAGGGACCAGCAGGAGTCAGGTAGAAACGAATACGAGACAGGGAGTGTCAGGTCTAAAGTGAATGACCTGATTTGTAGAGATATATGGCAAGGCACATTGTTTGCCAAAGCTGCATACATTCTATCATCTTTTTAACAATAATGCAAATGAACGTTTCATTTCATTCTGTTCAAAAAGGATTGACACAACACACAAAAAAGAGTATAATTAGGGTGTAGTATCTAAAGGTATGGAAGCGACAAAGCCCCTAATACATTCTGACGATGCTTGAAAGAGCTAATCCCCACTTGGTATAATCGGTTCACGAAAGGGGGACTGCAATGGGTTCAGTGCCATTTTGCGTTTCTCAAACGCTCTCCAGAGTCTTTCACTTCCGTCGGCCCTTTTTGTTTTGGAACGCAGTTCTTTCGAGGCGTAGCAGACGACTGTTGCCCCTGGCTGTGGCCCTTTCTTTGATCTTTCAACTCCTTCCTCTTGGGCTCCCAGTGCCCAGCCGCGCTGTCAACCAACTCTTGGACACCGCCACCTCAGTAGGTCACCGGCTTTCGATCCTGCCGGCCTGGATGGATCCCGGTGCGGCAACCGTCACCGAGGTACTAGCCCCAGCTGATCAGTTGGTCGCTGGTCTGGCCTCGGGCGTCGCCTACGCACCAGCGGTTACTACCACCCTGCAATTCGCCAAAGTCTGTGAGCCCAACCCGGTGAACCAGGGTGGGTTGATCACCTATTCTCTCTACATCACCAACAGCACCTTGTACACCGCCACTATCTTCATTAGTGACACCTTTCCTGCAGGTACCAGTTACGTTGGCCCCGCAGAAAGCATCAGCGGCGGAGCCGATTGGCAGAGCATGTCTTACGCCGAGGATTCCTACATACTGATTTTCACGACCGATCGGCTTCCTCCTCCCTTTCCCTCAGGCAACGGCCTCCCACCTGGTGGCGTAGCTGTTCAAAGGTTCCAGGTGCGTGTCAGTGAGCCGTTCACCGATGGGGCTGTCATTACCAACACAGCCGTTCTCACAGCCAACATTGACACAGAGATCACAGCCTGGTGCACTACTACTGTCAGCGCCCCAACCCTTGTCATTGCCAAGACCCCTAGCAGTTCGGTGGTGGAGGCCGGCGATCCGCTGACCTTTACGCTCTATGTCACCAACACCGGTCACCTGACCGCTACGCTGCCTTTCACCATCGCCGACCGGATCCCCGACAATACCAGTTATGTCACTTCGTCACCTCCTTCGACCTACTCGCCCCCCACCATCACCTGGGTATTGACCGACGACCTGGGGATCGGGCAGAGTGTCACCACCACCTTTGTTGTCTCTGTTGCCACACCTTTTGCCCACGGCGCGACCATCACCAACACCACCTATCGCGCCTGGAGCAGCGAGGTCATCACCGTCGCCGAGGGTGACCCTATAGCTGTCACCGTTCTCAGCCACCCCACTTTGACGCTCACCAAGACTGCCGGTCCAGACCCTGTGCAGGCAGGCGGGCTCTTGACCTATACTCTTACGCTTACCAACCAGAGCAGCGCCACCGGGTCTGCCCAAAACATCGTCGTCACCGACACAGTGCCACTCAGCACTACCTACGACAGTTGCAGCGGTGCGCCATGTGTAGAGAATGGTGGCATCATCACCTGGACCCTGCCAGCAGGCGATTCTCTCTCCGTCGGTGAGAGCACGCAATTGACTTTCACTGTGCTGGCGTATAGCCCACTCCTTTCCGGCACCCTTGTAACCAACGAATCCTACGGTGTGACTGCCACCTATGCCCTGGCGCCCACCGCTGGCGATCCGCTGACGACGACGATCAACAGCAATTCCCACCTTACTGTGACCAAATCGGTAGCGCCCAGTTCGGTTCTGCCGGGCAACCCCGTCACCTATACCATCATTATCACCAACGACGGCAACGAAACGGCCACTGGCGTGACCATCACCGATACGCTGCCGGTCAGCTTTACCTTTGGCAACATGGTGCAAGGCCCTGATCCGACCGTCACGGACAACGTCCTGACCTGGACAAACCGGATCGTCACGGGTACCGTGTTCCCTCCTCTCTGGATGTCGCCGGGGCCGCTGACATTGATCTTTACCGCCACCGCTGGCTCAGACATACCCGAAGGGACGATCCATACCAACCAGGTCACTGTCACCTATGGTCTGGACGAGATTACCACCGGACCGACCGCACCGGTGACCGTCACCCCCCCGCAGTTGACCCTCATCAAAGTGGGCCACCCGGACGTGGTATCGGCCGGCGAGGCGTTGACCTACACTATCACCTATTCCAACACCAGCGGCACACTGGCCACCTCCGTGATCATCACCGACCTTCTACCAGCGCATGTTGCCTTTGTCACGACCATAGGGGATTTCTCGAGTTACACACCCACGACCCCGCTAGCTGGTCAGGTCATGACCTACACCGTCGGCAACTTGCCGGGCAACAGTGGTTTGCGCGTCATCACCCTGATTGTGACAGTGGACACCCCACTCACCAACAGCACGGTACTGACCAACGAGGCCTGGCTCAGTGCCGCCGAACCGTCGGCCGACAGCACCGGACCGGTGACGACCACCGTCCAGAGCGCACCGGACATCGTACTCGACAAACATGCCAGCGCCAGCACTGTCAGTCCCGGCGATACCCTGACCTATACCCTGCAAACCATTAACAACGGCAACGCCAACGCCAACGGCGTCGTCATCACCGACGTGTTGCCCAATCACACCTACTTTGTCACTGCCACCGGCGGCACTTTTGAACCGACCAACCCCAGCGCCGGGGATGTCATGACCTGGACTCTGGGCAGCTTGCTGGGGGAGGGGTGGCAAACACTGACCGCCACCTTGGTCGTCACCATTGGAACGCCACTGACGAACGGCTTGCAGATCCCCAACACGGCCTGGATCACCTCGGCAGAGGGCGTTGGAGACGCCGACACCGTCACCGTGACAGTGAGCAGCGCTCCCAGCCTGATGCTGAACAAGTCAGACGCTCCCGATCCGGTGGACGCCGGGGCAACGCTGCTTTACACCATCAATGTGACCAACCTGGTCACAGCCGAGGCCCCTGCCACAGGCGTCGTTGTCACCGATGTGGTGCCGGCCAACACAACGTTCCTCGCCGCTACGCAGAACGGCTTCTCCGGCCCGGCAGGCGGCGTCATTACCTGGACGTTATCTCACCTGGCTCCGGGAAACAGCACCGCTGTCACCTTTACCGTCCAGGTGGATGCCGACCTGGCTAACGACTCGGAACTGATCAACACCGCTTGGGTCACTAGCGTGCAGGGCGTGGGCGCCTTTGACACGGAGACGACCACCGTGCTGGCCCCGGACATGACAGTCAGCAAATCGGCTACACCGGCCATCGTCCGCGCCGGTAAATCGATCACCTACGTCATCGTCTTTACCAACAGCGGCGGGGTCGCCGCCAGTAATGTACGCATCACCGACACGCTGCCGGTGAGCGCCAGCCTGGTTGTGTCACAGACGACAGCGGCCAGCTTTGTGGCTGGCTCGACTCATGCCTGGTTTTCGCCCACCGTGGCACCAGGCAGTGTGGGCGTCATCACCATCACTGTCCAGGTGACAACGACGCCTGGCTGGATCAATCCGCATGGCGGTACGCCCATCCTCAATAGCGTCGAGGTCAGGGCAGCGAGCGATGGCAACCCGGCCAACAACCAAGCGTCAACCTCGACGACGGTCTGCGCCGGACTGCCGCACACGCTCACCCTGACCGCTGCGCCCACCAGCACGACGGTGGACAGTTCGGCGACGATCAGCGTCATGGCCACAGACCAATGGGACAATCCGGTGATGGACCAGGATGCTGTCACCATCACACTGGCGAGCAGCCTGAGTGGCAGCCAGATCGCGCCCCCGCTGGTCACTCTGTCGGGAGGCCAGGCGACGGCAACCATCACATCAACGGCAACCGGCGTGGCCCTGGTTACTGGCATGGTGGGCGCGAATCCGGCTGTGACCGGTACAACGCAGGTCACGTTCACGGCCGGACAATCCACCTTCATCACCTTGACCATCGTGCCAACTACCACAGGCGTCGGCACATCGGCTCAGATGACGGCCACCGTCGTGGATGCCTACGGCAACCCTGTGCCCAGCCAAGTCATCACTTTCACTACAGCCGACTCGCTGGGAACCGGCGGCATTGCGCCGTACACTGACACGACCGATGCTAGTGGCGTGGCCACCTCGGTCATCACTTCCACGGCCAGCGGCGTCAAGTGGGTGGTTGCCCGGGCCTCGGCCAGCGTTATAGACACCGCTCCGGTCACGTTCACTGCTGGCACACTGGATCACTTTGCCATCGGCCCGGTGAACAGCCCCCAGACGGCCGGCATCGGCTTTGCGCTGCTCATCACCGCACAGGACCAATACAACAACACCGTCCTGGGTTTCACCAACCAGGTCACCATCACTGACAGCAGCAGTACCATCGCGCCGCCAGTGAGCAACAGCTTTGCAGGTGGCGTGCGCAGCGAGACGGTGACCATCACCCTGGCCCAGGACAATGTGATTGTCACCGTCACCAACACGGCTACCGGTATCGAGACCGGTTCCAGCAACGCCTTTGACGTGATAGCTAACGTGCCAGCCATCGTCTCGCTCCAAGCCGACCCGGTAGACATTCCGCTGGGAGGCACTGCTTTGCTCACCGCTACCGTCACCGACGCCTGGGGCAACCTGGTGGCCGACGGCAACCAGGTCGACTTTGACGCTGAGTTTGGCTGGTTGAACCCGCTCACCGACACCACAACTGGCGGCATAGTGACATCGCAACTCACTGCCGATTGCACCGAGCGGATCGGGGTGCTCATCACGGCCACGGCAAGTGCGGCGTTCACCACAACGACGGTGAACTTTATCTCACCCGGCGCGCCGGTCAGCCTGACGGTCGTTGCTGCCCCGTCCAGCATACCAGTCGACACCGGCACGGCCATCGTCAGCGTCACTGTGACCGACTGTGGCGATAACGGGGTGCCCGGCGAGACGGTGAACCTGCTCACCAGCCAGGGCAGCCTCCTGCCAGCCAGCGGCACGACAGGTAGCAGCGGCGTAGCTACTGCTACCCTGTCGGCCGGTACGGTCGCCGGCACGGCGGTCATCACCGCCACCAGCGACGGTCTCAGCGCCACCACGACAGTCGTCATCGAGCCGGGCTTGCCGGCCACAGTCACGGTCATGGCTAATCCAGGCAGTATTCCCGCCAACGGCACAAGCACGTCTACGATCACAGTCATCGTCACCGACCAATACGGAAACGCCGTGGCCGACGGCACGGGCGTCACGCTGGATTACAGCCCAACGGCCCTGGGTATACTGTCGCCGTCGAGCATTGCCACGACCAATGGCAGCGAGTCGGCGACCTTTACGGCGGACACCGTCACGGGCACAGTGACGATCACCGCCACGGCTGGCAGCGCCGTCGGCACGACACTGCTGACCTTGACCGAGGGCACCTTTTACGTCTATCTGCCCCTGGTGGCGCGCAACTACACCCCGCCACCGGCCTACGACCTGACAGTGGAGGACGTAACCTGGACTCCGTCGCCCCCGACGGCGGGGGAGCCCTACCACGTCCAGGTTGTCCTTCGCAACGACGGCACCATGACGGTGACCAACGACTTTTGGGTAGATCTGTACCTGCGGCCCAGCGCTACACCTGGCATCAACCAGACGTGGAATATGCTCTCGCTGGCCGGCTATGGCAAAGCCTGGCTGGTGCACGATGATATTGGCCCAGGTCAGACGCTGACGCTGCACACATCCGATCCAGACGATCCCGACAACCCTGGCGATCGATATAGCTACTGGCCACCACCACTCTTCGATACGTCACACAACCCCTTTTACGTGCTGGTGGATTCCTGGGGCGAGAGCTACGGCCTGGTGGGCGAGGGCACCGCTGAGGACAACAACCTGTGGGGTCCCGCGAACACCAGTGGTTTGAGCGGTCAGGGGACAGAAGAGATGAATCACCAGCCGTCGCCGACCGCGCCGCCATCCGGCCCCCGGCTCCCGTTTTCTCTGGAAGGAGGATGGGGACCGCGAAATGCCTGGTGGGGATAGCCATC
>CAYVPU010000006.1:0-30243 GCA_964453885.1 uncultured Anaerolineae bacterium | reverse complement strand
ACGGCAGTCAAGTCCTCCACCAGCCTGTCAAACAGCTTACCGGTGATGATCTTTTCTGGCGTCAGGAAGCCTGTGGCCTTGATGTCACCCCGCGCAACCATGCGGGCGACGATGGCTCCCGTAAAGGCTGTGGTACGGGCCATCGAAGTGAAGCCCAGTTCCTCGTCGTAACGATCCACCATTTCGATCTTGTACTGCCGGGGGCGTCCGTTCTTCTCGCCTAGCACCTCCACGCGGAAGAGCGTGATGTCCCGCTCGCTTTCTTGCAGCTTGACGTGGGGATAGAGCACTGCATCGAGCACCTTTTTGGGCGCGACCTGCACGCCGTCCACCGTGACCGGCTCGTGGCTAAATAGGCCCATCTCTTTCAGCACCGTCACTTTGGCAGCGTAACCGGGCCAGCGAACCGTCTTTTGCGTGCCGAGCTTTAGTCCCTTGAAAACGTCCAGGTCCAGCAGCCAGGGCATAAAACCTTCGTGCCAGGCTTCGCACTCGTCCACGCCAGGGAAAAACACAGTCTCTACGCCGGAGTAACGCGGCACCGGTTTGAGTTGACCGTTTTCAGCAATGCGAGCGTTGCCCTCCCGCAGTGGCATCTGCCGCCCGCCAAAGACGATCTTGTAGCCCAGTGGTGGGGCCGGCTCTTCCGGGATGCCACCGCACATGATGTGCAACTCGTCCACCCGGTCCAGCTTTTCAGCCAGGTAACGAGCCATGATCTCGGTCAGGCCCGGCTCCACGCCACAGCCAGGGATAACCAGCGCGCCCGCAGACTCTACCTCCTGTATAATGTCCGGCAACACGTCCTCAGAAGCCCAACTCAGGTCTACCAGAGGCTTCCCGGCTGCTACCGCGGCCCGAATTCCAAAGGGAATGGCGGGCCGGGGAAGGGCAGCAACGATGGCATCAAAATCTGCCATAAGCTGAGAGGTTGCCGCCTGGTCGCTCAAATCGAGCGCAACGGTGGTCAGTTTCTCACCGCCTTTCATGCTCCCAAGTTTCGCCCGTGCAGCATCCAACTGCTGTTGGTTCATGTCACAGAGGGTCACCTGTGACACCTGGGGGTCCGATAGGGCGTTGAACGCCGCCGCTGGCCCCATGAGACCACTGCCCAAGACTAAGATTTTCATTTTGACATTTCTCCTTTGTCGCGTTTTAGAATACCTGTCAAACAGCCTATCCCGCCGGCTGCTTTAGCTAACTCGCTAATCTCGACCGTCACACATTCGATCCCTTCGGCCTCATACATGGCCTGGGTATGGGGACAATTGGCCGCCATGAGAATTCTTTGTGGTCCCAGAGTGACAAAGTTGAGTGCCAGTCGTTTGATTTCGTCCATATCCGGCGCCCACAAGAAGCGATAGCCCCGCTCGTGCAGGGCACGCACGGCCCGGTGTGGCGTCCGCCCCGGATACCCCACGGCTATCCCCGGCCCGGCCAGACGCAATGTACCCATCAGGTGCATAGAGCCAAAAGGCAGATCTACGCGCACCACTTGAGCGCCAATGTTCCGCAAGACCCAGGCCACTTGATCCGCACCAGCCTCGTTGGTGCGCAGGCCGGTGGCCACCAGAACAGCATACTCGTCAATCCAGATAGCATCCGCTCCCTCAAAGAGACCACTTCCGTGCACGCTGAGCAGAATGGGCACGCCCAGGGCAGCCAACCGGCGGGCAATGTGCACCTCCTCTCCGGCCCGTACCGTGGACGCTGGCCGGGCCAGGATGGCTCCTTCGGGGGTCATGAAGAACAAATCGGTGCAAAAGAAATTGTTGGGCGGAACCTGGACCTCCGGTTCCAGGTAGTGCACCTCTACGCCGGCCTTTTGATAAGCTGCGGCGATAGCATCGTGCTGCTGGCGAAACAACTCGGCATCAATCGTCGCCAGCATTTGCGCGGCGTTTGGCTCGATCAATTTCTCGATCTCTGGGCCAGGCCGGTGGAGGAGCACAGCTTGCAGGCTCGCCCATTCCAGCCCTACGCCCCAATCGCCCCACAGGGCGCCCAATTCCTGACGCAGCGTCTGCGTCCGCGGTGACCAACCTTCACCACCATAGGCCGCAGCAATCGGTACTTGCTGAGAGTCGTTATCCATGGTTTTTTGTTCTCCTTTTGGCCTCGCTGGCCTTCTTCCCTGTGGCTTTATCCCCGCTCTCAGCCGGTCTACAGCAATTCCCGTTATGGGAAAACGCCAAGTTGTAGCCGCGATTTCGTAATCGCGCAGGACGCTTTACGTGGCACCCTGTACTGTCGTCCAGGACAGTGCTGACCGTCCAGGACAGTGCAATGTACGCGATTTGGAAATCGCGGCTACAAAACGGGAATTGCTGGCCGGTCTATGACCGGCGGTCGGGTCGCAGACCGTTCGGCTGAGCACTCACGGCAAAGCCCTCCCGGAGCAGGTTAGTTTTCTTGTCGGGCGAGCCTATTATACTACCGTTCCGCGAGCCTGACAACGCCAGGAAGGTCGTAGCCGCGATTTTTATGTCGCACAGGGCCTGCGCGTTATGGAAAACGCGGCTACCTCGATGCCCTCGCGCTCATTCCATCGTTTTTTCGATACTTGGCAAGGCGTGAGGTTGTTGACAATCCAGACATTATGTTGTACAATATCCCCGTTAGTCATGGACATTTGATATTTCCTTCTCCCCAACCTCCTGACTAGAAAATGCCAATTTCCATCCCTTCCTCCGCTTACCGAGTGCAAGAAGCGAGGCTCAATGTTCTCGAGTAGGTTCCCTATCAAACGGGGCAAGGGTGCAAAAAACGGCTACACCAATCGCTTCGCCGTTCACAGCGGCATCCTCATCTGCGGGCCACAGGGTGACAACACCTGTCGGGCCAATGAATACGTTGAGATTGATTCCTTTTCTATTGTCACCAGGACTTTTTCCAAACCGTACTGGATCTCGTAGGTATTCAAAGCTAATCCTTTATCCTCCACAAACCAAGATTGGAGTGAACACCATGACCCGTTTCATCCTGATACGACTGGCAGGACTGATTCCTGTATTGGTGATCCTTTCGATCATCACCTTTGCCCTCATGCACGGGGTACCGGGCGGGCCGTGGACGTACGGTGAACGTCCCTTTACTGACGAGCAACTGGCGGCCCTCAAAGCGCGCTACGGGTTGGACAAGCCACTCTGGCAACAATACCTCGTCTGGATCGGGGGTGTGATCAAGCTCGACTTTGGCATGTCGTTCGATCACCCCGACGAATCGGTGATAGGGCTTATCAAGCGCACGTGGCCGACGACCATGCACCTGGGCGGGATGGCCTTGCTCCTCGCTTTCGGGACCGGCATTCCTCTGGGCATCGTTGCCGCCCTGAAGCAGAATACCTGGATAGACTACCTGGCGACGCTGATGTCTATCGTGGGCTTTATCACTCCTCACTTTGTATGGGGCATCTTTTTTATCCTGCTCTTCTCCCTGGCCCTCGGTTGGCTGCCCACGGGCGGTTGGGACGAACCCAAGCAGTGGATCATGCCCGTCGTCGCCTATGCCCTGGCTCCGATAGCCACCATTGCCCGTTTTACCCGGGCCAGCGTCATCGAGGCCCTGCGGGCAGATTACGTCCGCACCGCCAGGGCCAAGGGCCTGCGTGAGCAAGTAGTCATCTCGCGCCACGTGATGAAGAACGCCCTCATCCCCATGCTCACCGTTTTTGGCCCGCTCATCCCCGATCTCATCACCGGCTCTATCTTTATCGAGGCCATCTTTCGCGTACCGGGCCTGGGCAAGTTCTGGGTCTCCAGCACCTTCACCCGCGACTATCCCATGATCATCGGCCTGGTCATGCTGTGGGCGGTGCTGATTGCCATTACCTACCTGATTACGGACGTGCTCTATGTTTTCGCCGACCCCCGGGTCCATTACACTTAGACTGAACGATAGACTCGGACTTTTAACTTGTGGAGGGTTGCCCATGACCATAGATATTCAGACAGACAAAGAAAAGGCCGCCATCAGTGAGCAGCAGAAAGCCGAACTCGAATTCACCAGGACCGGCATGGCACGCCAGGAACGGGGGCTATACCGCGACGCCGCCCGCCGTTTTGCCAGGAACAAACTGGCTATCGTGGGCCTCGTCTTTGTCCTTTTTCTCATCATCCTGGCCGTTTTCGCCGACGATTGGTTCATCGCCATGTTTTTGGAGCGCGAAGCAAATCCCCTCGTCGCGCGGACGACTTATGAAAAAAGTTTCTTTGGCCCCGTCGGCGCGTTCCCGGGCAAGGATTTCTGGATGGGCACCGACCTCATCGGACGCGATCTGTGGAGCCGCATTGTCCACGGCACGCGCGTTTCCCTGAGCATCGCTTTCCTGGCCCAATTCCTGGCCTTTGCCATTGGCATTCCGCTGGGAGGCGTCGCCGGCTGGAGAGGCGGCCGCATTGACTTTGTGGTCATGCGGCTGGTGGACATCATGTCGGCCATCCCCACTCTTCTCTTTGCCTACCTCATCATGGCTCGCCTGGGGGCCGGGTTCTGGAACGTGATGCTGGCTATCGGCATCAGCAGTTGGATTCGCATCTGCCGTCTGACCCGCGCCCAATTCCTGGCTCTGCGCGAGAAGGAATACGTGGAGGCGTCGCGCATGATCGGCGCCAAAGACTGGCGCATCATCCGCTACCACCTGTTGCCCAATTCGCTGGCGCCCATTATCGTCTCGCTCACCCTGGGCATTCCCCAGGCTATCTTTGCCGAAGCGTCGTTGAGCTACCTGGGCGTCGGCATCAACCCGCCCATGCCCAGTTGGGGCCAGATGCTCGGCCGCGATGGCATCCCCAACATGACGTATTTTTGGCACCTGGCGTTCTTTCCCGCGCTAATGATCGCCGTCACCATGTTGGGCTTTACGCTGATGGGTGATGGTCTGCGGGACGCGCTGGATCCGCAGATGATACAGGAAAAGTAGGCAAGTCGAGACCTCTGGTCAATGGGTGGCACTGCTTGTTCAAAAAAGTCAACCAGGAGGGAAAAAAGTGTTTAAAAAGATATTGGTTCCTCTGGATGGTTCAGAGCTGGCCGAAGCAGTGCTACCCTACGTGGAGGACCTCGGAAAACGGTACAATGCCGAGATCATCCTGCTTCAGGTGGTCTCCCCTCCCCGCGACAGAGCGACTGCCGATTACCAGTCCCTCAAGCTCGATGAGCCTATGGCCCCCATGCCCGAATTGGTCGAGGACATGACTATTGTCCGGCATCCCATATATCGGGAACAGGAAATGGCAAGCCTAAAGGCTGAGGCCAAGCAGTCACTGGCCAGGGCAAAGGGGCGCCTGAGCGAAGCGGGGGTAAAGGCCCGTGTGGAAATCCTGTTCGGACGACCGGCGGAAAAGATTGTCGAGTATGCCGTGAAAGAAAAGGTAGACTTGATCGCCATGGCAACTCATGGACGCAGCGGCCTCGGCCGCTGGGTCTTTGGCAGCGTGGCTGAGAAAGCCCTGCGCGCTGTAGCGCTCCCCATCCTGCTGATCAGGCCTCCAGGCGCGGATAGATCTCTCCGGTTTCCCGGAGTAGAGCTTGAGCTGTGAAAAACTGAAATGCTATGATTGACACAAGTCGCATAACTTACGAACATTACCCCCTGAAAAAAGTGCTCATGCACCGTCCTGAAGTCGAATTGTCCATGGTGACTGAGGAAACGCTGGACTATTTCCATTTTGCGGCAGTGCCCGACGTAGACAAGTATCTCAAGGAATTCGACGGCCTGGTAGCGGCGCTAACAGAGATGGGCACAGAGGTGCTTCTGGCCAACGAAATCCTTCGAGATGATCCAGAAGCCAGGGCCTATATTTCCCAAAGACCGAATATAGTGTACACCCGCGATTTGGGGGTAATCACCCCCAAGGGTGGAATTCTGCTGGGCATGGCCATTGACGGCCGAAAAGGCGATCCGGCCATCATCGGGCGTGTCTGGGAAAAACTAGGCATACCTATCCTGGGAGAATTGGAACCAGATGGGGTTCTCGAAGGCGGAGGAATCACCTATTTCAGAGGAGATACCGTCATCGTGGGGCGCTGCAGTCGAACTAACCCCGTAGGACTTATAAAGATCGAAGCATACATGAAGCAAGCCGGCCTGAAACGGATGGTCACGGTTCCCTGCTATCCCTACGAAATCCACATTGATGGCATCCTGGTGTTTATCGATCAAGACCTGGCTATCGTTCATCCACCTGACCTGGATTTTGGCCCGGCCATTATCAAGGATTTGGAAACCGGAGAAGCAAAAGAACAGATGATTCTGGACTTTTTCGCATCAGAAGGGGTAGAAACGATCGTCATCAACGAAAAAGAAAGAGATGCCGCGGCCGCCAATTGGGTTATGACGGCTCCGCGACAGATTGTAGGCTATGAATGGGCCGAGCGGGTCATGAACGAGGTGGTCAAACGAGGCGGAAAAGCAATCGGCATTTCGGGCACGGAACTGCTCAAAGGTAATGCCGGACCCCACTGCATGACCTGTCCGCTGGAACGTTAGCGGGCATGTTAGAACCACTGAGGCACTGACAAGTTCTGAACATACTGACCCAGTGCTTTCAATTTCCTTCAGTGTTTCAGTGATTCGGAGCTCTTCCAACTGCCCTGTAGGGGGCAAGCAAAATCCCAGATACCTTGCCGATGAAATTCTGGTACATTGAGCAAGAAAATGTGTAAGCGTTCACGGGGTAGCGCCGGCTGAGTGCCCTTGAGCGGAGTGAAAGGGTGTATCGAAGCCAAGCGGCTCTGCAAAGCCAATCTTCCGCCTGCAAAAGCCGCTTGGTTTCGACACTGTCCTGGACGGTCAGTACAGGGTACGCTTCTCCGCTGACGCTACGAAGCTACTCAACCAGCGCTCGCAGACAACAGGCTGAACGCTTACGAAAATGTTACACAGAGCCACGCAGAGAAAAATCTTGAATTCTCTGTGTATCTCTGCGAGTCCTCTGTGCAACTCTGTGTTCCTGCTTGGTTCCGGCTTGGCCGGGTTAGGAAAGGAGGAATGAATCTCCCATAAGAAGAATCAAGAAAACCAGGTTCTACTGAAGGGCTGGGAACCCTGATGGTAGATCGAATTTAAAACACCATTCAACACATGACTCAGGAGGAGAGACCATGAGAAACAAATTCGCATTACTGCTGATACTTCTAGTAACTCTATCCATGATCGCCAGCACCGCCCTGGTGGGGTGCGCGACCAAAGAAGCCGAACCTACCGAGGTCAAGCCGGCCGAAAAAGCTACCGAAAAGCCGACCGAGGCTCCGGCAGCGAAAAAGGTCGTCAATCGGGCCGGCGTGGAACTGCCGGCCGACGCGGCGCCAATCGAGGAGCAGGTCTTGCGCCTGGGTGTCACCGAGTACAGTTGGCTGAGCTGGTCCTACACCGCCTACGACTTTACCACCGGCCCCACCTATGGTATCCACGACTCGTGCGTGCGGCCCGACAAAGAATTCCAGCCCCAACCCTCCGGCTGCGAAAGCTGGAGCGTCTCCGATGATGGCCTGACCTGGACCTTCAAACTGCCCAAGGACAAGGTGTGGAGCGATGGCGAACCGGTCACCGCTGACGACTGGGTGTTCACCTTGCAGCGCTATGCCCGCGCCGACTATGACTTTGAGTGGTTCTACAGCATGGCCGGCATTGTCAACTGGGACGCGGTGGTGAGCGGCGACGTACCGCCGGAGGAACTGGGCGCCAAAAAGGTGGATGATTATACCTTCACCGTGACCACCAACCAGCCAGCGCCTTTCCTGGTCAAAATGTTCGCCGACCTGTGGGTGGCGCCCAAGCACGTCGTCAAGGATCGCCTGGCCGACGGTACCTGGGCTCTCAACGATGATTCAAGCAAGGTCGTCTCATGCGGCCCTTACAAACTGGATCACTGGACCAAGGGCAAAGAGATCGTCTGGGTGGCCAACGACAAGTACACCGGCCCTTACCCGCCCACGATGGACAAGATTGTGGGTACCTTCATGACCCCCGAAGTGCGTTTCGCCGTCTACAAGAACGACGAGTTGGACATCATCGGCTATGGCTACGAGGTGGACGTGCCCCCGGCCGCGTTGGCCGAGGTTATGGCCGATCCCGAGATGAAGAAGCAACTCCTCAACTGGGCCAACTTTATCACCTACTATCTCTTCTTCGACGCCTGGAACCCGCCCTTTGACAACCTCAAGGTGCGCCAGGCCTTCAGCCACGCGGTTAACCGCGACGCCATCGTCAACGGCCCGTTGCAATACCAATCACAGGCCGCCTATACCATGAACCCGCCCGGTTTCCCCGGCGAGAGCGTGGAAGCGCTCAAGAGCGTGCAGAACTATGATCCCGAACTGGCGGCCAAGCTCATGGAAGAAGCCGGCTACCCTGGCGGCGAGGGCTTTCCCAAGTTGACCATGTACACCCGGGAGGCTTATCCCGCCCTGACCAACGCCGCCGAGGCCATTGCTGCCTCGCTCAAGGAACACCTGGGCGTGGAGGTAGAGATCCAGGACCTGGAGTACAGCATCTATATGGAAAAGCTCGGCGAGCAAAAGAGGAACGAGAGCGGCGACATGCTCTTTGCCCTGGTGCCCTACGAGTACGACTTTGTGGACGGCAGCAACCTGCTGGGCGTGTGGGGCAGTTGCGAAGAAGAGGGCGCCGCCATGCCCGATATGCCCGGCCGCCACACCTGGTACAACAAGGAATACAACGACCTGGTGTGCGAGGCCAACGCCGTCATTGGGGACGAGGCCAAGCGCAACGAACTCTACCAGAAAGCGGAAAGGATCCTCATCGAAGACGTGGGCCTGGTGCCCGTCTATCACGGTATCTTTAACGTGCTGGTGAACCCCAAGCTCAAGGGACCGGCGTTAGAGCCGAACAAGGCTGGCGTCGTGACCTTCCGCGGCTTCCGCTTCAATTCCAGCGAGGGCACGGTCTATCGCACCAAGTAGACCAATACCTGGAAGTACAAACAGGGCAGTCATCTTTGTGTGGCTGCCCTGTCCTCTATCTATGACTCGGTTGAAAAACTCATTCGTGCCATTTGATCATTCGCCCTGTACTTGGCCGTCCAGGACAAGTGTGAAATTCGTGATTGGGAAAATTTGAATTCTGGAACTCCCCTAAATCAAGCAGGACGAAACAGAGAGGACGAACATGAAAGTAAAAGACCTATCTCCAGACCTGATCCTGCTCAACGGCCAGATCTTTACTCTGGACGCTAAAGGTACCGTCGCCCAGGCGGTGGCCATCAAAGACGGCCGCATCGTGGCCGTGGGCGGCGATGCTGAGATCGAGGAGCTATCCGGCCTCGGCACCCGGCACATAGACCTGGGCGGGAGCACAGTCATCCCCGGCATCTTTGATAGCCACAACCACTTTATGGAAGTGGGAGCCAAGCTGTCGGTGATCCGTTTGGACGAGTGCCAGTCTCAGGAAGAAATGATGGAATTGGTTCGCCAGCGGGCCAAGGATACACCTCCGGGAGAATGGATCGTCGGCCAGGGATGGAACGAGGGCAACTTTGCCGACGGGCGGCTGCCAACCCGCCACGACATTGACCCGGCGACCTCCGAGCATCCGGTGATACTGAAACGCTTCTTCAATACCGACGTGGTCAACAGTTTTGCGCTGCGCCTGGGCGGGGTCAGCCGTCACCCCCCGGATCCTGAAGGCGGCAAAATCGAGCGCGACGCCGACGGCGAACCCACCGGTCTCTTGCGGGCCAGCGCCAAGACTCTGGTACGTTCCCTCCTCCCCAAACCGACAATGGAGCAGATGAAGGAGTCGTTGCGGTTGGCATGTGGGGAGATGCATCGTTTCGGCATCACCAGCGTCGTCGAGCCGGGCCTGTACCCGGAAGAGATTCGGGCTTATCAATCTTTCTACCAGGATGGTGAATTGTCGGTCCGGGTTAACCTGATGCCCAGTTGGCATGGCTTCCGGGACGATGAAAAAGAAGAGCAGTTGGATTACCGAGCCAAAGAGTTGGGCGTCTACAGCGGCCTCGGCGACGAGTGGCTGCGCATAGGTGGCCTCAAGATGGCGATTGACGGCGGCACCACCCCGCACACGGCTTACATGTACGAACCCTACGAAGGGGATACCGAGTTGGTCGCTTTCAATCGCATAGAGTTGGACGCACTGCACCGCCATTTCCGCACCGCCCAGGAGCTGGGCTGGGACGTGGGTATTCACTGCTGCGGCGATCATGCTCAAGACATGGCGGTGGACACCTTTGCCCAGGTCGCCCGCGAGGCGACTCGCTCCGACGCTCGTCACAACATCATCCACGCCTACTTTCCCACCCCCAGGGCGCTGGACCAGATGGCCCAGTACAACATTGCGGCGGTGCTTCAGCCCACCTTTGTCTACTGGGAAGGCGACCTCCTATTTCGCGATGTGGGCGAGCGGCGGGCGCAGAATTACAAACCGGCGCGCAAATACCTGGATCGCGGGGTCATCGTGACGGCCAGCTCCGATGTGACCAGCACAGTGTCGGCCAATCCTTTCATCGCCCTCTATGCGCTGGTGACGCGCAAGAACAGGTTGGGTCAGCACATCGCTCCCCACGAGGCCATCAGCCGCGAGGAGGCGCTGCGGGCCTATACCGCCTCGGGCACCTGGCTCACCCGCGAGGAGAACCTCAAAGGCACTATCGAGGCTGGCAAACTGGCCGATGTGGCCGTGTTGGACCGCGATTACTTTGCCGTGGCCGATGAGGAGATCAAGGACATTCAAGTGGATATGACCATCGTCGGCGGCCAAGTAGCGTGGCAACGGGAGTGAGGACGCTCCAATGTACGATTACCTGATCAAGAATGCGCGCATCATAGATGGAACCGGGGCAGAACCCTTCACCGGCGACATGGGCATACAAGAGGGGCGGATTGTCAGCGTCGGCTCACTTGAAGGTCAAAGCGCCCGAACCCTCGATGCTTCCGGTCTGGTCGCAGCACCGGGCTTTATCGATATGCACAGCCACAACGACCTCGTCTTTTTTAAGGCGCAAACACCTGATGCTAAGGTCAGGCAGGGCGTCACGACAGAACTGCTGGCTCAAGATGGCTTGAGCGTTGCGCCGGTCAGCGATGGCAACGTGAGACTCTTATCTGAACTCACAGCCGGGCTGCTGGGCACGCTCCCCCCCGAGCGTTGGACCTGGCGCTCCTTTGATGACTATCTTGCTGCCCTCGACCAGTGTGGCCTGCCCAACAACGCCGCCGTACTGGTCCCCCACGGGCCGGTGCGCATCGCGGTCATGGGCATGGACAACCGTCCCGCAACGCCCAAAGAACTGGCGCAAATGCGCGCTCTGATCAAGGAAGCGATCGAGTGCGGGGCTTTCGGTCTTTCCACCGGACTCATCTACCCCCCGTGCAGTTACAGCACTACAGATGAACTCGTGGAACTGAACCGGGAGGTAGCAGCCCTGGACGGCATCTTTGTGGTGCACCAGCGAGACGAGGGTTTCGCCATCACCAAATCGTTCGCCGAAGTGGCTCACGTCGCCCGAGAGTCTGGCGTACACCTCCACGTATCTCACCTCCAGGCCTACGGCAAGGTCAATTGGCCCCTGATAGATCAGGTTCTGGCTGAGGCCGAGTCCCTGCACCAAAAAGGCAACAAGGTAACATGGGATCGATACCCCTATCTGGCCGGGTGCACCGTGCTCTCGGCCGTCCTGCCAACTTGGACCTTTTCAGAGGGCACAAAAGCACTGGTGGAAAACCTCACCGCACCCGAATTCCAGGCGCGCATACGGCAGGACTTTGGGAAAGGGCTTGACGTGTGGAACAACCGCTCCATCTCGGTGGGCTGGCCCAACATCATCGTTTCCGGTGTGAGCAGCGAGAGAAATCGCTGGATGGAAGGGCGAGACTGCGCCGACCTGGCCCGCACCTGCAGCCAAGACCCAATCGATTTCGTCTGCAATCTTCTGGCCGAGGAAAACCTGGCCGTCACCATGATTAGCTTTTACGGTTCCGAGTGGGTACTGGAAAAGGTACTCACCCACCCCTTGGCTACAGTGGGCTCCGATGGCATCCCCAGCGGCAGACCCCACCCCCGGCTGTACGGAACCTACCCGCGCTTTCTCAAAGAATTCGTTCGAGTGAAGAATCGGCTGAGCCTGCCGGAAGCGGTGCGCAAGATCACTTCTTTTCCAGCCGAGATCCTGGGGCTGAGAGAGAGAGGCACTCTGCGAGAAGGGTTCTGGGCCGACGTGGTTCTCCTCGAGCCCGACTCGATCGCCGATACGGCCACTTACGAAGAGCCGGAACAGTATCCCAAAGGAATTCCATACGTTTTTGTCAACGGCGAACTGGCTGTCGATCGCGAACAGCTCATTGGTCATCTCCCCGGCAAGGTGTTGCGCAAGTAGAGGTCGAATGGGTGTGTTTCATTCCATTTGGGAAGTCAGGTGCGACGCGCTTTTGCTCAGATAAAACGGTCGAGAGCCTCAGAAAACACGTCTTTTAGTGTTCGATCAAGTGCGTCGGTAGCATCCCACCAAAGCGTGGTGGCGGTCAAAACACCGTACCCGCGTTTCGGAAGGTACAATATGTAGAGCCGGTTTCCATACCGGCCACAAGATGGCGGGTAAGAAACCCGCCCTACTTGGCCTCCACGGTTAAATGTGGTGCTACCCGTGCGTCGCACCTTGTCCTAAATCACTTGAAACGCACCCAGGTCGAATTGACCGCTCTTTCAGCTCTGTGTTAATGCCGCCGTCGTTTTGCCTTACAGATTCAATGTGAACGACAAGAGCTTTGGCTAGAGGTAACTACCTTGACAATATCACATTTGGTTCGTAGTCACGCACAAAGCCCTTCACTTCGACAAGCTCAGTACAAGCGGCAGGCTCAGGATAAACTCCGCGGAGTGCGGTTTCGCGCTACTTCGCTGCGCTTCGTAGCGCACTACGAGCATCACTTCCTATCGGGGCGCGAAACGTGACATTGTCAAACTACTCAGGGGATGCTCAGATTTACCTTCCCGAAAGCTCCGATTATGGTTAGAGTTTGTGAAAGGATAGCAGAAATGCCAGCTAAATGGGAAATGGATGCCAGCCATCCGACCGACTATCATATTGTTGAAGCCCGCCGTGGCAGAGAGTTCATTCTCCGCCTGACGACCGGGGCCGATGTGTGTTTGGCCGTTCAAAAATTCGCCCAAGATCGCAATATCCGTTTTGCCAAAATCCGCGCTGCGTTCATGGGCGGCCTTCAGCCAACGAGATACCTGATGTGGACGCCGGATACCAGAGATCCGCAGAACTGGCACAATGAATCGCCGGCGACCGTTAAAAACCTGAGTATGGTCCTGTCTATGAGCGGAATGATACACCCCAGACCGGCCAAAGGTGGTGGGAAGGAACTGTTCGCCGCCATTCACTTTGTCATTGGCGGCGGCTGGGATGTCCCCACCGTTGGCGGACACCTTTTGAGGGGGTCCATTGTCAAGGGCGTTGTCGAGGTTTTTATCACCGAAATACTGGGCATAGACGTACTCTATCCCACAGGGGTCGATCCTCACACCGACGAATTCCCTGAAAACTGGTATCAGGAGGTCAAGGGCGGCTGTTAGGATTAAGTCGCCAGCAATAGAAGATAAGGGGCAGAACCATAAAGGAGGACAAACATGAAACCCAACTCCACAACCCTGATTACCCCTCGGCTACAGGTACTGTCCGAAGACCAGAAGGAGACGCTTTTCTTGAGCGCCCTCGAGGTGTTGGAACGCACCGGCATCCGCGTGGACAACGACGAGGGCCTGGAACTGCTCAGCGGCGCTGGCGCGCGCGTCGGTCTGCAGCGGCGTGTCCGTATCCCTTCATACCTTGTTGAAGACGCCCTGGCCCATGCGCCCCGTCGGATCACTTTCTACAATCGCCTGGGCAAGCGGGTCATGCATTTGGAGAGTAGCCGTGTCTACTTTTGCAGCCAGGTAGACTCGCTCTACTTCTTTGACCCCTTTGACCGCACCCGCCGGCCGTGCGTGCGGGCCGATGCCCGGCTGGGGGCCGTCCTTTGCGATGCGCTACCCAACATTGACATGATCTCCCCTTCAGCCCTGTACAGCGACGTTCCCGGCGAGATCGCATATCTCCTCGGCCACAAAGACACGGTGATGAACTGCACCAAGCCCATTATGCACGGTACGCTGGACCTGGCCAGCTTAAAAGCCATGGCCGAGATGGCCTCTGTAATCGTGGGAGGTTGGGACGAACTGGCCCAGCGGCCCTACTATCTTCACTACGCTGAACCTCTCTCGCCGCTGGGACACACCGACGACGGGGTGGACAGGCTTCTCTTTTGCGTCGAACATGGCATCCCGGTGCTCTACACACCGGCGACGCTAGCAGGAAGTTCAGCACCGGTGACGGGCGCTGGCAACCTGGTCGTTTGCATCACCGAGTCGCTGAGCGGGCTGGTGATGGCCCAACTCAAGCGGCGTGGGGCCCCGGTCATCTTTGGCGGTGTCCCGACGATCATGGACATGTCCAGCATGATTGCATCCTTTGGCGCTCCAGAGATGAGCTTGTGGTCAGCGGCGCTGGCAGAGATGGCCCACTATCTTCACTTGCCCGTTTTGAGCACCGCCGGATGCACCGACGCCGTGGAATTCGACCAGCAGGCGGCGGCCGAGTCAGCCATCTCGTGCCTGATGGCAGCCCTGAGCGGCGCCAACCTGGTTCACGACATCGGTTTCACCGAGTCGGAGAGCTCTGCATCGTTGGAATTGATCACTGCTACCGACGAGTTCATCAGTATGATTCGTACCATCATGGATGGCATCACGATCACACCTGAAACATTGGCTTTGGAAGTGATAGAGCAGGTAGGGCCTGGCGGCAGTTACCTGGGGGAAAAGCACACCGTCCGCCACTTTCGAGAGAACTGGTTCCCCACCCTGATGAACCGGCGCAACTACGAGGGTTGGACGGCAGCCGGCAGTCTGTCGTTGGGGGACAAGGCTAACGAACGTGTTCGCCGCATCTTGAGCGAACACCAACCGGAGCCGCTGTCGCCAGGAGTGGTGGTCGAGTTGGACAAAATGGAAAAGCTCTGGTGGCAGAAGGTACCCTAATGAAAGTCCTTTTGTAGTGCTAGGTCGGCCTGTGTACTTCTTCAAAGTAGATCAGGCCCAGGGGAATGGCGTTCCCTTCCACCTCGCGCCAGGCATCGTACACCGCCTGACCGGCGATGGTAGAAAACCCCTCAGCGAGCCGGAGCGCCGAACCCTGGTGTTCCCATCCGCAGGCCAACTGATCCTCGTTCAGCGACGCGGCCTCGTGACGGGCATACTCGCCCAGGGCCTCCCTCAGCACGCGCTCGCCGTCATCGCCAAAGGCATCGAGCATGGCCTTGGCCAGGAAGCAGTAGAGCACGCCATACAGCCTGGCAATCTTGGCTTCCGGGTGGGCATCCACCAATGGCGGAGCTGCTGGTTCGGGCGCATTGGGCTGGTTGAGAACGAACGTGCAAAACCCGTCGCCTTTGGTCAGAAAATCCGGCAAGTCCAGCGTCACGCCGTCGGCGTACTCGCAGTACATCGGGTGATGCACCTCCTGGCAGTAGATGCGGCCCGCGTGAAGGCCATCCAGGGCCCGCCAGGTGTTGTTGTGGGTACATTCGGTGACAGTGACGCAAAAGTAGGACGGGGTGCAGACACGGCCCTCTTTCTCCAGGCTGCCGGTGTTGGGCATGTCGCCCAGGTTCTGCAGGTTAGCCAGGTTGAGGGCCAGTCCACGGGCCTCGTGGTCTGCGCGCATCCAACTGGCCCGGTAAGAGCCATAGTCGTGAACTGCCTGCCGCAGAGCTTCCTCCCCAGCTTGACCAAAGTTATCGAGCATGGCCTGGCCCAGGAAATAGTAGAGAGTGCCATACAGCCGAGACCATTTGGCGGTGATGGTTTCTTTAGGTGTTTGCGCTGCGGTCATTGGAGGAAACCCTCACTGGAATAGACGAACTCGCCATCAAGCATCGTGCTCAGCACTTCCGTCTCCAGGATGTCCATAGGGTCAATTGTAAAGATGTCCTGCGAGAGCACGACCAGATCGGCCAGCTTGCCCGGCGCAAGCGTGCCCTTGATCGCTTCCTCGCCGCTGGCGTAAGCAGCGCCGGCGGTGTAAGCATGGACCGCCTCGGCCACGGTGAGGCGCTGCTCGGGATACCAGCCGTCGGGGCCGGGGGAACCATCGGCGCGGCGGCGGGTGACGGCGGCGTGGATGCCTTTCAGCACATTCAGGTCCTCGACCGGGGCATCGGAGCCAAAGGCCAGGACGGCACCGGTATCCAGTAGGCTGCGGAAAGCGTAGGCCCCGGCGCTGCGCGCGCCCCACAGAGAATCGGCCAGCAGCATGTCTTGCGTGGCGTGAATGGGCTGCATGGAGGCGATGACGCCCAGTTTTGCCAGGCGAGGCATGTCGCCGGGGTGAAGAATTTGGGCGTGCTCAATGCGATGGCGCAGGTGGGGACCCTCACCGGCCCGCCGGCTGGCTTCTATCGCGTCCAGTACCTCGCGGTTGGCCCGGTCGCCGATGGCGTGGACAAAGGAGGCAATCCCAGCCCGGCTGGCTTTGCCCACAATTTTTCGTAGGTGCTCAGCGGTGGCGATGGCGATGCCATAATTGCCTGGCTCGCCCTCAAAGGGCGCGAGCATGTGTGCCGTGCGCGCCCCCAGCGCGCCGTCGGAAAAGAGCTTGACGGCACCGATGCGCAGCCGCTCGTCGCCAAAGCCACTTTGCAGTCCCACCTGGATGGCTGCGTCCAGGTTGTCCTCGGGAATCTGCATCAGCACCCGCATTTCGAGTTCCCCGTCCGTCCGTAGTTGCTGGAAGGCACGGAAGGCCCCGTCACCTTCCATCGTGTGGATGCCCACCAACCCCAGCTTGTGCGCATGGACCATGCCGGCCTTGATGGCGTCCACCGCCTCCTCTATCGAGGGCTCCTCCAGTAGACAAAAGATGAGATCCATGGCTGTCTCTTTGAGGATGCCGGTGGGCTGACCAGTTGCGGGATCGCGGTCGATTGCGCCGCCGGGCGGGTCGGGGGTCTCACTGGTAATGCCGGCCAGTTCCAGCGCGCGGGAGTTGGCCCAGCCAGCGTGGCCGCACTTGCGCCTGAGAAAGACAGGGTGCTCCGGCGCGATGCGGTCCAGGTCC
This sequence comes from uncultured Anaerolineae bacterium, assembly GCA_964453885.1. Taxonomy (GTDB): domain Bacteria; phylum Chloroflexota; class Anaerolineae; order CAYNKW01; family CAYNKW01; genus CAYNKW01. The sequence goes on along the minus strand of CAYVPU010000006.1, from coordinate 13,102 downwards.
TGACGGGTGGGGAACGCTCCACCCTCCCACAGCGAGTGATCCCAGCCGCGCCCCGTGAGCCACTGGCCGGCGGGGGTAGTCTGGGCGCGGGCTGCCACGCGGGCCAGGGCCTCCTCCAGCGTGGGCACTTCCATCAGGTCAATTTGCTTCAGGCTGAGACCGTAAGACATAAAGTGCAGGTGACTGTCGGTAAAGCCGGGTACGACAGTGCGGCCCCGTAGATTCACCCCCTCACCCTTGGGCGACAGCACTTTGGCGTCGCTACCCACGGCCAGCACCCGGTTGCCAGCGATAGCCACGGCCTGGGCGCGTGGCGTAGCGGCATCCATCGTGTGTATGTCACCGTTGTAAAGTACCAGATCGGCTTGCATGTTTTCTCCTTGTCTTTGACTCTTGAGGTAAAACTTTTGCCTGTTCAGATGGCCCGATACCCAACATTATAACATACTTTGCCAGGATAGTGAACCAACGTTAGCTCTCCATTGTCATTGCGTCCGAGATATGCTATAATGCACGTCAGGCAATCCAACCCTTTACCCACTCAGAGGCCAGTCATGATCATTGATTTCCATACGCACATCACGCCACCCCACGTCATTCAAAACCGAGAGAAATATCTCACTCGCGACATCTGGTTTGAAGAGTTGTATGGCAATCCCAAGGCCCAACTCATCACCACCGACGAACTCGTCGCCGAGATGGATCGCTCTGGCGTGCAAAAGTCGGTCACTTTTGGTTTTGGCTGGCGAGACCCCGGCCTCTTGCGCGAGGCAAACGATTACGTCATTGACGCCGTACACCGCTACCCGGAGCGGCTCATCGGCTTTGGCATTGTCAATCCGGCCTACCCAGAGCAGGCAGCGAAAGAGCTAGAGCGGTGCGCGGCCAATGGCCTGCGCGGTGTGGGCGAGCTGATGCCCAACGGTCAGGGTTTCTCCCTGGACGACGAACACGCCATGCGTCCCGTCGTCAAAGTGGCCGTGGCCTACAACATGCCCATTCTCAGCCACACCAGCGAGCCGGTGGGCCACCTTTACCCCGGCAAAGGCACCGTCAACCCGGACGTCGTCTATCGCTTTGTAGAGTTGTTCCCCGAGGCGACGCTGGTTTGCGCCCACTGGGGTGGCGGCCTCCCCTTCTACGAATTGATGCCCGACGTGATGCGCAAATTTTGCAGCGTCTACTACGACACCGCTGCTTCCCTCTACCTTTACCGCGACAATATCTTTTTCCTGGCTGGTACGCTGATGCCGAACAAGATCCTCTTTGCCACTGATTACCCCCTCATCCCCCAGCGCAAAATGCACTCTCGTCTGGTGCTGGCGGGGTTGCCCCGGAGGACGCTGTCCAAAATCCAGGGTGGCAATGCCGCACGGCTGCTCGGTTTGAAAGGATGATCCACCGTGGAACAGATCCGCACCTTTATCGCTATCGAATTGAGCCAGGACCTCAAAGACAGCTTGAATCGCCTCCAGGCTCGCCTGAAGCGCCAGGTTCCCGAACGCTCCGTGCGCTGGGTACGGCCCGATGTCATTCACCTGACCCTCAAGTTCCTGGGAGGCGTGCCAACTCCTCGCCTGGCGAGCATATCGCGGGCGGTGGAGGTCGCCTGCCAGGGCTTTGATCGGCTCGCCTTTGAGTTGGTCGGACTGGGCTGCTTCCCCAATCTGCGTCGCCCCCGCGTGGTTTGGGTCGGTGTCCGAGAACCAACCGGCACCCTGGCTCGCCTGCAAAAGGCCGTGGAAAACGAGTTGGCAGGCCTTGGTTTCGAGCCGGAAGGCCGCTCTTTCAAGCCCCACCTTACGCTGGGCCGGGTACAGCGCAAGGCGAGCCGGAGCGACCGGGAGCGCCTGGGGAAATTGATCGCAGAGGGTAACGTGGGTCTGCTGGGCGGTATGGCGGTGACGTCGGTGAACGTCATGCGCAGCGACCTGCGGCCCAGTGGGGCGGTCTATACAGCGCTCGCTTGCGCGCCTCTGGGGAGTGGGGCGGCGGGTGTTAAAGGGGACTACTGAGTGCATTTGAAAAGTGTGAAAGGAGACCAATCATGCCTTTGCCCTTTCCGGGAATGGACCCTTTTCTGGAAGATCCTTTGCTGTGGCCCGATTTCCACCAGCGATTGGCTTCAGAGATCGGACGGCAACTTACGCCGCTGCTCCGGCCGCGCTACTTTGCTGCCCTGGAGCCACGCGTGGTCTACGAACCGCTGGATACCGGCGAACTGCGCATCATGTTCCCTGACGTGGGGGTGATGGAACCACCAACAACCTCCTCCCCCCCTGGCCTCAGAGAAGCATTGGTAGCCTACGCCCAGGAAGGCGCGTCCCCCACACCCGCTCCGCTGAAGCGACTCGTGCCCATGTACATGCCGGTCAAGACTCAAACCATCTTTATCCGCGACCGCCACAACAACCGTCTGGTAACGGTTATCGAACTCTTCTCACCAGCCAACAAGCGCCCCGGCAGCCACTCGTTGCGCGAGTACCGCCGCAAGCGCCTGGCGCTACTGCGCAGCAAAGTGCACCTGCTAGAGATTGATCTGCTGCGCAAGGGCGAGCGCCCGCCGCTGGAAAAGCCATTGCCCGATGCGCCCTATTTTGCTGTGCTTAGCCGCGTCGAGCGGCGGCCAGTCGCCGACGTATGGCCCATTCGGCTGCAAGAGGTCCTGCCCATTCTGCCCACGCCCTTGCTCGACCCTGACCCGGATGTGCCCTTGGAATTGGGCCGGGCCGTAGCCGCCGTCTACGACGATGGCGCTTTCGACCTGCGCATTGACTACCGGAAGCCGCCGCTCGCCCCCCCTCTCTCGCCAGAAGATACCTCCTGGGTTGAAACCCTGCTGCGAGAGGAAGGACTGCTATGAGAGTCTCTAGGCGGAACTGGACGAGATTGCAACTGTCGGAGTAAGAATGATGGGATACGCGGTAAAAGCAAATGACTTTGTGAGGGACGTGGTGATTCATGAGGATTCATGCAGTCAAGTTGAAAAAGGAGGTGGGCCACCAGGCAAGTATGGCCAGGTACACTGGAAGTATTTTGATACACTGGATGCAGCAGAGAAATACGCCCAGAAATGGCAAGCAAAGGGATATACCGGGAAATACTGCAGTTTCTGCTTCAAGTTTGGCCGCCTGACGATGAATCATCGGGCTGAAGATCTAAAGGACGATAAATCGTCCTAGGATGACCTACTCTGGCGGGCTTGGACTTCTTAGCCTGGTGAGAGCGTTCAGAAACTCACTTCTAGCCAAGAGCCCCGTTCTCAAGCACCAAATCATGCATTTATGTCCAGCCAAGGGTCTGCTTTGGGTCCCTGGTGGGCTTTAGCTTTCCTGGCTCATGCTATGGGGGATTCGGGCGGCAGGTGGCGGCCCTCCCAGGCAGCGATGAGTCCGGCCGCCAGGGCAAACAGCACGCCAGCCACGAGGAACCCACCCAAAAAGAAAACAGCTGCACCCGCCAGTTGAGCCTGCAATTGGCCCGGCCAGTCAGCGACAAAACCTGGCGCTGCCAGCGCGCCCGTCACGCCCTGGCCAATCACGCCCAGGTATCTCGGCGCACCCACGCCGTTCCACCCAGCGCCAAAGCGCCCGTCGGCAAAGATGCCTACGACGACCAGCCCCCAGACACCCGGCAACAGATGGGCACTCACGGTCGCAGTTTCATCGCCCAGGCGCAGGACATAGGTAAGCAGGAAATGGATCGGCGCTATGAGCAGACCCACTGCAGCCCCCACAGCCATGGCTACCCAGGGCGGGAAAAAAGCCGCACCCGCGCCGACGGCCACCAGGCCACCGACCACGGCACGGGCGGCCATCAGCGGGGAGGGCGCGCCGGCCACCATCCAGGTGTAGAACATGGCCAGTGTGCCTGCCGCTCCTGCGCCCAGCGCCAGGTTGAGCGCCACCATACTGGGCACGATTTCCGGCGAGGAAAGCAGAGGCTTGCTCAACGTCAGGCCGATCCAGCCCCAGAGGGTCAGCATCGCGCCGGCGTAGGCCAGCAACGGCTGGTAGGTGCGAGGCAAGGGCACGTATTTCTGCGGGCGGGGCATCCTGGGCAATACCCGCTGCCGGGGATCGGGACCGGAGACAGTGGCTACCTGTCGTCCGCTCTGGAGGCGGAAGGCCAGCAAGCCCGCCAGGGCGACGGCACCGCCCAGGACGTGCACCACGCCCGCACCGGCCAGGTCCACATAGCCATGACCCAGGCCCATCAAGTGGCCCAGTTGGGCCAGCCAGTCGTCAAACCAGGCCCAATGGGCCAAAACCGGGTAGAGCAGTCCCCCGGTAAGCAACGCGCCGGACAGCGCCACCCAGCCTGGCGTCCGGCCCCTGAGTGCCGCCACCGGGATGAGCACGGCCGTGGCAACCAGGGGGAGCTGCGAAAGAAACAGATCATAGACAGCCGGGGTACTAGCCTGGTCTTGCAGAAAAAAGCCATAGGTGCCCACTCGGGCCAGGTCGCTGGTGGTGAACAAAGGGCGCTCCCACACTAGCCCTTCCAAACCGGGCAGATCGTAGTGTAGACCCACTCCCCCAAACTGGAGCGCAAAACCAAAGGCCAGGTAAGCGAAACCGCCCAGGCCGATGGCTGCTAGCGCCGAGAGAGCCACCGATCCGGCTCGCTTTTCCGGCACTCCACCGGCCGCCACCAGCGCCAGTCCCAGCGGCACCAACAAACCTAGCATCGCAAGAATCAACGACGAGTTGTCTCCGATCATTTCGCCTCCATCAAGGCCATAATGCGTAATGCGTAAAACGTAACAAGTGATAAAGAGTGACTTACTTACGCTTCACGTTTTACGTTTCACTCCGAGATCATACCAGAGAATGTCGAATAACACAAGCTCAAACGAATCACAACCAAAGAGGCTTCTGGCCGACGGGATGATGGGCCGGCTGGCGCGGTGGCTACGGATTCTAGGCTACGACACGGCTTTCGACTCTGGGGCCGACGACTGGGCATTGGTCCGTCGTACCCGCGCCGAGGGTCGCCTGCTGCTGACCCGCGACCGCCAGTTGGCTGCCCGGCGCGGTGTGCACGCACTCCTGATCGAGAGTGAAGAACTGGCGGGACAAGTGCGGCAGGTCGTCGCGACCGTTGGACCGTCGCCGGACGGAGCCTTTACGCGCTGCCCTGTCTGCAACGGACAACTAACCCTGCTTGGCCGTGAGGAAGCGCGCGATCGGGTTCCGCCTCACGTGCACCGCACCCAGCAGGAATTCCGCCTCTGCCCAGAGTGTGGCCGCGTCTACTGGCGGGGTACCCATTGGGCTCACATGAAAGAGACCCTGGGCAATTGGCCAGACTTGACTTTGACGGACAATCGGAGTATCATGGAGTCGAGTTCAGTGGGAGAACCGTCGAGAGATGGGGATATTTAATGCAGGCCAGAGCCGTACCGGCTAAACGTAGCTCCTCAGACGAGGACACCTCCTTACTCCTTGGGGGCGCCCTGGAGGTGGAACGGACCATCTGGTACTTGCGATGGGTAGCCCTGGTGGTAGGCCCGGGGCTGGCCTGGCTCGCCGATCTGGTGGCGATTCCCGGTCTCTTGCTGACAGTGGCAATAGGCGGCGCGTTGGTCAACCTGGCCCAGGGGTATCTGCTGCGCCGCTCCTTACGTGTCCTGACATGGTTGGGCTATGCAACCGCCCTGCTGGACATAACGTTGATTTGCGGTTTTGTGGCAGCCCTGGAAGGGCCAGCCAGCCGCTACACCTATTTCTACCTGCTCTCTGTGGTCACGGCAGCCATGCGCTTCGGCTTTGTGGGTACAGTCGTGACAACTGCTGTCGCCTGGGGCGGGCTGGTGAGTGTTTTCTGGCTTACGTACGGCGTTCCTGACAATTTTCCTTCTCAAGTGGTCTACCCTACCCTGCTTCTTTTGCTAGCCAGTTTGCTTCTGGGGCAGTTCGCCCAGCAAGTCAAAGAGTGGCTCAAAGAGGGCTTGGGGCGCGAACAGCATCTGGAGCAACGACTGACAGAGTTGGCGTTGCTCCAGGAGGTCAACAGTGCCGTTTACGATCTCAAGTCCGGCGATACGTTGCAGAGCATTGTCCAGGTTTGCACCAAAGTGCTTGACTTTCGGCGAGCGGCGCTCTTTTTGAGCACGGAGCAAGAGGGTATGCCGGACCGGTATTACAGTTCCCGTCAGCTCGACCAGTCAGAGGAACTTGCACCCCTGCACTTTGATCTCCGTCTCTTTGAAGCTATGCTGAAAGCCGACCGGCCCTTTATAGTGGACGGTTCTCAAGGTTCCGACATGATGGCCTTCAGGCCATTGTTAGAAATCGCCGCCCCCTTGCGCACCGCGAGCGGGCCCATCGGCGTGCTGGTAGTGGATTGCGGCGACAGAGAACGAGTTCCCGAAACCGCCATCGAGGTGCTATCTGCGCTGGCCAAGGCGGCAACGCTGGCCATTGAGAATGCCCAGGCACACAGCCAGGCCCAGTGGCGAGCCAGCCACGATGGGTTGACCGACCTTTATAACCACGGCTATTTCCAGGAAGCGCTAAGGCAAGAAGTGGCTCAGAGCGACGCGGAAGACTGCCCTCTGGCCCTTCTCATGATCGAGTTGGATAGTTTCAAGCGATACAACGATACCTATGGCCACCGGCAGGGCGATACTGCCCTGGTCACCCTGGCGCGGACGTTAGAGGCCTGCGTGGAGCAGTGGCAGGCGACGGTGGCCCGCTACGGCGGTGATGAGTTTGTCGTCATCTTGTCCGGTCTGGATCACTCTGGAGCACTCCAGGCTGCCCACAAGATGCAGAGTTGGGTGCGGGGGTTGACGGCTACGGAACTGGGCCGGCATGGTTTGCCGGGCGTTACCGTCAGCGTCGGCGTGGCGGTCTACCCGGCCGATGCCAGGGACGCTGCACAGCTCATAGATGCCGCCGACCAGGCCATGTATGTAGCCAAACGCCGAGGCGGCGATCAGGTGGAAACTTTCGCAGATTAGATTCTCGTCGTCCTTCCCCTCTCGTCCCCTGGCTACTGCAGGAGAACAAGAAACGAAACACTGAGGAGGAGTGCACTGAAAACCATAGACTCGGTAGAACTGGCTCATCTGGTGATGGACACTATTGCCGAAAAGTTGGGCGTAAACACTGTCATGCTCGACATTCGGCCAGTGTCCCTGTTGGGAGACTTTTTTGTTGTTTCCAGCGGCGAGAGCGAGCGTCAAATCCGAGCCATTGTCGAAGAGCTTAGATTACAGGTCAAAAAGACCCTCCAGACGCTCCCTCTGCGCATCGAAGGTACAGCGTCTTCGGGTTGGATGCTGATGGACTATGGCAGTATCATCGTCCACATCTTTTCTCCTGCCATGCGGGACTACTATCAACTGGAGGCGTTGTGGGCCGACGCGCCAATCGTGGTCAAGATGCAATAATCTTTCGCCGACGCTGAATTCTCCTGGCAAGCGCAACGACCAGCAGGCCGTCCGCTCGCTGGTCGTTATCTGTTCCCATCTTTTTCCCAGGCAGGTAACTGCTCACCCGCTCCTGCCGGACCATCGTCCGGCAGCCCCTTGGCGGACAGTTGCCATCAATCTCACACGTCCGGCGGCAGACTTTCGTGAGCCTGTCCTGAGCCCTTGGTCCTCCGGCCCAAGGATGGAGGGCGTAGTCAAAGGGCTCAGTCGAACGATTGTCATCCGCCGCGACCCAAGGTGAGCAACTATCCAAACAAGTTACTCAGCGGGCCTATAGGCATGGTCCATTTTCCATTGACCGACCTGCCGTCTCAGAAACCAGCCCACATTGCCATCCTCGGACGCAGTCCCCCCCAGTTTGGACTGGCACCGGATCTTTAACTCCACCAACGACTGGCGTTCTTCTTCCCCCTCAGTCTGGGCTTCCACTGCCGGAAAGTAGCTGATCTGTCGAACTGTAACCCTTTCCACCTGGTCCAGCGGCCAACTGCAGCCGTAACCTGGCAGCCCATCGGCGAGTTGCTCTTGTGCTTCTTTGCTCAAGAAAGGCTTGAGGCCATCAGTGGGACCGCCCAAGGCATTATAGAAGGCCAATACGATCTTTTCTGGATAGGGCGAGTTCAGCACTTTATCAATCGCCATTGGACCAAAGGCAAAGTCTATCCACGAGTCCACGGTTGGCCTCAGTTGAGCGCCGCTGATGAAATACGATCCCTCCTCATCTGGCTCGTACTTGTAAAAGCGCGCCAGCTGGCTCCGATCGCCCTGTAGTTTTTTGACAATCACCCCGTCCTTCTCCACCTTGACCCCACCATCGGCGCGGAAGAAACCCATGCACACATAAGACCGCTCGAAATCAGGATCTTGCCACTTTTCATCGTGATGGGGATCGTTCCAGCGAAAAACAGCGGCCTCGGTAAAAAAGCCGTCAGAGTTTATGTTAACTGCTACCAACTCTGAACCCGGCCAAAATGAGAGGGCGTCTTTCGGCCGCACCTCCACATTCCCGGTGCCCAGATAGTCCCGGTCGGGCAGGCGCAAGGGATAGGGAAAGATGACAGGTGGATGGTTGCTGACACCCCGGTCAGCGCGGTACACCACACCAGCGATGGGACTGAATTTTCTAGTGGCGCCCTCATAGAGGTCGTACTCGTAGAGAACCAGCCACTGGTGTGGGTCGTCAGCCACTGGGTCGTCAAGACGCTCGACATGGGTCGCTTTCAGAGAGGAAGGGAATATCTCGTCCAAGGTCAAGGTTATCACCTGACTGACCTCAAGATCTTTGCGTCCGCAAGCCGGCAGCGCCAATACGGCTATTGCTATCGCCAACCACAGCAGCTTGCCGCCACGCGACATAGTTTCTCGTCCTCCCCTGGCCTCTCTAGTCTATCCCTTGCCCGTCTCCGTCGTCTCGCCCGATTTCGCTTGTCAGGAGGGCCGCCTCCAGCACTTCCTCCACGCGACGCACAAAGAGAAACTCTAGATCCCGCCGGGCTTTGCGGGGGATCTCTACCATGTCCCGGCGGTTCTCCTCGGGCACAATCACCGTTTTCAGTCCAGCCCGGTGCGCTGCCAGCACCTTCTCTTTGAACCCGCCGATAGCCAGCACGCGGCCCCGCAACGTGATCTCGCCCGTCATGCCCACATCGTGCCGCACCGGGCGCAGTGAGAGAGCTGAAATTAGCGCCGTGGCCATCGTGACACCAGCCGAGGGCCCGTCCTTGGGAATGGCTCCCTCCGGCAAGTGAATGTGGATGTCCAGTTTGTCGAAAGTATGGCCGACCTCCATAATGTCAAGGGCTTGAGCATTGGCGCGCGCGTAACTCAGTGCGGCCTGAGCAGATTCCTGCATCACCTCGCCCAATTGACCAGTGAGCATCAGGTTGCCTTTGCCCTCCATTAAGACGACTTCTACCGGCATCAGATCACCGCCAGCTTCCGTCCAGGCGATCCCGGCGGCTATGCCGACTTCGTCCTCCCGCTCGGCCCTGGATCGAATGTAGCGCGGTGGCCCCAGATACTTGTTCAGCGCAACGCAGGTAATCCGGCGAGGAACGATCTTGGCCTCTGCCACGCGGCGGGCGATCTTGCGGCATACAGAGGCGATCTCCCGCTCCAGGTTTCGGACCCCGGCCTCGTAAGTGTATTCGCGAACAATGGCCCGCAAGGCAGCATCAGAGAAATAAAGTGGTCTTTCGCTCAGTCCGTGCTCTTCCAACTGGCGCGGGATCAGGAATTGGCGGGCAATGCGTAGTTTCTCTTCTTCGATGTACCCTGGAAACTCAATGACCTCCATCCGGTCTCTCAGGGCCGGCGGAACGGGGTGCAGGACGTTGGCCGTCGTGATGAACATGACCTTCGATAGAGGGTACGGCACATCCAGATAATGGTCTGAGAAGGCGTGGTTTTGCTCTGGATCGAGCACCTCCAGCAACGCCGCCGAGGGATCACCCCGAAAGTCAGTGCCCATTTTGTCTATTTCGTCCAGCATAAAGATAGGGTTGACCGTTTCCGCGCGCCGCATGGTCTGGATGATGCGGCCTGGCAACGCACCGATGTAGGTGCGCCGGTGTCCTCGGATCTCTGCCTCGTCTCGGATGCCGCCCAGGGATACGCGCACAAACTTGCGACCCAGCGCCTCTGCAATGGCCCGACCCAACGAGGTCTTGCCCGTACCTGGCGGGCCGACAAAGCAGAGAATGGGGCTACGCATCTTGTCAGCGGCCAACTGGCGTACAGCCATATACTCCAGAATGCGCTCTTTGGCCTTTTTCAGCCCATAGTGGCTGTCGTCCAACATTTTGGCAGCCGCTTTTATGTCCTGATTGTCCTCCGTCGCCTCGGCCCAGGGCAGATCGAGGATCCAATCCAGGTAGGTGCGGATGACACCTCCCTCTGGTGCAAAGGGAGGCATAGCCGCCAGCCGGGAGAGTTCTTTTTCCGCTTTCTTTTGCACTTCCTCCGGCAGAGCCCTGTCTGCCAGTCGCTCGCGCAGTTCCTTGATCTCTTGAGTATGGGTATCCGCCTCACCCAGTTCGGTCTGGATGGCCTTCATCTGCTCCCGCAAAAAGTACTCTCGTTGGGATTTATCAACCTCCTGCTGCACCTGGGAGTGGATCTGATTCTCCAGTTCCAGCACGTCCAACTCTTTGGCCAGCAGAATGCTCAAGCGTTCCAGTCGCTTAATCGGTTCCAGGATGCTAAGCAGGCTCTGGCGCTCCTCCGTATCCAGGTCTATGGTCGAGGCCACCAAATCGGCCAACCAACCGGGTTCGTCTATGTTCATAGCCAGCACATAGGCATCCTCTGGGACGCTGCGGCTAAACTGCACCACGCGCTCAAAGAGAGCCAACACAGCCCGCATAAGGGCCTCGGTCATCAAATCATCCGGTTCCGGTTCATGGAGAACACGGGCACGGGCCACGACGTATGATTCCGTCTCGAGAAATTCCAGGATCTCTACCCGATTCTGCCCTTGGGCCAGGATGCTGGTGCTGCCATCGGGCATGCGTAACATGCGAGCGATAACCACCTCGGTGCCGATGACGTGCAAATCCTCTGTGTCTGGTTCGTCCGTCGCAGAGTCGCGCTGGGTGACAACAACGATGGGCGAGTCTTCCAGGGTAGCGGCGTCCACTGCCCGCACCGACCGGTCCCGAACCACGAACAGCGGGGTGATCATGTGGGGAAAGATTACAGTGTCGCGCACGGGTAGTACGGGACATTCAATGATCTCTTCCTGTTCCTCAAAGAACTCTTTGGCTTTATCCAAGCCATCATGAATGGATGCCTGTTGCTCCGCTGCCAGTTTTTCGGCAGCGGCTCTCAGCAGATCGGACAATTCACTGTCGGACATATACGATTGCCTCCAACCTCATTGGCTAAAATGCCTGGAGACCGAACTAGCTCCCAGGTCGTGCGTATTGTATATCAACTGTGGGGAAAAGTAAAATGCCGGGGGCTGGTGGACTTTTTGTGCCAGACAGGGTATAATTTCGGGTGTTGTTACGGGGGAATGAGTCTGCTCAATCTGAAAGTCACTTTGCTCAAGGGAGGGAGGCATCATGAGCATCCGCTTTGGCACCGACGGCTGGCGGGCCGTGATTTCCGAAACGTTTACCTTTGCCAACCTGCGGTTGGTGGCCCAGGCCATTGCCGACTATATCCTGGAAGAGGCAAAGGATGGCGATGTGCATGAGGTGGTTATTGGCCACGACACTCGATTTCTTTCCGACCGATACGCGGCGGAGGTGGCTCGTGTCATGGCGGGCAACGGCATTGTCGCCTGGTTGGCCCGGGCCGACACCCCCACCCCAGCCATCTCCTACACGGTGAAGCACAAAGGAGCGGCAGCCGGGGTGATGATCACGGCCAGCCACAATGCGCCGCGCTACAACGGCCTCAAGCTCAAGGCTGCCTATGGGGGGGCGGCCAGTCCGGAACAGAATCGCCGGGTAGAGGCTTATCTCGACGCCGCTCAAGCCGAGGCCCGCGGCCCCAACCTCATTGACGCCCAGGTGGCTGTCAAACAGGGTCTCATCTGCCACTTTGATCCGGCCTGGGCGTATTACGAGCACCTGGGCACGCTGGTCAACCTGGACATCATCTCTAAAGGCGAGTTGCGCGTGGTGGCCGACCCGATGTATAGCTCTGGACGGGGTTGCTTTGGCGAGATGCTGGCCCGCACCCGCACCCGCATCCGCGAAATCCGAGGCGAGATGAATCCGGGCTTTGGCGGCATCCACCCCGAGCCGGTGGCTCGCTACCTCAACGCTCTTTCGGCTGCCATCCTGGCCGACCACGCCGATGTGGGTCTGGCCACCGATGGCGACGCCGATCGCATCGGCGCTATGGACGCTAAAGGCAACTTTGTGGATCCGCATCACATCTTTGCCCTGGTGCTCCGCTACCTGGTGGAAAAGCGAGAGTGGCGTGGCCCCGTGGTCAAGACCGTATCCACCACGCAGATGATCGACCGCCTGGCGGCCCGTTACGGCCTGCCGCTGTATGAGACGCCTGTCGGCTTTAACCACATCGCCGATTATATGATCCGCGAAGACGTGTTGATGGGGGGCGAAGAGTCCGGCGGCATGAGCATCCGGGGACACATCCCCGAAGGAGATGGCATCTTGATGGGGCTGCTGTTGTTGGAGGTGATCGCTGCCTCCGGTGTGCCCCTCTGCGAGTTGGTGACCGACTTGCAGGCCACCGTGGGCCCGACCCACTATACCCGCCGCGACATCCACCTGCGGCATCAAGTGGCCAAGTCAGAAATGGTAGCCCGTCTGGCAGACGAGGCTCCAGCCGAGATCGGCGGCCAGTCTGTGTGCACGGTGGACACCCGCGACGGCGTCAAATATCGGCTGGCAGACGAGAGTTGGCTGTTGATCCGCCCCTCCGGCACGGAACCGGTGCTGCGGGTGTACGCCGAGGCGCCGACACCGGAACAAGTAAAAGCATTGTTGGCCTTTGGGCAACAAGCTGGGGCCACGTGAGTCTCAGCACGGCGAATTCTCTCGCTCGGTAACGCTGCCCGGCCGAGCACCCCTCTAATCCGCGTAGTGCCAAAAAATGCGGCCCAATGTCATTCGGGTCAAGAGGGCATCAAAAGACCTCCGAGGTTGTGTGAATTGAAGGTACATTACCAAGTTGGTGCAAATC
>CAYVPU010000005.1:0-38969 GCA_964453885.1 uncultured Anaerolineae bacterium | reverse complement strand
TTGCCCCTGGTCGGCTTTTAGAGTACAATACGGGCAGTTGTACCCGCCGCATTATCCCTGGAGGGCATTGGATGGACATCACCTGGTATGGACACGCCTGCTTTCGCCTGTACCAAAGGGGGGCTTCGGTCGTAACCGATCCTTACGAAAAAAGCATCGGTTACGAATTGCCCCGCCTGCGGGCAGACATTGTCACCATTAGCCACGATCATCCCGGCCATCGAAACGCTGGCCCTGTGCGAAACAAAAAGCTGATCATCACCGGCCCAGGCGAGTACGAGGTGAGGGGCGTGTTCATCACCGGCATCGCCACTTTCCACGACGGCAAGAAGGGAAGGACCCGCGGCCGCAACACGATCTACCTGTACGACTTTGATGGTCTCAAGATCTGCCACCTGGGCGACCTGGGGCACATCCCCTCGCAGGCGCAGGTAGAGGCGCTCAACAGCGTAGACGTGCTGTTGATCCCGGTAGGGGGCGTCTCTACCCTCAATGCTGCACAGGCGGCCGAAATGGTCAGCCTGCTGGAGCCCAAACTGGTAGTGCCCATGCATTACCGCCTGCCGTCACTGGCCTTCAAACTCGATCCCGTCTCCAAGTTCCTCAAGGCTATGGGATTGGATGATGTGCCTCCCCAGGAAACGCTCTCCGTGACCAAGACCAATCTGCCGGACGAGACACAGGTCATCCTGTTGGAACAAGGCGGGATGAGCATACGAGTGGAGGGAAGGTAAGCAATGAAGAACCCATGCCAACGACCTGGCAGCCTTATCAGCGTGCGCTCGCTTTTTCTTTTTGTGGCTTTGCTTCTGGTCGTGTTATTGAGCGCCTGCCGGACGACGTCAGTCTCCCCATCCCCTACCCCATCCCTTGCGCCATTACCCACGTTGGCAGCCACGGAGACGGCTGTCGCCCCCCCTTCGCCGGCCCCAACGGCGCCGGGCGTGGAGGGCACGCCCACCGGTGACCCGGCCGCGTACCTGGCGTCCGGCAAGGCGCATCTGGAGGCCGACGAGGTGGCACAGGCTATCACTGCTCTGGAAGCTGCTGTTCTCCTGGCCCCTGATCTCATCGAAGCCCAGTTTTACCTGGGCAACGCCTACACTGCCGCCGGCAGGCTGTCTGATGCCGAGGCACAGTTCCAGGCTGTGCTGCAAGCCGACCCGGATCATCTCTCCGCCCACTCGAACCTGGGGGTGATTTATCTGCAGATGGAGCGCATAAAAGATGCCCAGGCCGAATTTCGGGCCGTCCTGGCGTTGGACGAGACCGATGCGGAGGTGCATTACCTGCTGGGCGTGACGCACGTTCGGCTGGGACAGCTTGAGGAAGCGCGCGGCAAATTTGAGCAGGCCATTGCTCTGGACTTCGAGTTACCCGAACCGTACTTTGGCCTGGGGACTGTTTATTATCTCCAGCAAGAGACAGAAAAGGCTATCGAAGCCTTTGAGACGTTTTTGAACCAGGGGCCGGCTCAGGATCCGGCGGCCGAGGCGGAGGCCCGACGCATCCTGGCGGTGCTGAAGGGGCAATAAGCTGGACTGTGACTTTGGGCCACTGGCAGGGAGGAACAAGACCGCCGATGACAATATCGGTTTCGGTCATCGTTGCCAATTGGAACGGGCGCCATCACTTGGCCCGGTGTCTGCCATCGCTCCAGGCACAGACGTACCACGATTTTAAAGTGGTTGTCGTAGACAATGGCTCCACCGACGACTCGGTGACGTGGTTGGCTCAAGAATACCCCGACGTTCGCGTTCTTTGGAATCCCCGCAACCTCGGCTTTGCTGTGGCCAATAACCAGGCCTTCCGAGCGACCGAGAGCCCCTATCTTGTGACCCTCAACAACGATACGGTAGCGGCCAAAGAGTGGCTGGCCGAGTTGGTTGCGGCTGTCGAGTCGGACGCAGCCGTGGGCATGGTCGCTTCGCAGATGTTGTTGGTCCATGCGCCGGGCGTGATAGACTCGGCCGGCATCGAGGTGGACTGGACCGGCACAGCCTGGCAGAGGCGGCGTGGGGAATCGGCGGACGAGGCCCGCGATCCTGAGGAGGTATTTGGCCCCTGCGCCGGTGCGGCGCTCTATCGGCGGACCATGCTGCAGGAAATCGGACTCTTTGACGAGTGCTTTTTTGCTTATTACGAGGACGTAGACCTGGCCTGGCGGGCGCAGAACGCTGGCTGGCGGTGTTTGTACGTGCCGCGCGCGCGGGTTGACCACGTCCACTCGGCCACTGGCGGTCAGGACCTGTCCCGCAAACGATATCTAATCGGGCGGAACAAAGTGTGGACTATGATCAAGAACTATCCGGCGGCTCGCCTGGCAGTGACCTGGCCCCTGGTTCTGGGTTTTGAACTGGCGGCTGTGTTTTACGCCTTGTTGGTTAAAGGGGACACAGCGCCCTGGCGAGGCCGGGTGTCCGGCTGGCGAGAACTGCCGCGTGTGTGGCGACAACGACGGTCAACCCGGCGGGGTGCGTGGGGGTCGCTCTCGCCAGTGCGCAATCCGTTGCGTGCAGGAGTACGACTCTGATGCGTCTTATTATTCAGATTCCCTGCTACAATGAAGAAGACATGCTGCCGCTCACGGTTCGCGATCTGCCAACGAGCCTCCCCGGCGTGGATGAGCTCCAATTGCTGGTGGTGGACGACGGCAGCACCGACCGCACCGTCGAGGTAGCGTGCCGGTTAGGCGTTCACCACATCGTGCGACATTCTCGCAACATGGGTCTAGCCCAGGCTTTTCTGACTGGCATGGAGGCGGCGTTAAGGGCCGGGGCCGATGTCATTGTCAACACTGATGCCGACAACCAGTACCTGGGCCAAGACATCGCTCATCTGATCCAGCCTATCCTGGAGGGACGGGCAGACATTGTGGTGGGCGACCGGGGGGTGGGCATGGTGGAGCATTTTTCTCCGCTCAAGCGCCTGCTACAACGGCTGGGCAGCCGGGTGGTAGGCATGGCCTCCAGCTTGGTCGTGCCCGACGCTACCAGCGGCTTTCGCGCCCTCAGTCGCCAAGCCGCGCTGCGGACCATCGTTTACAGCGAATACTCTTACACTCTGGAGACGCTGATCCAGGCCGGGAGCCGCCGCATGGCCGTGGCCTATGTGCCTGTCGGCACCAATCCGCAGACGCGGCAGTCGCGCCTGATGCGCAACATGCCAGAGTATCTGGTCAACTCCACGGCGACCATCCTGCGCGCCTATACCATGTACCGGCCGCTGCGTGTCTTTCT
Organism: uncultured Anaerolineae bacterium; assembly: GCA_964453885.1. GTDB lineage: Bacteria > Chloroflexota > Anaerolineae > CAYNKW01 > CAYNKW01 > CAYNKW01. Next base: position 35,730 of record CAYVPU010000005.1, on the reverse strand, counting down.
GGGCATTGGCGGGGCGATGATCTCTCTGGGCCTGGTCCTTGGCGTGCGTTTTCTGCTCTACTATCTGGCTGGGCAGGGGATGGGCAAGGTGCAGTCGTTGATCCTGGTGGCGATACTGACCATCGTTGGCTTTCAGGTATGCCTGATCGGACTCATGGCCGACCTGGTGGGGTTCAACCGCAAGATATTGGAGGAGACACTGTACCGCGTGCGGCAGTTAGAGTTGGAGCACCGGGATGGGAAAGGAGAGGATACCGATGGAGCGAAGCCAGGATTGGATTGATGAAAAAGGGATTGTCCTTTTGTCTCGACCGTAAGAAATGTGGCTGGCTGGCAAGGGTTCTCCTCCCGCTGGTTCTCCTCTTGCTAACAGGCTGTGTCGAGCAGTCCGATGCAGCACAGCCTCGTTATGTCCAACCTGCCGGCGAGATCACCAGCACGCACACAGTAGGGCAGACTTTTGTCGCCACAGCCGATAACCTGACTCGCCTCGATGTCTTGATGGCCACCTACGCCCGCCGCAATCGCGGGCCGGTGGTCTTTTACCTGAGGCAGAGCCCTACCAGCGCCGAAAACCTTGTCCGAATCGAGATCGAAGCGGCGACGATCAGGGACAACGAGTATCGCACCTTCCGCTTTGATCCGATCCCCGATTCTGGCGGGCGTAGCTTCTACTTTTTCTTCGAGTCGCCAGAGGCCGCGCCAGGCAATGCTGTGACGGTCTGGCAAAGCGCGCAGGACGTGTACCCCGATGGGGCCACCGTGATTGACGGACTGCCGGGAGAGGGCGACCTGGCCTTCCAGTCGTATATCGGCTACAGCCTGCACGCAATAGCCGCCGATTTGTGGTGGGGAATATGGCATCGGGGATGGGTATTGGTGTTGTCCGGATTGTTGTTCACCCTGCCGGGTTACGCGCTGGCCGTAGTGCTGCTTCGACTCCGCGAGCCCTCTCTGTCCGAGCGATTGATCTTGAGCAGCGGGCTGAGCGTGGCGCTCCTGTCGCTGATCATGTATATAGCCGGGCCTTTGTCCCTGCGTCTGGGCGCGTGGGCAGCATGGAGCCTTGTCGTCCTCTCGGCGTTGGTTGTTCTGTGGCATCACCGTTCGGCGCTGAGAGTCTGGCGCATCCAGACTGTGCGCCATTGGCAACCAGACCTAGCCGGTGTAGGGTTAATGATCGCCTTTGGTCTGACGCTGGCGGTGCGACTGCTGGCAGTACGCGACCTGGCAGCCCCCATGTGGGGTGATTCCTACCAGCACACGATGGTCGTTCAGCTCATGGCAGATCACGGAGGATTGTTCCAATCGTGGGAGCCATACGCGCCACTGGCCTCATTTACCTACCACTTTGGCTTCCAGGCAGTTACGGCCTTTTTTCACTGGCTCACCGGTGTGGAGGTGCTCCATTCAGTTCTCTGGGTGGGGCAAATCTTGAACGCCCTGGCAGCGCTGGCTTTGTACCCTTTGGCGGTCAAGGTAGCTAGAGGGAACCGATGGGCAGGCGTGCTGGCGGTGATTGTCGCCGGTTTGCTTTCTAAAATGCCTATGTATTACGTCAATTGGGGGCGCTACACGCAACTGGCCGGCCAGGTGATCCTTCCCCTGGCCATGTGGCTTACGTGGGAAGCTGTGGACCGAAAAGCGCAAAGCGGCCGGCTGCTGGTAATAACCATCGTCAGCGTCAGCGGCCTGGCATTGACACACTACCGGGTATTGTTGATGTATCTTGCATTTGTGCTGCCCCTGGGCATTGTGCAGCTATGGTCAAGGCGGCAAAGTCCTGGAGAGACTCTGCTTCGACTCGGCGTCATAGGCGGCACGTCGCTGGTCGTCGTTCTGCCGTGGGTGGGCCATTCGCTGGCGGGGCATCTGCCCCGGTGGTTGGGGTATCACGTTTCCCAGGCCGGTGCTTCGGCAGCTTTCACCCAGCAGTACAACGCCATCGGACCGATTTCTTATTTCGCCGGTTATGGGCTCCTGGCCTGGGGAGGGCTGGGGGGCGCATGGGGCTTGCTGAAAAAGCAACGCGGCATTTTGTTGATCTTGCTCTGGATGGGGACCGTGTTCTTGATGGCGAATCCCGGTCTTGTTGGCCTGAGCGGCACGGGGATCATCAACAACCATGCAGTCTTTATCGCCATCTACATCCCTATCGCCTTGCTGGGCGGCTGGTTGGGTGGCCAGTTGATCGAGATAGACAAAAGGCATTGGGGCAGGCGATGGAAGTTGATCGCCCTGACAGGTCTGATGGGGCTATCTCTGTGGGGCGGGGCAGACCGGCTGGAAGCTGTGGAGCCATCGAAACACGCTCTGCTCACCCGACAGGACATGGCGGCCCTGGACTGGATCCAGTCGAACACACCGCCTGACGCCAGGTTTCTCATCAACTCGTTCTTCGCCTACGGCGGCACAGCGGTGGTTGGTTCTGATGGTGGATGGTGGCTGCCGCTACTGGCTGGTCGGGCCAACACTGTGCCTCCTCTGACCTACAGCCTGGAGCAGGGAAATGATCCCCAATACCCCTACAAAGTAAATGCCTTTGCCAGGCAGATCCAGGGAGCTGATATGGATGCTTCTGAGGTGCGGAGACTGCTCCGAGAGCAGGGTGTGACCCATATCTACATCGGCGAGAAACAAGGACACGTCAATTATGGCGGCGATGATGTACTGGATGCCACAACGCTCCTCAATAGTCAGCACTACCGGATGATTTATCATCAAGGAAAGACCTGGGTGTTCGAGTTGGTTGATGATGAATAGACGGCACAGGATTGCTAGCCAGAAAGACTTGCGGTGTCTTTGGGGTGGTGGTAGCAGTTACAAGATTTGCCTGGTGGGGCTATTCTGAGGTATAATCACACGACGCGTCTGAACAGTTGCACAACGCCGTCCTGGAGCGGCTGAGAGTTGGTGGTCTGGTCATTAAAGGGGAAGCGGTCACCGTGAAACGGAGGGCGTAGGGAGAGACGTAGTGTGTACACTGGAAGACAGTGCAGTGAAAGTTGCATTGAGACGCCCTCTGCGAGTCTGCTACTTTGGCACCTATCGCGCCAACTACTCCCGCAATCAGATCATGATCGAGGGCTTGCGGCGGGCTGGCGTAGAGGTTGTCGAGTGCCACGTGCCCTTGTGGCAGGGGATCGAGGATCGGGTGCAGACGGCCAGCGGGGGATGGTTGCAGCCCGCGTTCTTTGCTCGCGTCATGCGTACCTATTGGAGGCTGCTGCGGGCCTATCGCCAGGTTGGTGACTATGACGTGATGGTGCTCGGTTACCCGGGCCAGTTGGACGTTTACCTGGCTCGCGTCCTTACCTGGCTGCGGCGCAAGCCGCTGGTGCTGGACGTGTTCATGTCGCTGTATCTCATCGCCTCGGAGAGGGGCCTGCCGGCCCGGCATCCCGTCACCGGCAGGCTGATCTATTGGACCGAGAAACTTTCCTTGCGCCTGCCAGATCTGCTGATCCAGGATACCGCCGAGTACGTCGCGTGGTTTCAAGAGGTGTACGGCATTGACCCGGCCCGCTTCCACCTGGTTCCGACGGGCGCGGACGACAGGGTCTTTCGTCCCCTGGAAGTGGAGGGGCGCGACGATGGACTCTTTCGGGTGCTGTATTATGGGACCTTTATCCCCAACCACGGCGTGGAGCACATCATCGAGGCAGCCGAGATTCTCAGAGGCGAACCCGACATCCATTTTGAGTTGATCGGAGACGGCCCGACCAAAGATCGGGCTGTAGCCCTGGTCAAGGAATATAGCCTGACGAATGTGACATTTACGGACTGGGTAGACAAACATGATTTGCCCCGCAAAGCTGCCAAAGCGGATGTATGCCTGGGTGTGTTTGGCACAACACCTCAGTCTATGATGACAGTACAGAACAAGATCTATGAGGGGCTGGCGATGGGCAGGCCGGTGATCACGGGCGATTCTCCCACTATTCGCGCAGTTTTAACAGATGGTGAGCATTTGCTCTTGTGCCTCCGTAAAGACCCCCGATCGCTGGCGGAGACAATTATTCGACTCAAGGGGCATCCAGATTTGCAAACGCGGTTGACAAGGCAGGGACATAAACGGTATGTTCACGAGTTCACTACCACTGCACTCGGGCAGCGTGCTTGCATGTATTTGGAGGCAGTGGTGAGACAGTCAGCGTAGGAGAGATATGCAACGACGTTTGGTGACGAAACGAGTCGTATTACACGTAGGTTATGCATGTAACCTGAGGTGCCGGTTCTGTTATTACATTAAAGATCTGGAAAAGGGCCAGACAAAGGACTGGACCACGGCAGACCTGAAACGCCGCTTGCGCATTGCGCGCCGACTGGGCAAGACCGCAGTGGACTTTACAGGCGGAGAGCCGTCTATTCGCCACGATATATTTGAACTGATAGACTTTGCCAGGTCCATTGGTTACACAAGCATAAATATGATAACCAATGGGCTAAAGTTGAGCGATCCATGCTTCTGTGAAAGGTTGGTACAAGCGGGATTGAACGATATTCTGTTCTCCGTTCATTCGCCTATTGAAACTGAACACGATTACCTTACTCGTGTCAAAGGAAGCTATAGAAAAATATTTCAGGCGCTGGAAAACGTGCAACGGTTAGGTGTGCGTGGTAGGATCAATTCCGTGGTGTCCAACATTAATTACAAGCATATAGATCAGCTCTTTGAATTGTTGCTTCCATACTCAGTTGCAGCCATCAATCTGATCGTCTTCAACCCGTCTGAAACGACAGTGTCATTGCCAGATGACGATGACACGCGAATTGAAGACTATTGGACGATTAGCAGGGAAATAGACACGGTATTGAATGTGTACCAGGACAGGTTTGAAGCCATAAACGTGCGATTCTTACCTTTCTGTTTGTTGCCCGGTCACAAAGACGTCATTCGCACGCAGTGGCAAAAGATGTACGAAGATCAGGAATGGGATCCGTTTTTGAATATCTCGTTTCAAAAGGGATATTGGGCTGCATTGGGTGCTTTTGGAGCCGGTTTATTCCTTTATCCTTTCTTCACGCCCAAGTTTGGAAGGCGGGATGTGTATACCTTGTTTAATGAGATCATCTCTACGTTTAGGATAAAGTTGTACTATAGGCAGCCAGAGCCGTGTAAGCGTTGTTCATTGCGCAAGATCTGTACTGGGTTGCCCGGTGACTCTGTCAGACGTTTCAACAAGAAGGAATTAAAGCCGTATAGATTGGGCACAGTGATCGAGGATCCTCTGCACTTTTGTCAGAACAAGGTTGCTAACTTTGAAAGTTTACGTCAATAAAGAATAAAAGATGCGCATTGCTTTTCTCTTGAGTAACAGCCTGGATAGCCCTTCTGGAGTGGGGCGTTGGTTCCCTTGGGCGCGTCAAATGGCGGCCTTGGGACATGAGGTTCACATAGTAGCCCTACATCATAATCTTGGGCCAACTGTGTCTCGTTATTTCAAGCACGAGGGGGTGTCGGTTCATTACGTTGGCCAGACGCATGTACGCAAGGTGGCCGATACCACTCGTTACTTTAATACATCCAGATTGCTGTGGGTAGTCATAACCGGCGCAATTGGATTGGCACGACGAGCAGCAATGCTCCGAGCCGATGTCTATCATGTTGGCAAGCCGCATCCGCAAAACAGTTTCGCTGGATTGCTGGTAGCCCGGTTTCTTAACAAGAGACGACTTTTCCTGGACTGCGATGACTTTGAAGCAAGCATCAACCGTTTTAACAGCACCTGGCAACAACGTGGGATGGCGTGGTTGGAAGACCATATACCGCGCCTGGTTGATGGACTGACTGTCCATACCCGCTTTCTAGAAAAAAGATTCCAGGACTTGGGTGTACCAAGTGAGCGCATCTTGCGTTTGCCCACTGGTATAGATAAAAAACGGTTCCAAAACGTCTCTCCTGCTTCTGTCATGAATTGGCGAGGACGTTTAGGACTCTATAACCAACGTGTGGTGGCTTACATTGGGACGATGGCGTTGGTAAGCCATCCGGTGGATTTGCTACTGGAGGCTTTCGCCAAGCTCTATCCCAGGGTACAGGATGTTGTCCTACTTTGTGTGGGAGGTGGTTCAGACTTGGTCCTGTTGAAGGCTCTAGCCTGTCAGCTTGGAATTGCGGACCGGTGCAGGTTCGTAGGACGTGTGGGAGCGGATGAGGTTCCAGTCTTGTTAAGCATGGCCGATGTCAGTGTAGATCCTGTGTACGATGATGAGGTAGCGCGAGCGCGATGGCCGGTCAAGATCATGGAAAGTTTGGCGCTGGGGGTGCCGATAGTCACAGGAGATGTGGGAGACCGGCGAGAGATATTAGGCGAAGGAACAGCGGGTTTATTGGTGTCTCCCGGCGATCCTGGGACCTTGGCTGACGGTCTGGAAGCTGTGTTGAATGACTCGTCTCTTTACCAAAGCCTTTCGGCCGGTTGTAGAATTCAGGCGGCTGAATATGTTTTGGAAGACTTGGCCTTGCGCCTGCTGACATTCTATGAACGGGCGTCAAAGTCACCCCCCTAAAATGTGGCCTGCTGGTTTCGCCTGGCGACAGCCAGGTATTGGTTAATGGACTACTCGCTATTCTGTAAGGCCCGAATGCGAGGGAACGTATGGTCCAGGCTTCGTTCTCGTCAGGGATCCGAGATCGCGTTGAACATGATGGCTGAGACAATCTCTATCATTATTCCTACATATCATTCGGAGACGCTGGGCGACACCTTGCACGCCATTGTTGACCAACGAACCTTTGATCAAGTGTGTGAGATTATGGTTGCCGGGCAGCAAGACATGGCTGACCTTGCCAACCTGCCCAAGGTGACGTTTATCCCGGTTGCGGAAAGGCCCAGTCCAGCGCACAATCGTAACGTTGGCGCGATGCAATCACGCGGTGACTGGCTATGCTTCACGGATTCCGATTGTGTGCCGGAACCGGATTGGATCGAACAACTAGCGCGTGCCTGCGCGGCGGGCGCGGTCGCTGTCGGTGGCGCGGTGGCCGTGCCGTCCGGAATGACATACTGGGGCTGGTGTGATAATCTGCTGGCGTTCGAAAATCTATTGGCGGGTGTGGCATCAGCACAGCAGCTTGACTTTGCGGCCACTTTGAACTTTTGTGTACGGCGGGACCTGTTTATGTGTCTGAATGGCTTTGACGAATCTTTTGCCGGTGCAGCCGGTGAAGATCGTGATTTTTGTTGGCGGCTGTACCAAGCTGGACATAGCATTGCCTTTGCGCCGGAGGCAGTTGTCTGGCATCATCATCCACGCTGCGATTTTAGCTCGGCGTGGCAGCATCTCTATCGTTATGGCGAGGCTACGTCCCAATTCCGCTTCAAGCAAGGGGGTAGCATAACCTGGCGTATGGGGAGGCCACTGGCCCGGTTGCGGCTTATCGGGGAGTTAGCAGGGCTAGCACGTGTCGCACTCCGGGCCATCGCCCGCCCTCTCCGCAGGCCGCGCCTTCTTCGCTACGGATGGGCCTTGCCTGGTATGGCACTGTTGGATTGGGCGCACACACTGGGAATGATTCGGGCGATCCGCTCTCATGCTACCTAGAATTGGCATTATCATCTTGAACTGGAACGGCTGGCAAGATACGCTCGAGTGTCTCACCTCGGTGCGACAAGTTGACTATCCCACAGATCGCTTCGACATTGTCGTTGTGGACAATGGTTCGTGCGATGAGTCGGTGGCGCAGTTGCGCCAGCAACCTGGTCTTACGCTGGTGGAATTGCCGAACAATGTGGGTTTTGCGGCCGGCAATAACGTGGGCATCCAGTGTGTACTGGCTGATGGTTGCGATTACGTGCTATTGCTGAACAATGATACGAGCGTGGCTCCAGATTTTTTGATGCCGCTGTTGCGCGTATTTGATCTAGATCCCGCAGCAGGCGCAGTGAGTCCCAAGATCCACTACTATGATCAGCCAAATCGGCTGTGGTATGCTGGAGGCAAGTTCCGCCAACCTCGCTTGATTGGCCTGATGATCGGGCTGGACGAGTTAGATACGGGCCAGTATGAACAGGCAGGCATGGTGGATTACGTCGTAGGTTGCTGCATGTTGATCCGTCGTGCCGTGTTTGAGCAGATTGGCTATCTTGATGAGAGCTTCTTTTTTTACCAAGAAGACATAGATTTCTCATATCGAGCAACGCACGCTGGTTTTTCGATGTGGTATCAGCCGGCCTCGGTCATCTTTCACAAGGTCTCGCATAGCACACGAAATGACTCGCCGCGCCGCATATTTCTCTACGCGCAGAGCAGGGTGGTATTTTTTGCCAAGCATTTTCGGGGGGCCAGGTTATACGCGACAGTGGGCTTGGAACTGGTACGGCTTGTCCGCACCACGGCGAAGGCGTTGTGGCATGGCCAGACAGACTTGGCTCGCAGCTATGTACAGGGCTTGCTTGCTGGATTGAAGCAATCGCGAAGGGAATCTGCCGAACGAGGATAGAAAGCAATGCATGTCTTGACAAGTAGGGTTGGCAAACTCATAGTGCGATGGCGGCCGTCACCAAAAGTGATCCTGAGTCTAGTGTTCGCAATAGCCGTGTTTGGCTATCTCGGGGTGAAGGCATATCGCGGCGCCCAGCAGCTCGCACAGACAGGGATTCACTTTACCGCCGGTTACTTGCTGCTGTCGCTGCTGTGCCAATCGGTGGGTGTTTTGCTCGCTGCTGCTATGTGGGGGGACATCTTGCGACGGATGGGCGTGAAAGCTAGCTACCTATTCGATCTGCAAGCTTTTTGTGCCTCGGCAGTCGCACGCAAGTTGCCAGGGGTAGTTTGGTACGCTGTGAGCCGACTCGCATTGTACAAGCTCATCCAATCACCCAAGCGAGCGGTCGTGTTGGCGCTCATTATAGAAGCGATCGAGATCGCTTTAGCTGGACTGACTGCCTTTGGAATCAGCTTGAACACTGGATTGATAAGCTTACCAGGGCTCAGCAAGGTGAGATATTTGGTCCTACTGATACCATTCTTTATCGTCGTGGTCGCCTGGCTCCAACCGATCATCATCCGGTTTGTGGTCAGGCGAATGAAAATGAAAAAGGGTATTGTGGAAAGCCAGGTTGCTCAACTCACATCGGTGCGTTTTGGGGATACTCTGCGCTGGCTGTTGGGTGAGACGGGCGTCATTGTATTGGGTGCAGGTGTGGCATTCTTCTTGCTCAAGTCCATTGATGCAACCGCGCCGGTGCCATTCACCTCTGTCCTCGGTGCCTGGGGCCTGGCAGTCGCCATAGGGCCAATAGCAATGTGGCTACCCGGTGATATTGGCCTGAAGGACGGCTTTATGTATCTGGCACTCAGTCCGCTGATCAGCGGACCATTGGCTGCCATAGTCACGCTTGCCTGGCGCTTCTGGGTGACTTTTTTGGAGATCCTTTTTGGTGCAGCAAGCGGTATCAAATTGAGCAAGCTGATAGTGCGTTCTCAGAAGGGATAACGAGACAACAATGATCGAATTACGCCACTCCTACGACACCCGCCGTACGTACGACAAGATCTACACAGGCAGTGGGATTCATCAAATGGATTCGTTCTTCATTTGGATTTGCTCACTGCTCAAGATCAAGCCAGGCTCGCTTGTACTGGATGTTTCCACTGGCCGAGGACAAATGGTAGAGTTCGCCCGGCGACGACAAGCGCGTGCGTTTGGATTGGATTTCTCGAGAGTTGCCTGCCGCTTGGCCACAGCAAGAGCACCTCACTCCATCTTGTGCACTGATGGCCAACAATTGCCCTTCCCGGATAAAACCTTTGACTTTGTAACCAATCTTGGCAGTCTGGAACATTTCGAGCGTATGGACCTGGGCGTCCAAGAAATGGCGCGCGTGCTCAAGCCAGGGGGAACCGCCTGCCTCACTGTGCCCAACACCTTTGGGCTACGGTGGAACGTGCGTGTCGCCTGGAAAACAGGCGATGTGGATGATGATGGGCAGCCGCTACAGCGTTATGGCACTCGCCTGCAGTGGCAGCAATTGCTTGAGGGCAATGGCTTGTCGATCACGAAAGTCTTGGGTTATGAACATGAGCGGGCATTCCCGCGTACGTGGCACGATCTCAAAACGTACTTGAGGCATCCCAAGCGGCTTGTTTCATTGCTACTTTTCGTCCCCTTCATTCCAGTCAATGCGGCTGGTCAGTTTGTGTTCATTTGCAAACGCTCAAAGTGGAACAGCTTCGCTGTGGACATCACACTATCGGAGCTCAGCTTTTCAAACTTGTGAGGAGTTGGAGGAAAACGTGAAAAGAATCACAGCAAAGAGAATCTGGATCGCGACCGGAGTGGTCATTGTTGTTCTTGTCCTCCTCTTTCGGGTCTCCAGAGAAAACAAACGGCCTACATTTGTCTCACCTGTCTCACCACTGACAAACCAAACGCCCATTGGCGAGCCTACTAGCTTTTTGGACGAAGGGGATCAGTTGTTACGGTTCAGACGATATGAGCAGGCCATCACTGTGTACGATCAAGCCATTGAGTCTAGTGATGACCTGGCCAGGGCGTATGCTGGACGCGGGCACGCCTATGTTGGGTTGCGTCGTTTTGGTAAGGCTGTTAGCGATTACACTACTTCTCTGGAGTACAATCGCATGCCTGTAGTGTTGGCAAGCCGCTGCAATGCCTATCGTATGCTTGCCAAATTTACACTGGCGATGGATGATTGCAATGAAGCCATTGAGCTCGATCCGAACAATGCAGAAACTCACGTTGCGCTTACCATGTTATTTCTGGAGCAGGGAAACACCAACCAGGCCCGGGCCGAGATAAACACGGCCAGGCAGCTTGATCCAGAATATGTCAACGCTCAATACGTTCTGGCCCAAGTAGAGTCGGCCGAGGGGCACTTGGCGGCGGCGGCGATCGCTCTCTCCAAGTGTATTGAAATGGACCAGTCCCAGCCTGCTTATTATTGGGAGAGAGGATTCATCTATTATTCACTTGGGAAGATCGATCAAGCAAAGGAAGATATGCGGTCCGTTCTTAGATATGGCGTTCCTGAGGTAGATGGTGAACTCTTGTTCAACGCGGGAAAGATGTTGCGCTCACTTGGTGAAAGCCCTTAACGTAGCTCGTTATCTTGACAATGTTAGTCTCGGTCAAGGTTGCGCCATCACCTCAATAATGAGGTAGCAGGCCAATCGCATTGGCCACTGTAAGCCCTGTTGACTCGTCAAGCCCAACGCGGTTAGGCTTCTACCCTGGAATGTGACATCATCAAGTTATTCAAGTGTAATAATGAGGTGATTACTACTTATGGGTTATAGACATTGAGAAGAAATTGTGTATAATGGATACCAAATGTAGGCGTGGTGCGTCTACTCTCATGTGATCTTAGTTAAAGGAGGTTTAATATGTCAAGGAAATGGTCTGTTCCCTTTGCCACCATATTGATCGCTATGTTGGTGGTCATCCCGGTCATGGCTGGGATTAGTGGCAGTGGGGTGTCCGGTATACAGATTCAAAACCTGAGCACAACGGAAAGTGCAGATATTCAGGTGCAGCTCTGGAACCAGGACGGATCTGCTGCTATTGTGCTCACCGATCCTGTTTCTGTTGACGCAGGGGCGGCAACTAATGTGTATTTGCCCAACTATAGTGATACTGAAGTCCCCGATGGTGCGTACGCGATGGGGGTCAGCTCGTCTCAGCCGGTGGCAGCTATCGCTCGCACGGACTGGTCAGCCTCGGGTGGCGCTGGCATCTACAGCACTGTAGCCACGGGAGAAGATGTACTCATCCCGTTGGTCACGGGGAATTTCGCGGGTCAGACGAGCCAATTCACCATCCAGAACACCGACGCCACTAATGGCATAACGGTGGACATTACTCTTTTAGGACGCGGGCTCTCCTCCGAGGTTACGGTTCTTGCTGACCAGGCCATCGCGAAGGGTACTTCCAAGACTTGGACCGTGGATGCGGACACCTTTGGGACGCTTCCGGACACCGGCCTGGATTTGGGTGCGTCGGGCTTTGTCGGCTCGGTCCGCGTCAACGACACAATCACACCAGTGGTGGTGCAGTCGTTCATTGACATCCCAGGCACTGCAGGTGTCACGGCCTTCAGTGGTGTGGCGACCGCCTCGGCAGCAGATACGCTCTATTGCCCCCTGATCCGCGCTAACTACTATGGCGACACCGGTATCTCGATCGTTAATCCGAACTCGGTCCCTGTGACGGCCACCATCGTTTTCATGGCGGATGCAGGCAGCCCCAATAGTGGTACTTATACCCAGACGGTCTCTATAGGGGCTGATTCTTCGGAAGCTCCCTTCCAGGGACCGGGTGGCAGCTCACGCACGGAGGCTAGCCTGCCGGGTGGTTCACAGACCACTTCTAATCCGACGCCGACAAACGATGGCTTCTATGGGGGTGCCACCATCACTTCGGAAGGTGGCTCCGTGCTGGCCGTTGTGAACGACACCAAGTTTGGTGCTGGTTGGGCTGTTCAATCGCAGAGTACGTACAACTGTGCAACGGCTGCGGAAGCTGGTACAAAATTCGCTCTGCCTCTGGTGCGCCGCTACCATCTGAGCAACACCAAACTGACTACGGGTATCCAGATACAGAACACCTCCGGTAGCCAGGCAACGGTCAGCGTGGCGCTCACGAATTGGGATGGCACGTCTCAAAGCACCAGCGACCCTGCTGATATCATTATCCCGGCTTATGGTTCTGGTGGCCATTGGCAGGGCAATTTGACTGGCTTGCCAACGGTTCCGCCTGAAGCTGGTGGTTATGGTTGGTATGGTTCGGCTGTTCTTACGTCAAACCAACCCATTGTGGTAGTGGTAAGTGATGAGGGCTTTGGCGCAACAGCCGTGGACTCGGCCAACTATAACGCGCTCAAGATCGAGTAAACCCTTTTGATGGACACAGCATGCCACAACGGGCCGAGTGATCGCTCGGTCCGTTGTTTGTATGCCCTCCGACACGAGCGATAAAAGATTGCTTCAATTCTAACCAAATTCTTACCAAAAGCGCTTGACAAAGCGCTTTTTTTGTGTTATCATACAGTCGTTACCTTACATTGACCTGTCAATGACACAACCCACTCTCATAAAGGAGCCAACCATGCCCAAGAACGTCTACGCCATCCCTCCTCACGGCGGTGCTCTCGTGGACCGCGTCTTGCGCGGCACTATCCGCGAGGCTGCTCTCGAACGCGCTGCCGCCATGAAAAAGATCCCCCTCAGCCCTATGACCATCTCTGACCTGGAGCTGATCGCCATCGGCGCTTTCAGTCCTCTCACGGGCTTTATGGCCAAAGCCGATTACGACAGCGTCCTCGAAACCATGCGCCTGGCCAACGGCCTGGTCTGGAGCATACCCGTCACGCTGCCGGTGACGCGCCAACTGGCCGACACGCTGACCGAAGGTGATGAAGTCACTCTGGTCGAGCCGGGCGGACGGATCCTGGGTGTCCTGGGACTGACGGAAAAGTACGAATACGATAAAGAGCGCGAAGCCCGCGAGGTCTACCGCACCACCGAGGACGCCCACCCCGGCGTGGCCCGTCTCTATCGGCAGGGCGACGTCCTGCTGGGCGGCGACGTCTGGCTGCTCAACCGCCCCTCCAGTGTCGAGTTCCCTGAATTGCGCCACGACCCGGCTCAAACACGGCGCATGTTCGCCAGTCGAGGCTGGCGGCGCATCGTCGGCTTTCAGACGCGAAACCCCATCCACCGGGCCCACGAATACATCCAAAAGACGGCTTTGGAGACCGTGGATGGGCTCTTTCTGCACCCGCTGGTGGGCGAGACCAAAAAAGACGACATCCCCGCCGACGTACGCATCGAGAGCTACAGGACTATCCTGCGCGATTACTACCCGCCGGATCGGGTTGTTCTGGGCGTCTTTCCCGCTGCCATGCGCTATGCCGGACCCCGTGAGGCCATCTTTCACGCCATCGCCCGCAAAAACTATGGCTGCACTCACTTTATTGTGGGGCGTGACCACGCCGGCGTGGGCAATTACTATGGCACCTATGATGCTCAACTTATTTTCGACAATTTTACACCGGAAGAAATTGGCATCACACCGATGTTCTTCGAATACGCATTCTACTGCAAGAAATGCGGCGCTGTCGTCTCGGCCAAGACCTGCCCCCACGACTCCAGCGAGCACGTTTTCCTGAGCGGCACCCAGGTGCGCGAGATGCTCAGCCGGGGCGAGTCGCCCCCGCCCGAGTTCACCCGCCCTGAAGTGGCCCGCGTGCTCATCGAGGGTTACCAGCGACAAAAGGCACAGCAAGTCCCACCTGGAGTGGGGCAAGCTGCCGAGGAAGAGATCAGACAGAAAGCCAAAGCCACCGCTGGCCCGCGCAAGGTCTTTGTTATTGGCCTGGACTGCGCCGACCCCAAACTGGTCTTTGAAATGTGGCCTGATGAACTGCCCAACTTTCGGCGGCTGATGGAAGGCGGCCTTTACGGAAACCTGGAAAGCAGCCACCCGCCTATCACCGTGCCCGCCTGGACCAGTATGTTATCCAGCAAAGACCCCGGCCAACTTGGCTTCTACGGCTTTCGCAACAGGGCCGACTACTCTTACAACCGCATGAGCATTGCCACCAGCAAGGCCATCACCGAAGATCGCGTGTGGGATATTCTCTCTCGTGACGCGCGCCAGGTCATCCTGGTCGGCGTGCCGCAGACCTATCCGCCGCGGCCGGTCAACGGGCACCTCATCACCAGCTTTCTCACGCCCAGCGTCAATAGCCAGTATACCTATCCGGCGGGGCTCAAGCAAGAGATCGCTGATCTGCTGGGCGATCAGGAGTACATGCTCGACGTGCCCAACTTTCGCACCGATGACAAAGCCCACTTGCTTCAGCAGATCTACGACATGACCGAGCGCCGTTTCAAGGTCATCAAGTGGCTCATGCGCGAAAAGCCCTGGGACTTTTTCATGTTCGTCGAAATGGGCATAGACCGTATCCACCACGGCATGTGGAAGTACTTGGACAAGACCCACCCCCAGTACGAACCGGGCAACAAATACGAGAACGCCATCCCGGACTATTACCGCTACCTTGACCGCGAAATCGGTGAACTGTTGGAGATGCTGGACGACGATACAGCAGTGCTGGTTGTCTCTGATCACGGCGCGCAGGCGATGCAAGGTGGCATCTGCCTCAATGAGTGGCTGCGACAGGAGGGCTACCTGGTGCTTAAAGAGGAACCCGCCGCCGGTCAGATCGTCCCGCTGGAAAAGGTTGAGATTGATTGGGCGAAAACCAGAGCGTGGGGATCAGGCGGCTATTACGGGCGGCTCTTCCTTAACGTGCGTGGTCGCGAACCGCAGGGCATCATTGACCCCGACGATTATGAAGCCGTCCGCACCGAGCTTCAGGAAAAGCTGGCTGCCATCACCGATCCCAACGGCGTCAACATCGGCACTGTGGCTCACAAGCCGCAGGATCTCTACCTCGAGGTGAAGAACGTCCCGCCTGACCTGATCGTCTACTTTGGCAACCTGACCTGGCGATCGGTGGGCAGCCTGGGGCATGGAAGCATCTACACCTCTGAAAACGACATGGGTCCTGACGACGCCAACCACGCCCAACAGGGCATGTTCATCCTGTACGACCCGCGCCAAAACATGGGCAGCGGCAAGGTAAATGCGCATCTCATGGACGTGGCCCCCACCATCCTGGACATCATGGGCCTGCCAGTCCCCCGCGACATGGAAGGAACGATTATCGGTTAAAAAGTTAAAATTGGAAGGTTAGAAGGTTGGAAAGTGCAACCTTTTAACCTTGAACCTTCAAACCTTCAAACAAGGAGACAACATGGAACATCAAGGTTTTACCGTCTGGTTCACCGGCCTGTCTGGTTCGGGCAAAACTGTCCTGGCAATGAAATTAGAAGAGGTGCTTCGCGAGCGTGGCCTCAAGGTCGAGCGCCTCGACGGAGACATCGTCCGCAAGAGTCTGACCCGCGACCTGGGTTTCAGCAAAAAAGATCGGGATATGAATATCGAGCGCATCACCTTTGTGGCCAAGCTCCTCACGCGCAACGGCGTGGCCGTTCTTACCTCCTTCATCTCGCCGTATCGCGAGCGACGGGCCAAAAGCCGCGCCGAAATCGGCAATCTCGTCGAGGTCTACTGCAAAGCATCATTGGACGCCTTGATCGAACGTGACGTCAAGGGCCTGTACAAAAAAGCCCTGGCCGGCGAGATCCAGAATTTTACCGGCGTCTCTGATCCCTACGAGGAACCGGAGAATCCCGAGGTCGTCGTCGAGACCGACAAAGAGACAATCAAGGAGAGCCTGACCAAGATCGTCCACAAACTGGAAGAACTCGACTACGTCCCACATGCCGAAATGGACGACGCTTACTCGGCCGAAGAGGAAGAAGAAGTCGAAGCGCGGCTACGTGCTCTCGGATATCTATAGGTTAGAAAGCAAAAGGTTATAGAAAGTTAGAAGGTTGGGAGAGGGGTGCTGGTTTCATCCGCTACCTGCAACACACAACTCACTGACCTTCCAACTTTCTAACCTCCAACCTTCTAACATTAGAAATGGAGCATCCCATGAGTTTCCTACGCAAGTTCCGCAAACCCCAACCCCGGCGCGTCGTCGTCATTGGTCTCGATGGCACGCCGTACACCTTTTTCCAGAGGGCGATGGCCGAAGGGTACATGCCCAACCTGGCCCGGTTGGTGAAAGAAGGCAGCTTCCGGCGCATCAACTCGGTCTATCCCACCGTCTCTTCGGTGGCCTGGTCTTCCTTCATGACCGGTCGCAACCCCGGCAAACACAACATCTATGGCTTTATTGATCGCCAACCGGGCACCTACAAGACCTACATCCCCACCTCGCGGGCCATGAAGACCGACACGCTGTGGGAAATTCTCAGCCGTGCGGGCAAAAAGGTGACTGTGGTCAACGTGCCGGTCACCTACCCCCCCCGGCCGGTCAACGGCATCCTGGTAGGTGGCTTTCTCAGTCCTACCGTGGACAAGGCGACGTACCCACCAGAGAAGGCGGCGCTTCTCAAACAGTTGGGCTACATCGTGGACGCCGACCCCTGGGTCGCCCGCCAGTCCAAAGACAAGGCGCTGTCCGAGGTCAACACTGCTCTCGACGCCCGTGTCAAGACAATGTTCTACCTCATGGATAACGAGCCGTGGGACTTTTTCCAGATGCATGTCATGGAGACCGACCGGCTGTACCACTTTCTGTGGGAACAGATGGAGACGAATGACCCGGTCTACGCGCCGCAGTTTATGGCTTTCATTCGCAAGATTGACAACATGCTGGGGCAGATCTGTGCCAAACTGGACGACCGAACCACGCTCGTTATTATGTCGGATCACGGCTTTTGCACCATCAAGAAAGAGGTCTACGTCAACTACTGGCTGGAACAGCAGGGCTGGCTCAAGTTTGAGGACGGCCTGCCTCGCGACAAGCGCAAACTGGAGAACCTCTCCCCCAAAGCTCAGGCCTACAGCCTGGTCCCGGGGCGCGTCTTTATCCACCTGCAGGGGCGAGAGCCCAGGGGCAGCGTCGCGCCTGGCGCCGAGTACGAGGCCCTACGCGACGAAATCGCCGCTGCTGCCCTGGAACTAGTCAATCCTGACACCGGCGAGCGGATGATCCAAAAGGTACTCAAGCGGGAGGAGATTTACAACGGCCCACACTTTGAGCAAGCTGCCGACCTCATCCTGGTACCTTTTGATGGCTACGACCTGAAAGGTAACCTGGGTAAGGACTCCCTTACTTTCAGAGGGGAAGAACTGGTGGGGATGCACACCTACGACGACGCCGCACTCTATGTTCTAGGCAAGGAACTGCGCGAAGGCCCCATCTGGGTGGCCGATCCCATGCCCACCATCCTGGCCTTGATGGATGTGCCCATTCCGGCCAACTTGGATGGGCGGAACTTGCTCCGATAAACACCATGTCTCTTCAAAGACGATTTGGCGTAACCGTTCACCAGGGAGCCAAGAAACCCGGTTTTTCTTGCCAGAGAACCCCGTTGGCCTCTAAAAAACACCTTGCAGCCAGCAACTTCTGGCTCGTGGGGCACCAAAAACCGGGTTTCTGATCTACCCCCCCCTGAACGGATACGATTTGGCTTCTGGGAAGGCCAGAGTTGTCGCCCGGCGGAGAGAGTCACGATGCAGTTGGAACCACCCCAGAGGAAACGATTCCGCAACGACGGATGGCCCAAGAAGGGTTGCAGGCTTGTGCGCATGGTCGTGCTGCTAGGCCTCCGCCGGAGGCAGATGGGCACGGCGGCGATCAACCTGGCTCTTTATGCGGTTCTGGTGATAGCGTATTTTCTCGTCGTCCTGCAGTGGCTGAATGAGCCACTAGCCCGGCTATTCCAGGAGAACCTGGGCCACTATGCCCTCGTCTCTGTGTTGCTCATCCTCGGCCAGGGTGTGTTGCTGGACATCGTCGCCTCTAACCTGCTTCGCCTGGCGAAATGGGTGAACAGGAAGTGGAGGGATTAGATGCACTTTCCCATTGCCGGGGTGACGGTTAATCCTCTTTTCCTGGCTCTCATTGGCTTTGTCATCGGCGTGCTGGGTGGCTTCTTTGGCGTCGGTGGCGGCTTCCTGGCCGGGCCAATGATGTTCATGCTGGGCGTGCCGATGAACTTTGTCGTGGGCACCGACCTGACCCACATCGCCGGCAAGTCGGTGGTCGCGACGCGGCGACATTGGATCCTGGGCCACGTAGATTTTCGTCTGGGCTTTCTCATGATCTTGGGCACTGTACCGGGTGTAGAGTTGGGAGCACAAGTCATTGAGGGGCTGAAGCGGGCATACGCCGTAGACCAGGTCATCGGCGGTGTGTACGTCGTCTTGCTCCTGTCCATCGGTGCCTTCATGGCCTGGGAAGGCTGGCAGGCGGTTCGCCACGGGGAAACCTCCGCCGACGGGCCGGTCCGGGGGCGACGAATCCTCCAAGCAGTGCGTGCTGTCCGCCTGCCTCCCATGATCCGGCTCCCTACGTCTGAAATTGAGAGCATTTCTGTTTGGACTATCCTGATCATCGGTCTTGTCGTGGGTTTTTTGGCTGGGATGTTGGGCGTCGGCGGCGGGTTTTTGCGGCTGCCGGCGTTGATTTACCTGATGGGGATTCCCACCCACGTTGCCATTGGCACAGATCTGTTCGAGATCATCTTTTCGGCGGGCTATGGTACCGTGACCCACGCCATCAAAGGTAACGTGGACATCATGATGGCCCTGGTGATGCACACCGGCGCGGCCATCGGCGCGCAGTTTGGCGCGCTCTCGACGGTTCATTTCAGCGGTCCCAAGATTCGACTGGGCTTTTCTTTACTGCCTTTTATCGGCGCTTTTTTGGTGCTCATCAAACTGATCTGATATCATCTCAAAGGGTAAGGGCGAGGCGGGTTGATGGTGTCGGAGCAAAGGGCGGAGGGGTGCCTCTGCCCCTACCGAGCCTCGCCTCTGCTGGAGGATCATCGTGTCTGACCGCAAGACAAAATACACCACCATTAGCATCCCCCGCGAACTGTACCGCCGGGTGGAAGGCATCATCGAAGGCACCGGCTTTCGCAGTTCCACGGAATACATCGTCTACCTGGTCCGCCAGGCGGTCATTGCCATTGAGGCCGACCGCCGGCTCATTCACTCCCTGCCTTACATGATCTCCGGTACTGATGAAGAATAAGAGGAACTGTGACCGGTCAAAAGAGGCGGCGCATCCTGGTCATTGGTGCTGATGGCGCCGATCCGATTATTTTGCAACAACTGATAGAAACCGGCCAATTGCCGAACCTGACTCGCCTTCGGGCGAGGGGTGTCTATGCTCCCCTGCTCACCACTTTTCCCCCGGTCTCGCCTGTGGCATGGACGTCGTTCCTCACTGGTGTTGGCCCGGCTGGCCATGGTGTGCGTGACTTTGTGACCAAAGCGACTGGCGCTTACCGGCCTACCCTGGGCATGTTCACTGTCACAGCTGGAGACCACGGCCTGCCCACCTACCGTAGCCGCCGGCGTGCTCCCACCCTGGGCCAGATGCTCACCACCGCCGGCCTACGCAGCTTTACCCTTCGCGTTCCTGGTGACTTTCCGCCCGACCCGGTGAATGGCGGCGTGTTTGCCGGCCTGGGTATGCCAGACCTTGTTGGCAGCTTTGGTACCTCGGCTCTCTACACCACCGTCCAGGGCAAGGCTAATAAGGCTCAGGTCAAGCCGCTGCGCCTGGCTGCCAATGGCTGGCTCAAAGGCGATCTGGACGGGCCGGCGCGCACCATCAGTTCCCTGATCTGTCGCGTCGAGGGTGGTCAACTGCGCGTTGCCGCCTCGCCGGACGATCCCACCCCCATTGCCACTCTGAGCGTCGGCCAGTGGAGCGAGTGGCTGCCCGCCACCTTTACCCTGGCCGACGGCATGCGCATCCAGGGCATCTATCGTCTCAAACTCTTGCACCTGATCGGCGAGGCAGTAGACCTGTATCGCACACCGATCCAATGCGCACCGCAAGCGCCGCTCTACCCCCTCACCGCGCCGCCTGACCTGGCTCCCCGCCTGGCGGATGCCGTCGGCCCCTTTGCCACAGTGGGCCTGCCCGCCGATCAGGCCGGCCTGCAGCAGAACCTCATCCCGCCAAAGACATTCCTGGAAGACGCCGATCACGCCTGGGACGAGCAGGCCACTATTGTCCGCCACCTGTTGGTCCATGAGGAATGGGACCTGTTTATGGCCCACTATTTTCCCATAGATAACGCTCAGCACATGTTCTGGCGAGCCATGGACCCGGCCCACCCAGCCCACGACCCCGCCGAGGCGGCCCGCTTTGGCGACGAAATCGCCCGTGCCTACCGATGGGTGGACCGGCAAGTGGGAGAGTTGTTGTCACTGGTTGGCGACGACGTGACGGTCATCGTCGCCAGCGACCACGGAGGAGTGCCGATCTATCGCTGGTTTTACCTCAACTCCTGGCTGCGAGAAGAAGGCTATCTGCACACGGCGCCGGGGAGAAAAGGCAAGCCCCACCTGGAATGGGGCAAGGCCCGCGTAGACTGGGCACGCACGCGGGCCTGTGGTTTCGGCACGGGCGGTATCTTTTTGAACGTGCAGGGGCGCGACCCACAGGGTCTCGTCGCGCCGGGGGACGAATACGAAGCTTTGCGGAACGAGCTCTCCGCCCGGCTGCCGACCCTCACCGACCCCGAGACCGGCAAGCCGGTGGTCAAAGCCGTTCTGCGGGCCGAGGAAGTCTACCCCGGGGCACGTCCTGGCGAGGTGCCCGACCTGCTGCTGGCCCTGGCACGTGGTTATGGCCTGGGCCGGGGCGAGTCGCTGGGCCAGGTCGGAGTCAAGCCGGTTCTGGAAACCAACCACACCTGGTGGTCCGGTGGCCACGAAGGCCCGTATCTCCCAGAAGACATCCCTGGCGTGCTGATCATGGCCGGCCCTGGCATCCACCCTGGCAGCCAACTTGATGCCCCGCACATCACCGACGTGGCGCCGACTATCCTACATCTCCTGGGTGTGGATGTCCCCTCTCACGTAAAAGGCAAAGTCCTGGTCTGATCCGACAAACCCTTGTCCTGCAAGTCCCACCTGGAGTGGGGCAAGCAAAAAAACGCGGGCTCGGTCGCAGACCCTGTACCCTCTGTCCTTGGGCCAGAGCCCTGGGTCCTTGAGCCCCAGGATCAAGGAGACCAAGGGCTTGGCCGCCCTACGTCCTTGGGCCGTAGGACCAAGGGTACAGGACAAGTGCCTTCGCTCAACGCAGGGCTCGCCGATTTCTCACGGCCTGGTCGTCAATGCTATAGCCTCTTGCTCCAGTTTCAAGCCGCGCGCCAGCATGTGCTGGATGAGAGGCCGCACATCGGCCAGGTAGGGATGACGCGCCAGCCGGGCCAGTCGCCGCTCGTCGGCGGGCGTCAGGGGACTGGCCCAGAGGGCATGGGCTTCCAGCGTCTCTATGTCCATTCGATAGGGCACAAAACGGCGGGAGACAAGCCGCCGCAATTGGGCCAGTATGCTCAAACCGCCGTAGTCAAGATCGGCCCAGACCAGCAGCGGCACGCACTCTGGGGTATGATCGGCCAGGCGGCGCAGCAGGTGGCGGCAGACCGGGGAAGGATTGCCCCCCAGGTAAAGGGCCGCCAGCCCTTCGGACTCGTGCCGGATCAGTTCGTAGAAGGACGTCAGATTTTCGACGCACACTACCCGCTCGGCGTCCACCGTGACCTGGCGGACCTCCGCCGCCAGCCGGGTCGGGATGCCCACCGACGGCTCGAAATCGGCCAGAGAGTGGACGATGCCCCGATCATCCACCAACCGCCACGGCCCAAAGAGGTAGAGATGGCCTGGATTGGTCACCAGCCCCAACTCTCGCAGCACCTCATCTGGCCTCAGATCGCGCCAATCGGGCTGGTGCCGCCGGGCCAGGCGCACCACTGCCCCCCGGAGCGCCTCGAAGCGCTTGCTGTCGTTAAAGACGCGCACGCTGAACACGCGCATAGGCGTCTCCTCGGTCACGTCGGCCAGGGCGACCAGGGCGGCCAGCAGGTCGCGATTGAGTTCCTCGTCGGTCAGCGAAAAGGGCGCGGGCGAGCGTTCGGCTTCGAGTTGGTCCAGGGTATGCTGTACGGCCTGTAGCCGCCAGCCATCCAACCGGAAGCGTTCGCCCATCAAGAGGTCGCGCAGGCGGGCGCGGCGGGCGGCCAGGGGATCGCGGCCCAGCAGGGCAAAGACGTCGTCCGTGAGGTCGGGGTTCAGGGTCACAGATTCCAGCAGGTGACCGATCTGGCCGGGTAGCCAGGTCAAAACCACCATGCCCCGCTCTTCCAACTGTTGAAACTGCTCGTTGGTCACCTGGCGCGGCTCCGGGTCCAACTGGCTGTTGTAGCCGGGCAGATCCAATGCCCCCAGGTCGCAGCGGACGACGCGGGCGTAAGGGTCCTTGCGCCGCTCGTACTGGTCGAGCAGGTTGTGCAGGATGGCGGCCACGTCGGTCGAGGGGGTGAACGAAACCTGAGATTTCATGCCTTCTCCCAAGCTTGCGGGCGTTCCACATGCATTCTCTTGGAATTGTACATCGCCAGTATAGCTCAATTGGTCAGGCCTGTCAATCTTTGCTGAGAGGCGGCCAGGGAGGGATGCCGCACCAGCCCGGCCAAGCGTGGGCGCATTTCAATTTTGGGGCAACCAAAGCGATATGAGTCTCAAGCGTTAGCGCTTTGCAGAATGCCGCAAACTGGGGTATAATCTGATGTAGGTCAGTGGAGAGGTGATACTTGTAACGTAGGTTCGCCATTCTGCGGGCCGATATCGGTCGGGAGTTGGACAATCTGGAACGGCTGGCAGCCGAGGCCGAGGAGTGGAGGCCCCGCCTCTCCGACTGGCCAAATACCGTGAGGGCACATACAGGCGTGACAGGTCGAGCGAGGAGTGTAGAATGACCAAGGTTAAAGTTTCGGGTTTTCGAGCGGTACAAGGTACTGATAACCCCTTGGAAATAGCAGCCGCATTGGTGCGATACCTGGTGGACGCGAATGGCAGCAAAACTGACGTAATGCTCCCGCTGTCGGCCTGGGAAAATCTACTGGCCTGGCTGGAAGAGGCAGATGATCGGGCGATCGTCCGAGAATGGTTGCCCCGGTTGAAAGCAGGACCAGTGACATCAGGAGCGTTGCGATGGGACAGAGTAGCCACCGAGTGGGACGATGACGCGACGGTATGATCTCCTCATCGAGCCGGCAGCCCATACTGAACGAAAGCGCTTGCCAGGACACGTCCGCCAGAGGGCAAAGCGAGCCATTGACGGTCTTTCCAGAGATCCGCGCCCGCATAATAGTCGAGCGTTGGACACAACGGGGCTGGACGTGCCAGCCGACGTGGAGTTGCGGCGGATTCGCATGGAGAAATGGCGGCTCATATACGCCGTGAACGACACCGACGGCTGGGTATGGGTGTGGGGCGTGCGGAAGAGGCCGCCCTACGACTACGACGACCTGGAGGAGATGGCAGAAAAGTTGTAGCAGATGCGCTGCCGCCGCTCGGCGACCCACCTTCTGTGCCCAGAACATAGCCCGCCCCGCCGTGGCTAAGCGGTGGGCGGGCGCCGGTGACAGAAGAACTGCTCACACCCTCTCCCTCTCTATCTCTTTCTCTGTCTCCAGGTGTCTCATCATCTCCGCCTTGTCAATCTCAATGACAAAGGAGTGGTTGTTCTTGCGCACCACGGTGCGGACCGAATCCACGTAGGGCAGTAGGCCGCCAGCCTTGTCGGGCGGGGTGGCCAGGATGACCTGCAACTGGCTGTCCACCATGAACTTGAGGGCGCTGGCCGTGCGGGCTGTGTCCATCTTGCCAAAGGCCTCGTCAAAGAGGGCCAGGCGGACGGTGTCGGCGTGGCGGGGCTGGTTGAGCCGATAGGCCTGAGCAAAGGAGGCGGCCATGGCCACGTAAAAGGGCGTGGTGGTCTCGCCGCCCGATTTCTTGGCGTTGATCTGGCTGAACAGCGCCCGATCGCCGTTGGGATAGTGGATGCGGATGTCGTATTGCAGGTAATTGCGATAATCCTGCAGCTCCCGCAGTTCCCGCCCCGTGTCCCCATCGGGGCCGACGGTCAGCCGTTCGAAGAGCAGGTCCCAGCCCTGCTGGTGGCGCTGTCGAAAGTCGGAGTCAAAGAGAGACGAGCCAAGAACCGCCTGGCTGTCCATGATCAGGTTGTAGACCTGGCGCAGCGAGGGCTCGGGGCGGGTGATAAACTCAAATCGCTCGCCGCCAAAGCGCAGGGCTGACAGGGTGGCGTTGAGGTAACCCAGTTGCTGGCGGGCGTCTTCGATCTGCTCCCGCAGGCGGTGGATAAAGTTCTCCACCAACTCCTGCTCGGCCAGGGCACGCTGCTCGGCGATACGCTCCTCGTAAAGGGGCAACTCTGATTCAACGAACTTGTCTCGCTCGCGGATGTAGCGGGCGGCATCTTCGTCGTCGTCAAAGCCGAAATCATAGGTCAGGCTGTAGGCTTGCTTGGCCTCGCGCAGCCGGTCGCGGCTCCGGTTCTCGGCAGTCTGGTAGTCGTTCTCGTAGCGGGACGCGTTGCGCAGGATTGTCTCCAGCGGCCGGCGTTTGCGGCGGCGCTCGTACTCGGCCTGTACGTCGGCTAGCATCTCCTCCGCGCCCTCCTCCTGCAAAAAGGCAGATGCGTCCTGGATGGCCTGGTCGGCGTCCCGCTCCAGGCACGGGAGCGTCTCGTTAGCCAGGGTGGCGATGCGCTCCTCCAGGCGGCCGATCTCTCGTTCTAACTGGATGGCCTGCCCCTGCAGGTCACTCACCTTGGCCTGATGGCGCTCCACCTCAGCCCGCAGCGTCTCGACAGTCTGGGTGTTGAGAGCGGCCAGCTCGGCCTGCAACTCGGCCAGGTGCGCTTCCCGCGCGGGCAGGGGGGCGACGGTGGGCAGATCGCGCTCCAGGTCAAAGTAGAGGCGCACCTTGTCGCGGGTCAGGGCCAGCCGCCGGGCCAGGCCGTCGGAGCGGGTTTGCAGGGCCACCATCTCCTCGGCGATGGCGGCCAGCCGCTCCTCCCGCTGCTCGATCTGGCGGGGGATGGCCCGCTCGCCGATGAACCAGCGGCGGTAGAAACGCGGGTCCAGGTGGCTGGTGGTGTAGGTGCGCCGCACAAAGCACTCGCGGGTGACGGCGGTGCGATGGTCGCGTAGGTCCTCCAGGCTGTCGCACTGAACGTAGCCGCCCAGTACCAGGTCCACAAAGGCGCGGGCAGTGGGGTGGTTCGTCTCCACCTCGTGAGCCAGGGTGCCAGAGCGGGCCAGGCGTGCGTTTGCCACCAGCCGCTCGCCGTCCAGCAGGCCCACGCCGTGCAGCCGGTCCCTGTGGCGGCAGCGGCGATAGAGGGCCATGGCCGTGTCGTAATGCTCCGGCGGGACGAGGAGATGGAAGCGGTTGCGGCCCAGCAGTCCCTCCACAGCGTCCTGCCATGACTCGTCGGGCACGCGCAGCAGGGTGCAGAGATAGGGCACATCGTCGGCGCCGAGGCCCAGCTCGGCCCGCAGCAAACGGCGCAGGCGGGCAGACTGGGGTGCTTCGGTGTCGGTGCTGACGTCGCGGTCGCCGGTGCGAAGCTGAGTGATCTCCCGCTGCAAGCCCTCGGCCTCGCGGCGGAGTTGAGCGGCCTGCTCCTGGAGGAGGGCCTTCTGT
This sequence comes from uncultured Anaerolineae bacterium, assembly GCA_964453885.1. GTDB lineage: Bacteria > Chloroflexota > Anaerolineae > CAYNKW01 > CAYNKW01 > CAYNKW01. Next base: position 9,572 of record CAYVPU010000005.1, on the reverse strand, counting down.
CGGGCGTACTCGTCGCCCAGGGTCTCCAGCTCGCCCTGCAGGTCGGCGATGATCTCCAATAACTCGGTATCTATTTCCTCCGACCGTTCAGCAAAGCGGTCCAGCGACGGTGGCGCATCCAGGCCATCCTCTTGCAACAAGGCTCGTAGCTCATCTGTCGTGGCCTGCTCCGCCGAGACGATGCCGGTCAGCTCGGCCTTGCGGCGGCGGAGGGCAGACACTTTTTCACGGGCCTCGGCGATCTCCTCGCCCAGGGCCTTTTCGCGGGCGGCAGTCGCATCGATCTGCAAGGCGACCTGAGCGTCAATGAGCCCCTGGCGCGCAAACTCTAGGTTCTCCTCCAGTCCCTCCCGGTGCAACTCGGCTTTACAGAGTTCGATGCGCTTCTCGTCCAGTTCCAGGCGGCGGCGCTTCAACTCGGCCAGATAGTCGTCGCCTTGAGCACAGCGCCGGATGTAGCCGTTGGTGAAACGCAGGCGGCGGTGCGTCGCCCGCTCCTGGTCCAGCTCCTCAATGCGGTTCAGTTCCTCAATGCGGCGGCAGACGTCGCCGGCCAGGTTCTCAAAGTGGCGCAGGGTCTCCAGTTGCTCTTGCAACACGCACACATCTACCAGGTTCTCATCGAGGAGGTAGTTGTGGACGAAATCGCGGATGTTGGTCAGGGGGCTGAAGGCCAGTCCCTTGACGATCTTGGCCGGAAAGGTGTCCTTGAGCTGACCCAGTCGGTTGAGGAGATGGAAGCGATAGTCCTCCAGCCGAGTGAAGAGGTGGGCGCGACCGTGGGGCAAGGCGAAATGCTCCAGATGACGGCGGAAGGCGCGGCTGTCGAAGAGCTTGCCCGGCGCACGGAAGAACCAGTCGTCGTTGAGAGGGGCGTTGTTGACCAGAAAGTAGGTGATATTGGGCGAGCGCCCATCCTGGTAGGCGTCTATCACCGCGCCGTGGACAAAGTGGGTACCGTCGTCCTCACGGAATTCGAGGGCTACCACGCCCGTGGCATCGTCGCGCAGGAAGCGGTTGGCCTCGGTGCCCAGTTCGCCCCGCACGTAGCTGGTCAGCGTGCGGCGGCTGCCGCTCATGGCGGCCTGGTTGAATTTCACGTCCCGCTGGCCGCCTACCAGGGCAAACTGCATGGCATCGAGGATAATGGACTTGCCCGTTCCGTTGGTGCCGATAAAGTACGTGGTGCCATTGCAGGTAATGGTGGTGTTTTCAAACAGGTGCCAGTTGATCAGGCGGATGCATTTTAGTTCTTTCATGCTATTTCACCCGGTACTTTCTCAACCATGCCTCCATCTCATCAGCGGTCTGAACAGGGAGGATCATTCGGACTGAACCGCGCAGTCGGAGACGGGCTTCGCCATCGCGGACGTCAAGAGTGCGGCCGTTGAGCGGCTCGACAAGGCCCAGGCGCTTCAGTCGCTTGAGGATCTCCTCGTACTGGGTGATGCCCAGGACGCGCTCTTTGCCGGTGATGGTGCGGTATTCCTCGCGCACTGCGCCAATAGTGACCACCGGGTCGGCGGCCAGACTGAGGCGCTCAGCCTGCTCTTCGTAGAGCTTGCGCAAAACGACGACCATCAGCGTTTCGTCCAGTTTGCATCGCTGGCGGCAGTAGCTCCAGTCGGAGACAACCTGGAAGATGCGGTGGTAATCGTCGTGTGAAAGCGTGAACCCCGACAGGGCCAACAACGTTTCAAAGACGCCGCGGTGGCGGTAGACCAGGTAATAGTCCTCTTTACCGGTCTCGTCCTCCTGGTAAAGAAAGGTTCCCCCCAGCAGGCGATTCATCACGCGGGGCACCTCACGGCGCACCTTGTCGGGCAGCGCGGTCATTTCGAGTACGGATTCAGTGGTGAATTCCATTTCCTTCAACTCCTGGTTTGGATGAGTGGCAAATGGGACTTGCTACTTGCAACTTGTCACTTGCCTCTCAACTGGAACGGCTTGACGCGGTAGGGTCCCGCGGCTACTGGCTCGCCGGGCAGGGGTTCGATGTCGTATTCGACATCGGGGTGGTTGCCGTAGGCGACGACATAGATGAACCAGGGCAGGTCATCGAACAGGTCGGCAGGCAGCTCGCTGACGTGGAGCACGTGGTGGCCGTTAAACAGGGTCTTGACGTAGTCGTTAACCTTGCCGGGGGTGATGGTCTGGCTGATTTCGCGGAGGGTCAGGGCGCGCAAGGTATCCACGTCGCCGGGATCTAGCAGGGGCATGATGACCGGCTGCGGCACAAAAGGGGCTCTCTGACGGGGCGGCGTGTACAGGCTGTTGGCGTCGGGCTGGCGCAGGGAGGGAGCTTGCAGGGCGGGCATCTCCTCCGGTAGCCAGCGCTCGCCCTCCTTCAGTAAATCGGCCAGCTTGCGGCCCAAAGCCACGAGTCGATCCTGAAAACTCCCATCGGCGCTGACCAGTTGGTAACGGACCTGCCGCAGCGAGGTGCGGAGGTACTGGGCGTGACGCCGGTCAATCTCGTCCAGCAGAGGGTCCAGTCCCTCCAATTGGTGAATGATAAAGCGCATGATGTGGCCGATCTCCTCGACGGATTGGGCAGGGGTGCGTCGCCCCTGTACGGCCAGTTCGTCAGCGGTGCGCTCCAGCCAGCCATCGTCCATCTGCCAGGTTTGCAGCTGGGCGACGATGTCGCGCCGGTAGCGCGAGACGTGGTCCGACGTTTTCAGGGCGTGGTAGGCCGGGCCGAGGACCTGGGCGTAGTCGTCGTACTGCAAACGGAGCAGTTCGGCCACACCTGCCCCGCATGTCGTGAGCCCTTGGTCCTCCGGCCCAAGGACGGAGGGCAAAGTCAAAGGGTCCTGGTCCCTGGTCACCCGCTCGGTGTAGCGGCGGATGTTCTGGTTCAGTTCATTGAGGCCGCGCACCACCTGGCGGACGTTCTCATAGGCCTGGGTCAATGCCAGCGATGGTGAAAAGTCCTCAGACTCGTTGGTCAGCAGTTGGTGGGCAGCGTAGAGTTGACCGGTGTACTCTTGCGGTTTTTGCTCCTGGATGGCGCGAAATGCCTCCATCAGGGTGAAGGCATAGTCAGGCAGGATGATGTACTCGGTATAGTCGGCGGTCTGCTCACGCTCCAGCCAGCCTGCGTCCACCAGCCGCCGCAGGAGGTAACCGGCATAGTCCCGTCTGTGGTGCCCGTCCCGAGCGTAGTCGAGGGGAGCGGAGTCGAACCATCCGCCACCGTCCGCCTCGTCCTCCGCCTCAATCGCTGCCAAATCTTTTTGATCTACTGTCTTGAGATAGTCCACTATCTCGGCCACGACGACTTGGCGGGTCAGACCAAAACGGTTGAACTCGGCCAGTTCGTAGATGCGCAGCAGGATGGCCATGCAATAGCGCTGCAGGTTGCCGTGCCCCTGGGTGCTAAAGACGTTGAACAGGTTGACGGGTAGAATATCAAACGGATTCGCGGTGCCCTGAGCTTGCCGAAGGGTCGTTTCTATCGTCATTTTTCCACACCAATATGTCTTCGAGGCGGCATCGCAGCGCGATGCACAGACGGGCCAGCGCATCTAACTCCACGTAGCGTGCCTGACCCGCATCCAGCCGGTAGACAAAGTCCTTGGGCACCTGGGCCATGTCGGCCAGGCGGCGCAGCGACATTCGCTCGCCGGTGGTCATCTGATGTTTGCCGAGGAGTGCCGTAATCCTGCCTTTGGTCGCAATTTCGGTCATGCCAAATACCCCGTGTAGAACATTTGTTCTAATCTATGGCTATTATACACGATTTCTTTCGACTTGTCAAGACAAATGTTCTATTTGGTAGACAATAGCTGCTTTGAGCGTAGTGGGTGAGTCTCGGTCAAAGACCGTGGCGAACAACGCTGACTTGCGGTTTGAGGCAAAGCTTTGCTAGATGGTTACTCGGATACAAAAACAGCTCAATGGACAGTTGTCCATCGAGCTGTGTGTTATGAGCCGCACAGGACTCGAACCTGTAACCCGCTGATTAAGAGTCAGCTGCTCTGCCAAATTGAGCTAGCGGCCCAGACGCCTGTATTATAGCCAGAGTGATAGTTTTGTCAAACGTTCTTGACGGTTCCTATATTCCATGTTATAATATTCCACGATAGGATATATTGACGTGGAATTTGGTCGGGGAGAAGGCGCTATGTCAGAGACACAACTTGCCATTCTATCGCTCCTGCGCCACAAACCGCTTTATGGATACGAGATCAAAAAAACCCTGGAGCGCGAGTGTATTGATATGTGGAGCACCATCCCCCTGGCCACACTCTATAACAGACTGAGTAGAATGAGCAACGAGGGGCTTGTCGAAAAAGTCGGCATCGAAGTGGAAAGCGGCCGCGCGCGGAGTGTGTTTGCCATTACCGAGCGTGGCCGTTCTGCGTTCATAGAGATGGTGCGAGAAGTGTGGCGGTCGAATCAGCCAGTGCCCGTTCCGCTGTTCATCGCCGTGGCTGCTCTCGACGTGCTGCCTCAGGATGAACTCGTTGGGCTGATTCTCCGACGCATCCGCATCGTGGAAAAGCAATGCGACATCGTGGAGCCACAGGATGAGAGCGGTCGCGTGCGCGACGGGCCGTTTATGGGCATCCGGGCGGTGACAGACCGCTTCCGCTCCCATCTGCAAGCCGAGTTGGACTGGCTGCAGGATCTGCTAGAGCGCACGGAGAACGGTGAATCGTTGTAAAACTTTAAGGAGGAAACCATGATATCTTTTGAAATGACCGAAGAACAGAAAATGATCGTCGAGGCGGTGTCCAAATTCGCCATCGAAGAGATGCGCGAAGCGGCCCGCGAATGTGACGAGGCAGGGCAGGTTCCCAGAGAGCTGGTTGATACCGCCTGGGAGTTCGAGCTCATCGCCAGCCATGTCCCAGAAGAGTACGACGGCTTTGGCGAGCACTCGGCCCTGACCGGCGTGCTGGTGACTGAGGATCTGGCCTACGGCGACCTGAGCACCGCCATGCACGCCTTGGCCCCTGGGTTGGTGGCCTTTCCCATCCTCGAAGCGGGCACAGACGAGCAGAAAGCGGAATACCTGCCCCTCTTCTGCGACGAGGCCTTCAAGCCGGCTACGGCAGCCCTCATCGAACCGCGCTACGATTTCGATCCCAACGAACTGGCGACGACGGCAACCTTGGAGGGGGACGAATACGTCCTCAACGGTCAGAAATGTTACGTCCCCCTGGCCGCCGACGCTGACCTGCTGCTGGTCTGGGCCGCCGAGAACGGCGCGACACAGGGGTTCATCGTCCCTAAAGGTACGCCGGGGCTGGAGATAGGCGAACGGGAGAAGAACATGGGCGTCAAGGCGCTGGCTACTTACGAGTTGGCGCTGAGCGACTGCCGTGTGCCCAGGGCCAACAAGCTGGGCGGCGAGGCAGGGTGCGATTTCAACCGCATCCTCAACCATTCGCGCGTGGCGCTGGCGGCCATGGCCGTGGGCGTGGCCAAAGCGGCCTACGAGTACGCTCGCGATTACGCCAAAGAGCGCCATGCCTTTGGCGAGCCGATTGCCTCCCGGCAGGCCATCGCTTTCATGCTGGCCGAGATGGCCATTGAGGTAGATGCCACGCGCCTCATGGCCTGGGAGGCAGCCTGGAAGCTGGATCGGGGTGAAGATGCCACCAAGGAGTGTTACCTGGCCAAGACCTACGCCGACGACATGGTGCTGACTGTCACCGACCGGGCCGTGCAGGTGCTCGGCGGGTACGGCTACATCCGCGATTACCCGGTCGAGATGTGGCTGCGCAACGGTCGGGGCTTTGTCACCTTTGATGGCATGGCCATGGTGTGAGGGTCAATTGTGCATTGTGAATTGAGCATTGAGAATTCTCTCCAGGAGGGATAAAATGATAGACTTTGAAGCACCCAGCGTGATCAAGCGCAACTTGGAAATGTTGAAAATGACAGCCGAGAACATGATGCGGCCCGTGGCCCGAAAGTACGACGAAGAAGAGCACGAAAAGCCGTGGGATTACATCAACATGGTGTGGGAGTTCCAAAAGATGACGGGTGGTCTCAGCGGCTATAGCAAGTCCAAGAAGGACAAACCAAGAGACGAGAAAAAGAAAAAACGCCCACCCATTGGCAACATGATGCTCGTTCACGTCGTCGAGATGATGTCCTGGGGCGACGCGGGCATTTACCTCTGCACACCGGATGCGGCCCTGGCCGGGGCGGCTATTCTGGCTGTCGGCACGCCGGAGCAGAAAGAGCGATTTCTCGCCCGCTTCACCGAGGGCAAGCCCAAGTGGGGAGCCATGGCCATCACTGAGGCCGGCGCTGGCTCCGATGTATCCGCCATTCAGTGCACGGCCACGCTCGACCCCGAAACCAACCAGTGGATCCTGAACGGCGAAAAGATTTTCGTCACCGGCGGCCTCATGGCCGCGCAAGAGTCGGACGGCATCGTGGTCGTGTGGGCCACGGTGGACCGCTCGGCAGGACGGGCCGGCATCAAGAGCTTTGTCGTCGAGCGGGGCACGCCCGGCATGACGGTCACCAAGATCGAGGACAAACTGGGCATCCGCGCCAACGACACGGCAACCATCGTTTTTGAGGACTGCCGCATCCCCTACGAAAACATTCTGGGCAGCCCAGAGGTGCGCGACAGGACCAAAACTAAAGGCTTCAAGGGTGTCATGCAAACCTTCGATGCTTCGCGCCCGGCAGTGGCGGCCAGCGCCATCGGCGTGGGAAGAGCGGCGTTGGAGCTTGTCAAAGAAGAGCTGGAGAAGAACGGCGTCGAGATCCCCTACGGCGTGCCGCGCCACAAGCTCACCGCCGTCCAGCGGGACGTGCTAGAGATGGAGGCGCAACTCAAGGCGGCCTGGCTGCTCACCCTGCGCGCCGTCTGGATGGCCGACATGAAGATGAACAATCCCGCCCAGGCCAGCATGTGCAAGGCCAAGGCTGGCGAGGCAGTGACGTGGATCACGCAAAAGGCCGTCGAGTTGATGGGGCCGCTGGGCTACTCGCGCAAGCTGCTGCTGGAAAAGTGGATGCGCGACGCCAAGATCAACGACATCTTTGAAGGCACAGGTCAGATCAACAAACTCATCGTCGCCCGGCGCATCCTGGGCTTCCGTAGCGCGCAGCTCAAGTAGGCGAATCAGCAAATCTGCAAAAGGGGAGGGCGAGATGCCGACAGTGGGATTGTCGGGGCGGGGGACAGTGGCCTATCAGATGTCCCGCGAATTGGTGGAACTGCTGCCCGAGGCCAAACTGGTCGAGTTCGAGGGCATCACCCACATGGGACCGATGATGTTGAGGAAGAAAGCCAAACCCGTCTTTGAGCGGTACGTGGCCTTTATGGAAAAGGTGTTGCGCGGTTAGAAGAAAAGGGAGACCTATGAACGAGTTTTCGCTGGAAGGCAAAGTCGCAGTAATCACCGGCGCGTCGCGGGGCATCGGGCGGGCCATCGCCCGGCGGCTGGCGGAGGCCGGGGCCAGGGTGGTGGTGAGCAGCCGCAAGCTGGAGAACGTGCAGGCCGTGGCCGACGAGATTGAGGCTGCTGGCCGGGAGGCACTGGCTGTCCAGGCCCACGTGGGCCGGCCGGACGACGTGATGGCGCTGGTAACGGGCACGGTGGAAGCCTTTGGCCGGCTGGACGTGGCGGTCAACAACGCGGCCACCAACCCCCACTTTGGCCCAGCACTCACGGCTGACGAAGGCCAGTGGGCCAAGATTCTCGACACCAACCTGACGGGCGTGTTCCGCCTGTGCAAAGCAGTTGCGCCGCAGATGGAGAAGCAGGGCGGAGGCAAGATCATCAACCTCGCTTCTGTGGCCGGGCTGCGACCTTCGCCCGGCATGGGGGTATACAGCGTCTCCAAGGCGGGCGTGATCATGCTAACGCAGGTGCTGGCCACGGAACTGGGCCAGGCCAACATCCAGGTCAACGCCATCGCGCCCGGGGTGATCAAGACTCGCTTTAGTCGCGTGCTGTGGCAAACGCCCCAGATCGCCGATCCAATTTTAGGTGCACTGCCGCTAGGCCGCTTCGGTGAGCCGGAAGACGTAGCGGGACTGGCGCTCTACCTGGCCTCTCCTGCTTCGGATTACGTCACCGGCGGGGTGTTCGTAGTAGACGGCGGGATGAGTGTGACCATGTAAGAGTGGAGTAGGAGCTTTTTCCTGTATTGAACTGAGAGTTCCAAACTGAGCATTCCGAAGGGAGGTACGATTATGAGTTACACCATCAACCGTGTGGCCGTCATCGGCGCCGGCACGATGGGAGCGGCCATCGCCGCTCACCTGGCCAACGCCGGCATCCCGGCCTACCTGCTGGACATCGTCCCACGAGAGTTGACGCCCCAAGAGGAGGCCAAAGGGCTGACACTGGATCACCCGGCGGTGCGCAATCGCATCGTCAACGAAGGCTGGCAGCGGTGCATCAAGGCCCGCCCTGCTAACTTTTTCGCTAAAGACATCGCTGACCGCGTCACGCTGGGCAATCTGGAAGACAACTTTGACTGGGTAGGCGAGGCGGACTGGATCATTGAGGCCATCATTGAGCGGCTGGACATCAAGCAGTCGCTCATGGCCCGCATCGAGGCGGTCCGCAAGTCAGGCAGCATCGTCAGCACCAACACCTCCGGCATCCCCATCAAGGACATCGCCGAGGGATGCTCCGACGACTTTAAGGCGCATTTCCTGGGTACGCATTTCTTCAACCCGCCCCGCTACCTCAAGCTGCTGGAAGTCATCCCCCATGAGCAGACCAAGGCCGAGGTCGTCGAGTTTATGAAAGAGTTCGGCACGCGGGCGCTGGGCAAAGGCGTGGTCATCTGCAAGGACACGCCTAACTTTATTGCCAACCGCTTCATCTCGGTCGTTGGGGCCTACACGCTGAACTATGCGCTGGACAACGGCTACACCATCGAAGAGGTAGATCGCCTCACCGGGCCGACCATCGGTCATCCCAAGTCGGCCACCTTCCGGCTGTATGACCTGGTGGGCATTGACGTGATGGCCCACGTGAACCGCAACCTCTACCCGGCCATCGCCCACGATCCGTACCGCGAGGAACTGCAGCACGAGGAGAGCAAGGCACTCATCGAAGCCATGCTGGAGCGCAAGTGGCTGGGCAACAAGACGCGCCAGGGCTTCTACAAGCGCGTAGAGACCGAGCAAGGCCGCCAGTTCTGGATACTGGACCCGGAGACGATGGACTACCAGCCGCCGACCAAGCCGCGCTTCGAGTCGGTGGGCAAGCACAGGAACGTTGAGGACGTGGGCGAGCGGATCAAGCGGCTCTGCGCCGAAGACGACCGTGGCGGGCAGTTTATCTGGGCCACCACTGCCTTTGGCCTCAACTATGCGGCCCACGCCATTCCAGAGATCGCCGACGACATTGTCTCTATTGACAACGCCAACAAGTGGGGTTTTAACCACCAGCTTGGCCCGTTCGAGGTTTGGGATGCGCTGGGCGTGGCCGAGTCGGTCGAGCGAATGGAATCCGAGGGCATGATGGTCACGCCGTGGGTCAAGGAGATGCTGGCCGCCGGGCACACCAGTTTTTACAAAAAAGAGAACGGCAGGCTGACCTACTACGACCCTGCCAGCAAAGGCTACGCTGCTG
>CAYVPU010000004.1:31884-40005 GCA_964453885.1 uncultured Anaerolineae bacterium | reverse complement strand
GTGATCCTCTTCGCGCCAGTCCAGGACCGTGCCGAGCAGACGCCCGATCACGACGCAGGCAAAGACGATCAGGTAGCCCAGGTACCTGGCCCAGGAGGCTTCCAGCGCCACGTTGACCAGCACGGCCACGACGAGGCCAAAGACCCCGCCGTATAACATGCCCCACCACTTGCCCGGTATGTCCCTCAGCACGTCTCGAAAGGTAAGCTGGCTCTTTTTCCTGTAATCGGCACTGACCTTGCGCATGATTTTTCTGTCATAGGCCTTTGGATCGCGTGCCCTGAGTTGCCGTTCGCGAATTCTCTTGAGGCGTTCGATTTCATTTTGATCGCTCATTTTTACCTTCCTTGTGTTCAGCCCACGTCCTTTCGCCTCAGCACGATCGCCGTGGCCAGGCCAAAGGCCAATCCAAAGCCGAGCAGCATGGCCCAATCCAAGACCAGGTGTCCCAGCGATCTGGTGTAGCGGATGTGGAAATCCTGCTTGTTAAAGATGTCCATGGTCTCCGGTTCGGCGGTGAACGTCCTGGTGATCGTTTCTGTGATGCTGATCATCTCGTTGACCGTCACTTGCGGGACGGATAGGGGCACGGTGTGGGTGACCCTCTGCCGGATGGGTATTGCGATCTCTTGCGTGACCGTCACCACCGACACGCGGGGGACGGAAACCGGCACTGTCTGAGTGAGGCCCGGCTGAATGGGCACCGCGATTTCTTGCGTCGTCGTCACCACCGACACATGGGGGACGGAAACCGGCACTGTTTGGGTGAGGCTCATCTGCACGGGCACGGTGATCTGTTGCGTGGTTGTCACCACCATCACCGGCTCCCAATCCTCGGCCGGCCGCTCGACCAGCATTGAGACCTGTTCGGTGATCGGGTCGGGCAGGAAGCGGGTGCGGGTAAGGGCGTTCAGCCGCTCCATGTCCGCCGAGGTACCCAGCCCTTCCATTGCCCAGCGGGTGAGCGTCAGGTTGGAGAACTGGTTCGTGAGGCCCGGCAGGTCAAAGAGCACCCCGGCAAAGAGCATCTGGAAAAAGAGCACCAGAAAGACGAGATAGATCACCGTGTTGGGGTTGGGCACGACGGCCGAGATGAGCAGGCCCATCAGCACCGCCGCCAGTGTGGCGAAAACCAGCGTTATGTACATCTCGACCACGGCCGGGAACAAGACCCCTTGCTGGGGATAGTCCACCTTGAGGCTGATGACCAGCATCAGCAGGAGGCACTGGATCAGGGCAAAAATGCCCAACACCACCACCTTGGAGGCGATGTAAGGCAGGATGCGCAGGGTGACCATGCGCTCCCGTTGGTAGACCGACCATTCCTTGACGATCTCGTAGACGGAGCCAAACAGGCCCAAGAGCACCGAGGCCAGGGCCATGATGAACAGCAGTGTCTGGCTGTTCCCAATGACGGTGTAGGTAGCGCTGCTCTCTCCCGCCGCCAGGTCGGCCGCCAACTGGCGCTCGATCTCGGCCGCCGGGTTGCCGATCAGCCAGTTGGACTCTGACACCAGCAGCACCAGAGCGCCAATGATGGGCATCACGGCCATCAGAACGGTCAGCAGCAGCTTGTCCCGCAGCACCAGATCGAGGTAGCGACGGGTGGATGAAGAACTGGTGCAGCAGGCTGACCCTGGGACCCCGATCGGGGGCAGCCTTGCCTTCCACCGGCCGCACTTGAGGCAGAACGCGATGCCGGTCGGCCACGTATTGCCGGTAGTAGGGCGACTCTTTGAATTTCTCCTCCCATACGGCGGCTCTTTGGCGGGCCACCGTAGGATCGGGGTCGTCCAGTTGGGTATAGATGTCGGCAAAGTCGCCACTCGTCACGTCAAAGAACGAGAGCGCCTCCTCCGGCGGCCCAAAGTAGATCATGCGTCCCTGCGCGAGGAAACAGACGTGGTCGCACTGGACAATGTTGGCCGTGGCGTGGGTCACCAGGAGGATCGTGCGGCCTCCATCGGCCAGGCGGCGCAGGGTGTGCATCATCTTTTTCTCCAAGCCCGGGTCCAGCCCAGAGGTGGGCTCGTCGAGGAAGAAGAGGTTCGGCTCGGCTAGCAGCTCGACAGCAATGCTGACCCGCTTGCGCTGCCCCCCGCTCAGGCTGCTGACGACCTGGCGCTTTTGGCCAACCATCTCGACCTGTTCGAGAACGTGATCAATGCGTTTTTCGATCTCTTCCGAAGAGGTGTCGGATGGGAGCCGCAGCCGGGCGGCGTAGCGGAGTGCGTTGGACACTGTCAGGTCGCGGTGAATGATGTCGTCCTGGGGCACGTAGCCGACCATCGTGCGGTACTGGTCAAAGTGGCGGTACAGGTCGTCCCCGTTGAGCAGTACCTGCCCCTGGACGCGGGTAAAGCCGTTGAGGGCCATCATGAGGGTGGACTTGCCCGCGCCACTGGTGCCGACCAGCGTGACAAACTCGCGGGGGTAAATCGAGATGTTGATGTCCTCCAGGATGCGCTTCTTTCGCTCCCCACGTCCCACTTCTCGGACTAGTCCGAGGCCGTCCAACCGCACGCCACCGGCGCTGGTGTACTGCTGCAGCCCGTCTGGTCCATAGACCAGGGTAAAGGGACCGATCTGCACCACGTCTCCGTCTCGTAGAAGGGCCGGGCGCTCCAGGCGCTCTCCGTTCAGGAAGGTGCCGTTGACACTGTTCAGGTCGGTGAGAACGTGTCCCTGGGGAGTATAATTGAGGCGCGCGTGCTGCCGGGAAACGACCGGCGCTGACAGGGGGATGTCGGCCTGGGGATCGCGGCCGATGAGGAGCGAGGGCTGCTTTTCCAGCGAGGTGGTTCGAATGTGCATGGTGCCGAAAGCAGGCGCCGGCACATCGGCCAGGCCGACCGCCTGGAAGGTCAGGCTAACCGAGTTGCCGTGGAGGTCGCCGATGCGCAGGATGTCGCCGTCGTTGAGGTCGGCGCTCTGTAGGAGCTTTCCGTTGACAAAGATGCCGTTGGTGCTACCCAGATCCACGTAATGCCACGTATCGCCGCGCTGCTCCAGGCGGCCGTGGTGCCCGGAGACGTAGCCGAAGGAGAGAATGATGTCGTTATCCGGCCGGCGGCCGATGGTAAAAGAGTCTCGATCCAGAGACGCCTCCCGCTGCGGCTGTCCCGGTTCGCGGATGATCAGGCGCGGCGGCTCTGGCCTGTCTGCATCTGGCAAGGCAGGTGTGGGGATGGCTGGGCGCGGCTGCCCTGTTTCTGTTTCTAGCTCTTTAAGCAGATTTGTTGATTGCCTGCAGAGGGGGCAGAACCGGACGTCGGGTTCCTTCAATTCTTCGCCACAGTAACGACAGAAGCGACGCATGTTGCCTCACTTTCTATGATCAGGACTTTCATGCTCCGAGCCGGTCTGTGACCGGCATCTTTTGTTGGCCAAGACGGTGTCAGGTCCCGTACCAACTGCTCCTCGTCCTCCAGCCGCGCCAGCAGGGGCTCCACCGCCTGCATGTCACCGAGCACCCCCAGTGCCTCCGCTACCCTTTCTCGCACCCACTCGTACTCATCCTCCATCCGTGCCAGCATGGGTTTCACCGCCCGCACATCGCCGATGCGACCCAGCGCCTCCGCTGTCCTACATCGCCGGCCATGAGCAGCAGGGCCTCGCGCCAGCGGGACACGTGAGCGTATTTCCACAGGAATGCCCGGCGCGCCTCGGCGTCCTCGCTCAGCCCCTCCCATAGCCCGGCAGGTAACGGGCGGTGAAATACTCGGCAAAGGTGAAAGGAGGCGGATCACCCGTCCGGTCTCTAGCTCCACTCCCTGCCGCCGGTAGGGCCAGCTCGCGATGAGGGTCTCGGCGGCGTGGGCGTAGAGCTCGACTCGACGGTTGGGCAGCTTGCGCCTGCTCGAAGCGCTGGCGCAGGGAGGCCAGGTAGTCGGCGTGCATCTGGGCCAGGTCTGGCCCGCTGGCCATGGCCTCCAGGTCGGCCGGTTCGAGCAGGCGCAGGCTGTGTTCCTTTGCGGCGTTGCGAGCTTGCCGGCTGAAGCCACTTGACGAGACGATCACGCCCTCGTCAACGTGCCCCAGGCGGCGCAGGCTGTTCACCACGTCGGCAAATTCACGGACTATTCTGATGCCGACGGGTTTCGCGTGGTCCTTGGCCTCGACTGCAATGCGGTGCAGCGAGTGTTCGGCGATGGTACCCAACTCGACGTAGACGTCAATTTGGTGGCCGGCCAGTTCCACATCGTGCTCTACCTTTCGCGCGCCGATGGCGCGGTAGGCGTCGGTCACCTGCTGTTCAAGGTCCTTGCCCGTTTTCGTGCCCTTCTTTGCCATCGCACCTCCCACGTCTTTGTTCTCTCAGGAGTTAGGTGGTTGGGAGCCAACCCGTCGGTTGAGCACTTGGCCATACAGGACAAGTGCTCGACCGGCGAACTGCGTACCTCCGTCTCTATTGGGTTTGGAGAGCGCCCCACTTTCATTGTCGGACAAACAGAAAGCCGACCACACCCATCGGACTTTTTCTCAGGATAGGGGGTCGGCTATCTATTTCACTGCTGATTCGCTCCCCGACGAGCGGGGCTGAGTAGTTGCCCCCGATGCGGTCTCCTCTATTCTACCACAGGTCAGACTGCGGAGCAAGCCATTCAGCCCCACCCGCTTGAAATTCCTGTAAGAACGTGATAAAATGGGCACAGTGGCAGCTATCATTGCGCCTCGACGGGGTGGGGTAGAATCAGGAGAGATTGTCATGGTGAATCTCATTGGCCAGACGCTGGGACAGTATCGCATCATTGAGCAGATCGGTCAGGGTGGCATGGCTACCGTCTACAAGGCTTACCAGCCTTCGCTGGATCGATACGTCGCGGTCAAGATATTGCCGCCCTACTTTGCCCACGAGCCGGGCTTTGCCATGCGCTTTACCCGCGAGGCCAGGGCCGTGGCCAGGCTCAACCATCCCAACATCCTGCCCATTTACGACTTTGGCCAGCAAGACGACCTCAGTTACATTGTCATGAAATACGTCGAGGCGGGGACGCTCAAGTACGTGATGGGCGAGCCGTTGGCCCTCGATGTGACGGCCGACATTATTCGCCAGATCGCCAGCGCGTTGGATCACGCCCACCAGCGCGGCATCTTGCACCGGGACATCAAGCCCAGCAACGTCCTGATGGACGAGGGCCGCTGGGTGCTGCTCACCGATTTTGGCCTGGCCAAGATGGTAGAGGGCTCCGTGGCCCTCACTGCCTCTGGTGTCGGCGTCGGCACGCCAGCCTACATGGCCCCGGAACAGGGCCAGGGCGAGCCGGTGGGGGCCCGCGCCGACATCTATTCCCTGGGCGTGGTGCTATACGAGATGTTGACGGGCCGCGTGCCCTTTGAGGCGGAGACGCCCATGGCCGTGGTCATCAAACACATCACCGAGCCTCTGCCGTTGCCCCGCTCCATCAATCCCCAACTGCCCGACGCCGTGGAGCGTATAATCCTCAAGGCGCTGGCCAAAAACCCCGACGACCGCTTTGCCAGCACCATAGAGATGGCCGACGCGCTGGCGGCCGCAGTGACCCCTGTTGTGGAACCCGCCCCAGAGATAGCAGAGATGCTGCTGGCGGAGCCGCTTCCGCCTACGCCGGTCCCCCTGCCAACGCCCACCCCATCGCCGCTGGAACCCGGGCCGACGCCAACGCCTCCCTCCTTGCCTGAGGAGCCCACACCTGTGCCAACGCCAACTCCGCTCCCTGCCGCAGTCCCGGCGTTGCCCGGCAAAGGAGGCCCGCCCTGGAAGATCCTCGGGGCCGTGGCGGGGGTAGTTCTGCTGGCGTTGGTGGCCATCTTTGTCGTCAGCAATCTGGGCGGCGACGGTGCAGAAAAGGCGACGCCGACGGTCGCCGCTGTGGTCACAAGGGAAGCAGCGACGGCCACCCGCCCGGCGCCGACGGCGACGCCAAGTCGAGAGCCCTCGGCCACGCGGCGACCTACCCCTACGCGGAGGCCCCCGCGCCCGGGTGAGGAATTGCGCGAGGTGGAGTTCGAAGCCGTCTATCTCAAAGCCGACCTTGAGCGTCCCCTCGAATTTAAAGACGTGCCGGAAGGGTGGATGATTGGCGACGACGGCAGTGGCAACCGTGTCTTGATAGGCAAGGGGCCCAACCCTCCTTTTTTGTTGCCCCACGGCTTTGATTGGACAGATTATATCCTCGAGGCGCGCGTCATGCTGGCGGAAGGTGAGGAGGGTCACGTCCTCGTCCGCTGGCCCACCGGCAGCGCCAGAGAGGGGGGGTAGTACTCGTCTTTGCCCAGGATCGTTGGGAGCTCTTTCAGGAGCCAGGTGCTAGACACATTGACGATTTCAAAGCGAACAACAAAGGGGTATGGCATCACCTGCGAGTGGTCGTCGTGAGGGATCGTCTGGCCGCCTTCCTGGATGGCGACCTGATGTTCGATGCCGAGATCGAGGTTCTGGCTGGCACGGTGGGCCTGGTCGTCGTCGAAGACAGTGTGATCTTTGTGGACGACTTGCGCATTACTGGGCCGCCGCTGCCCCCTCAGCGCGCTGAACTGGAACTCTACGACGACTTTGACCGGGGTCCCCTGGACGAGGTGCGCTGGGAATGGCGTCCAGCGACTGATGGCGACGTGGCGGAGATAGACGACGGGGGTGCCCTGGTCATCGTGGCCGAAAACCCAGACCAGGAACCTCGCCACGGTGACCTCGCGGCCCGGATCGACCGGCCTGTTGCCGAGGTACAGGCTGATCTCACCGTCAAGCACCTGGAAGGGGAGCATACCAACCTGGTTATCAACCTGTTTGCCAAAGGGCGACGGATGGCCGGCATCATGGGAGAGACGGGGAATGTGATGGCCTTCGAGGAGGAGGGGGGCTTGCGCATCCTGTTGGAAGGTAAGGGGCTCCCGGCCAGGTATCATTTGCGCTTGGTTCTGATACCTGAAGAAGCGATGATTGTCATTGTGGATGGTAACGAGGTTGGCGCCATCCCTGCGCCGCCCGTGGCGGATGGTTTTTCTATCGGCTACCGGGTGGACCCCAACGGATCGCTCGTGGGCCAGGTAGACAATGTGGAGGTACACTATTTTGAGAAAGCCGCTATGCCCGGTGAGGCGGGGGTCTATCGCTGCGAGGATGAACTGGGCTGCGTGGAGATTCCACCGGGCGAACCAATTCACATCGCCTACATGCTGGACACGTCTGGCCTGGCCCAGTCTATAGGCATAGACTCTTTGCGCGGCATCGAGATCGCCGTTGACCGTAGGAGGGAAATCCTGGGCCACCCCATCGAGTTGACGGGCGAGGATTCGGGCTGCAACCTGGAGGTCAGCAGAAAGGCAGCCTCTAGGCTCGCGGCCGATCCTGCCATCGTGGCCGTTGTTGGGCCCACTTGCTCAACTGCGGCGGGAGCGGCTGCGCCTCTCATCAGCCGGGCGGGTCTGGTCATGGTCTCACCTTCCAACACCAAGCCCTTGCTGACAGATCCCAGGGTACATCAACCCGGCTACCTGCGCGTCGCGCCTAACGACAAGGTGCAAGTCTCGGTCGCTGCCGAATTCGCCATGTCAGATATGCTGAACGTCAAGACGGCGGCCACCCTATACGAGGACAACGCATACTCGAAAACCCTGCAGCAGTTGTTCGCCGAGGCGTTCAGAGAATTAGGCGGCGAGATCACGGCCCAGGAAAAGATTGTGCCCGACGACGCCGATGACGTGCGCCGGGCGCTGGAACTGGTTGCGCAGACCCAGCCGAAATTCGTCTTCTATCCCCTTTCCGTGGAAGTGGGAGGGCTCGTTACCCGTCTGGCCCGGGAAACCGCCGGTTTGGAGGAGACCATCCTGATGGGAGCCGATGGCATGTTTGCGCCCGAACTGCTGGAGGTGGCCGGTCCGTCGGCCGTCGGCCTGTACCTCTCCAGCCCTGATCTCTTGGCCCTGACCGATGCCTATCATGGTTTTCGGGAGCAATACCAGGAAAGGTACAACGAACGACCCCAGGCCCTCTTTCACGCTCACGCCTACGACGCAACGATGATGATCCTGGCCGCCATTGAGCGAGTGGCTGTGCTGGATGATAAAGGCGGCTTACACATTGGCCGCCAGGCCCTGCGTGAGGCGCTCTTTGCCACTCGCGACTTTGAAGGCTTGACCGGC
>CAYVPU010000004.1:0-31784 GCA_964453885.1 uncultured Anaerolineae bacterium | reverse complement strand
TGGCAAATGGTCCAATGACCAAAAGGCTGGTTGGCTCTTTTTGCGTCCGGTGCACAACTTGGTTCAGCCGCAACCTAGAATAGACTGAGTTGCTCCGCCTGATCCGGCCGCTTCGACTCGACCATCTCGTCTATCTGGGCCAAAAGCTCTGGGATTTTGAGCACATCTTCTTCCACCGTGCGGCGCAGCGAGGGCTGGTGCAGCGCGGCGGCGGGGTGATACATAGGATAATAGATCACGCCCTCCATCTTGCGGGGCTGGCCGTGAATGCGGGAGATTTTGGCGTTAGGAAAGTAGCGAGCCATGGAGAAACGTCCCAGGGTGATGATCATTTTGGGTTGGAGCAGTTCGATCTGCCGATCCAGGTAGGGGCGGCAGGCCTCGATCTCTTTCGACTGCGGGTCGCGGTTGCCCGGCGGGCGGCATTTGACGACGTTGGTGATGAATACCTCTTCCCGCCGCAGGCCGATCTTTTCCAGCAACTCGTCGAGGAACTTGCCCGCCGCGCCGACAAAGGGGAGGCCCTGCTGATTCTCGTGGAAACCAGGCGCTTCGCCGATGAACATAATGCCGGTTTTTTCTGGACCAATGCCAGGCACCGCTTTTACCCGCGATTTGTGCAGGATACACTTTTCGCACACAGCGATCTGTTCGTGGAGTGCTTCCAATTCTGACCTCTCGGACACCTTATCCCCCTCTCTGTCCGCTCTCAAGCCTGTTTTGCGCCACACTCGGGGCAGAATCTTGCTGTGGCCAGGATCTGGCCGCCACATTCGGTGCAGAACTTGTCGTCCGTGAGTGGCGCGCCGCACTCGGGGCAGAACTTGCCACCGCTGACCGCCGCGCCACAAGAGGGACAGGCTGCGCGGATGGCTGTCTTGAACTGCTCCTTGTCGGTGACATAGTCCGTCTCGCGAATGATCTCCCGGCCTTGGTCGATCTCGGCATCCACCTGGGCAGCAGCATACTCGGACGCCACGTCGGGCGCGCACTCTTTGCACAGGCCACGCTCGTGGTTCCAGCAGCTTTCCCGGCATACCCATTTTGTACAGCGAGTACACTGGACAAAGTTGGGTTTGACTTCTTCCACGGCCTCGGCGAAGGCCTTGTCGTGGGCCTTTTCCCAGGCGGCCGAATGGATGCGGTCGCCCACACGAGCTGCTTTGCCAAAGAGACCGCCCATCAATCCGCTGGCCACGTCCAGCGCCTCGCTCACCAAGCCGGTAGCCGAGGTCTTGAAAGATGTGCGGTAGCCGGTGCCGCAGCGGTCGCAGTAAAACTCAAACTGGAAGCCTCTCTCGGTGCTTTCGTCTTTGTAGTTGCGCACGAACTTGATGAGAGTCATGGTCTTCTCCTTCATCGCTTATGGCTTGTCGTTTACGACAGATTTCTCAACCGTTCATAGAGTGCCTGCCGGCGCTGGTGAAAGGTTCTCAGGAAAGCTGGGTCGTCAGTGTGCGGCGTGGCCATGATCAGGGCATCTTCAGCGTTATCGCGGTAGTAGTGGCGACGGTGGCCCGCTTTTTCAAACAGGTACTTCCGATAAAGGTTCTGCGCTACAAGGTTGGAAGCCCGTACCTCCAGGGCAACGACCCGCGCTTTCAGCGAGACGGCCAGGTCTATCATGGCCGTTAGCAGCAGTTCGCCGATGCCATGGCCGCGCCGGTCGGGCTGCACGGCGATGGTGCTGATGTGCGCCTCACCGTCCATGATCCAGAAGCCGCCATAGCCCACCAAGGGAGAGAGGCGCGGTTTCGATCTTTTAGACCACCGGTCAAACCACCGGGTCCGGCTTGGCACTCCTGGCGGCTCTCGTTGTCGAGCGACGATGTAATGAGAAAGCTCGTTCTGAGTCAGTTCGTGCCGGTAAGCAGTGGCCGACCAGGGAGTTGGAAATGAATCTTTTTCTATTGCCATCACCTCAGGAATATCCCGCACTTGCATACGTTGGACAATGAAGGGGATTTTCGGGTCTGCTCCAGGCTCGCTCACGAAAGGAACTCCCTTCAGGTCAGGTTGGTTGCCAGATGATGGCAATGGAACTGTGCTATCTGGCATATTTCTCCACGAAACGGCTGAGGCGCACTGCCACCTCGGGCTTTTCCCTCGAGATGGCATAGCAGGCCCGCACGTGATCGGTGTCGCTCTCGCCAGAGGCCCCACCGGGCACAACGGTCACTCTTTCTTCGTACAGTAGTTTCTCGCAAAAGCCCTTGGCGCTCATGCCCAGGTGTGTGAGCCAGGCAGCAATTCTCATTATAACCAAGTTTGCATTGTACCGAGTCCAACCCTGGGTCTCCTTGATCCTGGGTCTCAAGGACCCAGGGCTTTGGCCCCAGGACAAAGGGTACGGTGCTCTGATGGGCGAACTCAAAATGAGAATTGCTGGAGCCAGGGGCATCTTGGCTAAAGCAATTCGTCCAACGGGTGACATGCCATATCAAAGGCCTCTGCCACCGCTTGACACGTCAGGAAACCGTTATAGGTATTCACCCCCTTGAGCAGGGCTCCGTCACTCTTGACGGCTTCTTTGAAGCCCAGGTTGGCCAGTTTGAGAGCATAAGGCAGGGTGACGTTGGACAGGGCGTAGGTCGAAGTACGCGGTACTGCGCCAGGGATGTTGGGCACGCCGTAGTGAAGCACACCGTTCACCAGGTAAATCGGATTGCTGTGGGAGGTTGAGTGAATGGTCTCCACGCATCCCCCCTGATCGATGGCTACATCCACGATCACACTGCCGGGCTTCATCGTCTCTACCATTTGGCGCGTCACCAGATGCGGGGCTTTGGCTCCTGGGAGCAGTACGGCCCCGATCAGCATGTCGGCGCGACGGACAGCCGCAGCGATATTGCGCGGGTTGGAACTCAGTGTGATCAGATTGCCATGCAGGACCTCGCTCAGGTAACGCAGACGGTCGGCGTTGATGTCAATGATGATCACACTGGCCCCCATTCCCAGGGCTACCATTGCTGCGTTGGTGCCCACCGTCCCCCCGCCAATGATCACCACGTCGGCGGGGCGCACTCCAGGAACGCCGCCCAATAGCTTCCCGCGCCCGCCGTGGGTCTTTTCCAGGTAATGTGCTCCAATCTGGGTGGCCATCTTGCCGGCCACCTCGCTCATTGGAGTCAGCAGAGGGAGTGAGCCGTTAGCAAGCTGAACCGTCTCGTAGCCGATGGCGGTGACTCTGCGTTCCAGGAGCACACGGGTCACTTGCTCTTCGGCGGCAAGATGCAAGTAAGTGAAGAGTATTTGCCCTTCGCGCAACAGTTCATGTTCCGGGGGCAGTGGCTCTTTGACTTTGATAATCATGTCCGCACGGGCAAAGACCTCGGCCGGCGTGCCGACGAGCTCTGCGCCGCATTGAGCGAACTCTTTGTCGGGGAAGCCGCTTCCTTCGCCAGCGTGTCTCTCGATCAGCACGTGGTGTCCAGCCTGTACCAAGGTTTCCACCGTGCCGGGAGTGGTGGAGACGCGGTATTCGTTGTCCTTGATCTCTTTCGGGATGCCGATAATCATCGTTGATCCTCCTTATTGACTTGTCGCGGGGGCCCCGTGCACTTTTACGGGGCTGGCCAATGTTACCACCGCCGTGGTGGTCTATCCCAAAAAGCCGGCCATCCGTTCGCTCGTCAGTTGATCTCTCGAACACACTCGAAGACGTGGACTCTGCAGCGGTAGCCAGGTTGATCTCTTTCTAGAAGCGACCGCTCTCCTACGTTTGCACGCGAGAGTTGGGACCAGACAGCGTCTGCCAGGTTCGCTCTACGGCGACTATTACGCGGCGCTCCCCTCGCCAGGTGAAGGCGTGGGGTTCCTGGGCATAGCTGTGACCAGAGGAGCAGGTCACTTGAACCGGGTCGCCCGTCGTGTTGCCCCTGGCTCACCGTGATTTCGTGGTTCCTGGACGAGCCGCTGGCTGGAGTCAATCTCTGACGAGTCGCCCACGTTCAGCCGTTCAAAGGCTCCGCTCACTCGGGCGTCGCGCCCCACCAACGACCAGGCGAGCATGGCCTCCTCGATGTGAGATTCCTCGTTGACGATAGAGTCTTTGATGATAGAGGTGCGGACCTGGTTTCCTTCGGCCAGGCTGACGTAGGGCCCCACCAGCGAGTCGATCACGACACTGTTTTCACCTATGTGAACGTGTGGTCCGACGATAGAGTTGACCACGCTGGCTGAAGGGTGAATGTAGACCGGAGGGATGACGATTGAGTTTTCAGTGTTCTCGCCGTCGGAATGGGGAACCTGCTTGAGCAGATAGCGGTTGGTTTGCAGCACCGCGTCGCGTGTGCCACAGTCCTCCCATACGTCCACTGTCCAGGCGTTGAACCGGCTGCCCCGGTTGACCATCAATTGCAGGGCATCGGCCAGGAAATACTCGCCCTTGGTCTGAATATCCTTCTCGATCAGTTCATCTATACACTCAAAGAGCAACGGTGCGTCCTTGGCAAAATAGACACCAATGACGGCCAAGTTTGAGATTGGCGTTTCTGGCTTTTCCACGAACTGGGTGATGAATCCCTGGTCGTCCAGTGTCACCACACCAAAGCGCCGGGGGTCGTCCACCTCCTTGGCATAGATGACGCCGTCGGAGGGCAGGGTGGCCAGGAGGGCCAGGTCTGCCTCAAAGATGGTGTCCACAAAGATGATGAGTACCTCGCCATCCACCCACTCTCGCGCCAGGCGGATGGCATGGGCCTGGCCCAGCAACTCCTTTTGCTCGACATAATGGGCTTTGAAGCTGTAATTGGCAGAGACGTATTCCTCAATCTGCTCGCCCAACCAGCCGACGATAAAGACAATCTCTTCTACGTCCAGCCCCTGGAGTTTGTCCAGGATGTGGCCGAGCACAGCCTTGCCAGCCACATTGACCAGTGGCTTGGGCTTGGTGTAAGTGTGGGGCCGCAACCTCTTGCCGAACCCGGCCAGAGGAATTATGACTTTCATGACTTTCTCCCTGAGTGTGGTGCGCTTATGTGGTGAAGCACTATTGCGATTGTGCGGGTACGAGCTCTCGGAACGACTTTAATTGTAACACAGAACAGAGAAACGTGCAATGGCGTGGGAGTGACTTGGGTGGGGGGCTGCGAAATCTTGACGCTTCGTGGTATTGGTGCTATACTTACTTGAAGATTTGGCTGGCGTTTTTGTCTTGCGTCAGAGGGACAACTATCCCTTGCTTTCGCGAATGTTCCACTTTACTTTGCTCGAGATGGAGGAAGGAATTGAAGGAGACGATACTGATCATTGACGACGATGCTGCTCTGGCCAAGATTGTGCAGATCAACCTGGAACGAGAAGGCTACAGAACGGTCGTCGCCTCCAGCGGAGTGGAGGGCCTTCAAAAAGCCTACAGTAACCAGCCTAACTTGGTCATTCTGGACATTATGATGCCCGGTATGGATGGCTGGATCACCTGCCGGCGGCTGCGAGAGATCTCTGACGTGCCGATCATCATGCTTACCGCCCGGGGCATGGAGGCCGATGTTGTCAAAGGGCTAGAGTTGGGCGCTGACGATTATATTGTTAAACCTTTTGGCACCAAGGTACTCCTGGCCCGTATCCATGCCTTGTTGCGTCGCACCGACGCCTCGGCTACCAAGAAACCTCCCATCTACTCTGATGGTGAGTTGACTGTGGACTTTGTCAAGCGAGTGGTCACGGTGCGCAGCGAAAGGGTAGACCTGACCCCCACAGAGTTCAAACTGCTCGCCAATTTCGTGCAGAACGAGGGCCGGGTGCTGCCTCATAGTTATCTGCTCACCCAGGTGTGGGGTCCCGAATATGTCGACGAGGTGAACTACCTCAAGCTTTACGTGCGCTATTTGCGCCAAAAGATCGAAAAAGATCCTAGCAATCCCGAATATATCCTCACTGAGTGGGGTGTGGGCTATCGTTTCAGGGAAAGTTAGTCATTGCTGCTTGATAGACGAGTTGATATTGACCAGGGATCCTCCCGCCTTGCTCTTTTTGTTGTCTCTCTCCTCTTTCCCCTATGGTGTTTTCTCAAAGACTTTCTAACCCTATTCTAACGACTTTCTAACCCAAGTCTAACCTCTGTGTGATATATTTGTAACAGTTTCCACACTGCTGGGAGGGTGTTGGAATTCCTGTTCAGTATTGCTGTGAATGGAGAGGTTGACGAATCCTGGTTTGTAATGGCTTGATCTACCGTTCCCAGGGGTGCTTTGACCGCAGCGATTCGCGAAACGATTCCTCAGGAGGGAACAGTGAAAGAAAAGGTATTGGTCATAGATGATAGCCCTGACTTGCTGCGAATTGTCCAACTCTGTCTGGAGCGCGAAAACTATACGGTGTCTACCGCCAGGAATGGCAGAGAGGGTCTCCAACGCACCTACGGTACTCAGCCCGACCTGGTGATCTTGGACGTGATGATGCCAGGCATGGATGGCTGGGATGTCCTTTCTCGCTTGCGAGAAATGTCGGATGTGCCGGTCATCATGTTGACCGCCAAAGGACGCGAGTTGGATATTGTGCGTGGCCTGGGGTTGGGTGCAGACGATTACATCACCAAGCCGTTTGGCGCTGCCGAATTGGTCGCTCGCGTGCAGGCGCTGTTGCGTCGCAACCGGATGCCAGCAGGCCGACGAGTGACCCGTTATCAGGACGATGGGTTGATCATTGACCTCGAGCGGCACGAGGTGCAGGCGAGAAGAGGCCCCGTCGATCTCACGCCCACCGAGTTTCGGCTGCTCGCCGTGCTGGTTCAGAACGTTGGGAAGGTGGTGCCTCACCACACTCTCCTGACCCAGGTGTGGGGCGATGAGTATGCCAACGAAGTCCACTATCTCAAGCTATACATTCGTTACCTGCGTCAAAAGATCGAGGAATCCCCCAGCAATCCCCGATATATCCTGACCGAGTGGGGTGTTGGCTACCGCTTCCGGGAACCGGCAATGGCCAATTAGCGCTGTTTCACACAACCAAGCTGGGCTTTTAGATCGCCGAAAGGAACTAGGCGTCTGAAGCCGAGAAAGCCCCTCATGGCCTGAAACTCAGTGCCTGAGGGTGCTTTTGAATTCCAGAGGGGGGATTTCCAGTCTTTGGCTGCGGAGGTACTGAGGAGTGAAAGGATTGGTTCTGGCAGCGGGTGAAGGTCGACGACTGCGTCCCCTGACCCTGACCCGGCCCAAGCCCATGCTTCCGGTGGCTGGACGGCCTCTTATGGCAGGGCCGTAGAGCGGGTTTCTTGAATCGGGAACAATCTGTTTTTTCTTTCTCCTTCGCTTACGGGCGGAGAGGATTGTGCAACAGGCGACGCGGCTAGCCGTCGCCTGTTGTTGTGTCTTGTTCCAATAGGCCAAAGTGTCTCTTTGAACTTGCTCGCGCTCAGGGCCATTCGGTTTTTGGCCATACCGCTCAAACTTGTTCCCCTTTGACTTTAACGGCCTCTGGGGTATAATCGGGATGGCAAACCAATATCCTGGTGACGTTTAGTTGACGTAAGGAGTGTGTATCTCATGTCCCCCAAGTCCATGGTCCTCATTTTGGTGGCAGTGCTTTTGGGCGTCGTGGGGCAGTTGTTGCTCAAGATGGGGATAACCCAGGTTGGGACACTGGCCTTTGGCAGCGACCTGGCAGGGCTCATCCAGCTAGGCCTACGGGTTTTTGGTAACCTAAAAGTCCTGGGTGGCTTTGCGGCCTATGGCCTCAGTTCACTGTTCTGGATCGTTGTCCTCTCCAAGGTTGATCTGAGTCTGGCCTATCCCATGCTGGCCCTCAACTATGTGCTGGTGCCCCTCACGGCCTGGCTCTTCCTGGGCGAGCAGGTGCCCACCTTGCGTTGGCTGGGCTCAGGCGTCGTCATTGTCGGCGTAGTCATCATTTCACGCACGTAAAAGGCGAGTCCCATGATCGGTGACGAATCGGCGCGCATTTCGAAAAGAGCAGATGCAGCCAAGGTTGCTGCCGAACAGGGCCGGTTGCGATACTACATCGCCGGGCAGTCTACCAGTGTTGGGGCTTACTTGTTGGAACAACTTTTGTTCTTTGGCCTGGCCTGGATGCCGAGCCTGGTGGGCGTTGGCCTGCGGGCGCTGGCCTACAAGCTGATCCTCAAAAGCAAGGGACTGTCCGCCATTGAGAACAACGTGCGCATTGCCCAGGCGCGCAACGTGACGCTGGGTGCCAACGTCTATCTCGATTACGGCGTCTACCTCCACGCCTGCCCCCAGGGTATTCACATCGGCGACAATGTCTTTGTTATGCACCAGACCGAGTTACACGTCTATAATTTTCGCGACTTGCCGCAGTCCGGTATCTGGATCGGCGACAATTGCTTCATCGGCGAATTTACCATCGTCCGCGGACAGGGTGGTGTGCACATCGGTAACTCGGTGCTCGTTGCGCCGGCGGTCAAGATCCTGGCAGTCAATCATCTCTTTGGCGACGTGACGCAGCCGGTGATAGCCCAGGGCATTGAGGCCAGAGGGATCATCATAGAGGATGGGGCCTGGATCGGTGGCGGGGCGGTGGTGCTAGACGGGGTGCGCATCGGTCAGGGCGCGGTGGTGGGCGCGGGAGCCGTCGTGACCAGAGATGTGCCTTCGTTCAGCGTGGCGGTCGGCTCGCCAGCGCGGGTGGTGAAACAGTATGGCGAGGCAGGAGAAAAAGTCGTTAAAGTAGGGCAAAGACAATGCGAATTCCATTGCTAATCCTGGGGCTGACCGGCGTCGCAATCCTGGCCGGGGCGATGGTAGGTGAGCAAAGGGCTTTGAGTTTACTCTATGCCGGGGCTGCCGAACTACTCATGGCCTACGCGGTGGGGATAGCCGTCGCTGGCGGGGCCGTCGCGCTTTTGGTCGGTTTCCTCAAGCAGCGCGTCCGGCTTGTCCTGATGGCGGTAGCGCTGTTGGCCCAGAGCCTTTTCGCTGTTGTGGGACCGGGTCTCATTAGCCGCCTGGCAGGGGAAGGGATCCTTCCCTGGGCCATTATCGGTTTGGTCGCTGTGGCAGGTTTGCCCGTCGGCGGGACGTTGGCCATCGCGGGCTCCCAGGGACGACCTGGCGCGGCGTTCGTGGCAGCGATGGCCGGAGGCGCTATGGGGGCTGGCCTGGCTGGACTGCTGATCATTCCCAGCGCCGGCATGGTCGTCGCCGGGCAGGCAATGGCTGTATTGACGTTGCCGGGATTGGTGTGGCTCTTGCGTACAGAGTAGGGGTTGATCCAAAATCAGACCAACCCCTACTTGATCTGGGCTGCTACGTCAGGCCTCCGCTGGAGCCGGTGACTGGCTTCCTTTCCACGTTTCGAATTGCCCGTCAAAGTGATCCCGGTGCGTCTTGTAGAAACGATCAAAACGATCAAAGGCGTCCTGTACCAGCTGCTCGAACCGCTCCGGGCTGATGACAGCCTTGACGACGGTGAGGTCGTAGCCAGCGATTTCGTCGGGCAACATGGCATAGACCGAGTCGGCTATGGCCTTTTTGTCCAGGCCCTGGATGCGGTCTCCGATGTCATCCATGGCCTGCTCGCTCATGCGGTAGGCGGCGCAGATGGCTTCGTAGATGATGGGCAGCAGCAGCGGCTCGATGATCGCTTCCAGGGGGTAGCCTTGTGTCTCCCCCTTTAGCTTGGGATAGAGCACCACCAACAGGGCAAAAATACCGCTAGAGGCGGCCAGACCGACAAAGAGCCAGATCCATTCGTTCATCATAGTCCCCCTTTCTTTGGGTGAAAAACGGGTTAAAGGTTTGAAAGTTAAAGATTGGAAGGTTGGAAGTTGGAAGGTTGAAGGTGGTACCCTCCAACCTTTGAACCTCTCAACTTGCTAACTTTCCAACTCGCCAGACACAGCCCGACGCACCAGGTCTAGCGCGCGGGTGGAAACCCAAATTCGTGAGAGGCGCGTGTTTCCGCCGATGGTGAACTGGCGCAGCACCGGCTCGGTCAACCCCACCAGGGCCACGCAAGTACGACCGGCTCTCTGACCGTAAACGTCCTCCTCTTCGCCGGCGGTGCCCAGCAGGCCCAGGCCCAGGTCCGCGTTGTAGACGCTTGTCAGACGGCGGGCCACCTCATGGGCAAGCTCGCCACTGAGAAAGCCATGCTGCGCAATGAGGGCCTGGGGCACGCCCAGCGAATGGGTGAGGGTGGCTGCTTCCAGCGCGACCAGGCCGCCCCGAAAAACGTCTTCGCTGCCGGGCACGTTGCCCAACCGCTGGGCTATCGCACCCCGGGAGTTGGTCTCCAGCACGGCCAGCGTGTGGCCACGCTGCCGCAGCATCTCGATCAGCGCCTCTTCCAGGAGTTGCTTCCCTTCGCCGTAGATATGGTCGCCCAGGTGTGCTCGCACGCGGGTTTCCATTTCGGCGATGAGCGCATCGGCGGCGGCCTCGCTCTCTGCCTTGGCTGTGATGCGCACATCGGTCTGTCCAGCGTGGGCAGCCAGGCCCACCGTAGGGTTGGATTCGGTCATCAGGTCGGCGATCAGGTCGTCAATGACGCTCTCGCCGATGCCAGCTGTGCGGAGCACTTTGGTCTTGATAATTTCCCTCAATCCCAGTCGCTCCCGCAGATAGGGAACGACGCTGTGCTCCATGAGGTATTCCATCTCGCGGGGTACGCCCGGCAGACTGATGACAATGCCCTCGTCGCTCTCGACGATGAAACAGGGCGCGGTGCCAACCGGGTTCTTGATGGGCGTGGCCCCGGCCGGCATGTAGGCCTGGCGGCGGTTGTTCTCCGTTGGCTCGCGGCCCCATCGGGCATAGTGGGCGCGGATCTGCTCCCAGAGTTCCGGGACGAAGACGAGTTCCCGGTCAGTGGCCCGGGCCACAGCCGGGCGGGTCACGTCGTCCACGGTGGGGCCCAGGCCGCCGGTGGTGATTATGACGTCCGAGCGGGCCAATCCCTGGCGCAGCACCATGGCAGTCCGTGCTACGTTGTCGCCCACGGAGGTCTTGTAGTAAAGGTTGAGCCCGATTTCGCGCAGCCGGCGGGCGATGTAGGTGGAATTGGTGTCCACGATCTCGCCCAGCAGCAGTTCGGTGCCAGTGGTGATGATCTCGGCGTGCATGGCTTCTCCGTGTTGCGTGGTGCGCGTTCCATTAGTGTTAGGCGGCAAGCTCGAGGTGATCAACGGAGCGGGTGAGTTCTGGAGCCAAGCCGAGCACAGCCTCGATTGCGTCTGCGATGCGTTGAGCCTCGGGAGCCAGACGGACCTCGTGCCCTTGGCGGCAGTAAAGTTCGCGCAGCCCTCTCAACACAGCCCGCCCGCCAGCAAGTTCGACGTCTACGTACCGTGACAATAACACGTCACTGCAAATCAGGCAGCGATTCTGTGGACGTAGCCCCGTTTCCACTTCTACCGGTTCCGAGTCGTCAAGATAGTCCGTGGCATCGTGTGTCTTCCAGAACTCGGCTTCTTCCCCTCGTGTCATTGTTGCAATTTTGGCCATTACTTCTTTCCCCTCCGCTGGTAGTACCGCTTCTCGGCCTGCGTCATGTCGCGAGCAGTAACAACGTAAAAGATGCTGCTGTACTCCCGGTCTAGAACCACCATGAGGTAGCGCCCACCATCTGTCTGCCCAAACACCTGATACCGCTGTCTGCCCCGACGCTTCTCAAACCATGGATCGTCCCACAACACTTCCTCGACCTCTGTTGGTTTGACGCCATGATGAGCAACGTGCTCGAGGTTATTCTCGTCCCATATCACATCCTCAACATACACCATATCCCCCCGAGAGATCTGCTACAAACCCGCGTGGTGGCATTATGGCACAAGGGCTGTTGGACGCAAGCCGCAGATGCATCTTGCTCCAGCCGCCCTATTGTACCCCCAAAGCCAATCAGGGGCAAGTCCCTGGCTTCTGTCAAGGGCGGGCCGCTTGAAAAGCTCTGGCTTGCCCCTTTGCCCTTCTTTCTGATGCGACTTGCAGAGACTTGACGGCAGCGGCGGAGTGATGTATAGTAACGTCGGCGAGGGGGAGGGGGTGAGAGGAATGAGGATTGGGCTTCTCGTAGACGTATACAAGCCGTTCATGAGTGGGATCACCAATTTTGTGTCGCAGCACAAGCGGGCGTTGGAGGCTTTGGGACACAAAGTGTTCGTCTTTACCCTGGGGCACCTGGATCACGAAGACGAAGAACTATACGTCTATCGCTCCCCGGCTATTCCGGTGACAGAGACGGGCTATCATTTTGGCTTTGCTTACTCTCGGCTGGCCCGTCGCAAGGTCAAGACAATGGACCTCTTGCATGCGCAGCATCCTTTCATCAGCGGCTCCCTGGCCGTGATCTATGGCAAGCGGTATGGCGTCCCGGTGGTTTTCACCAACCACACCCGTTACGACAAGCTGGCCCCGCACTATGTGCCGGTGCTGCCCGGCGGCGTGTCGGAGGCGCTGTTGGAAGCGTATCTGCCCTGGTTTGCCAATCAATGCCAGGCGGTGACGGCGCCCACCCAGGCCATTCTCCGGTTGTTGCGGGAGTACGGGGTGACGGTGCGCATGTTGGTGATCCCCAACGGCGTGGACTTGATGCCTTTTCGTGCGCCAGCTCACTTGCGGACGCGGGCCGAGTTGGGGTTGCCTGACGAAGCAAAAGTGTCGGTGTATGTGGGACGGGTCGCGCCGGAGAAGAACCTGCCATTCTTGTTGCGTGCTTTTGCCCGCGTGCGCCAGAGGTTGGCGGATGCTTATCTACTGGTGGTGGGATACGGTCCCGAGGAGCAACACCTGCGCGATAAGGCAAAAGATTTGGGCATTGAGGGTTGCATCGTCTTTACCGGCCGGGTCCCTTACGATCAGGTGCCTGATTACCTGGCTATGGGGGACATCTTTGTCACAGCTTCTCTCATTGAGGTGCAGCCGCTCTCGATCATCGAAGGATTGGCCGCCGGGCTGCCGGTCGTCGCCATCGCCTCCGACGCGGTTGCTGGCACGTTGACGGACGGTGACAATAGTTTGCTCACTACCTACAGCAACGAAGACTTTGCGGCCCGGTGGGTGATGCTTCTCTCGGATGACGACCTGCGTGGCCGGCTGTCGGCCAATGCGCAGGCGAGCAGCCAGCAGTACAACATTCACCGCACCGCGGCGCAGATGGCCGAACTGTACGAGGAGGTGGTGGAGGAGGGGCAAGGCAAGTCGGATTGATGGTATTGGAGCAAATAACCTTTTCTCTGACTTGCCTCGCCCTTACCGAAAAGGTAGGGGGAAGGCATGACCACATCTCGAAAGGCATTGGGCCGCCTGGGCGAAGAACTGGCCGCACGAGCGCTGGCGGCGCGGGGCTGTCGCATCCGCGAGCGAAACTGGCGCTGCCCGGCCGGAGAATTGGACATTGTGGCCCAGGATGGCAACGTGCTGGCTTTTGTGGAGGTCAAGACCCGGCGCGGGCGGGAGTTTGGCACGCCGGAGGAAGCGGTCACGCCGGCCAAGCAGGCCAAACTCGTCGAGCTGGCCGCGACCTATGTCCAAGAGAGTGGCTGGATGGGTGACTGGCGGATAGACGTGGCCGCCGTCGAATTTACGCCCGACGGCAAGCTGCTGCGGGTGGAGATCATTAAAAACGCCGTGGGGGAGTGGTAGCGTGACGGGCATCGAAGGGGAGGTGGGGGCTCGCTCGCTGCTGGTGATTGTCGGGCCGACGGCGGTGGGCAAGACTGGACTGGCCCTGTGCCTGGGCGAAGCCCTGGGCGGCGAGGTGGTGTCGGCTGATTCGCGGCAGGTTTACCGCGGCGTGGACATTGGCACCGCCAAGCCGACGACCGGGGAGCGCGCGCGGACGCCCCACCACCTGGTTGACATCCGCGACCCCGGTGATCCGTTGTCGCTGGCCGAGTACCAGTCGCTGGCCTACCGGGCCATTGACAGCCTGTTGGCGCGTGGCAGACTGCCCATGCTGGTCGGCGGCACTGGCCAGTACGTGCGCGCCGTCGTCGAGGGGTGGGGCATCCCCAGCGTGCCTCCCGACGAGGCCCTGCGCGCCGAGCTTTACGCCGAGGCCGAGGCAGCCGGCCCCCAGGCACTACACGCCCGCCTGCGTGCCCTCGACCCGATTGCCGCCGAACGAATTGACCACCGCAACGTGCGCCGCATCGTTCGTGCCCTGGAGGTCTGTCTGATCGCCGGCCAGCCCATTTCAGAGTTGCAGCGCAAGACTCCGCCGTCCTATCGGATCCTGCAAATTGGCCTCACCCGTCCCCGTCCGGCGCTCTATCGGCGCGCCGACGATCGCGTGGATAGCATGATGGCCACCGGATTGGTAGACGAGGTGCTCCGCCTGGTTGAGACAGGCTACGGCTGGCGACTGCCTGCCATGTCGGGCCTGGGCTACCGGGAGATTGGCGCCTATCTGCGCGGTGAAATTTCGCTGGAAGAGGCCGCGCAACGCATCAAGCGAGAGACAAGGCGCTTTATCCGTCACCAATACAACTGGTTCCGCCTTTCCGACCCCCACATTCGTTGGTTCGACCTCGACACTACCCCGTTATTAGAGGTCCAAGCCGCTGTCACCAACCTTGTCCACTCTGTGCTCTGGCCCGATCAGCCAGTTCCGTAAAGCCGCCATTCACTCTGTCCTCCAGACAATTCACAAATGCGATGTTGGGATAATGATACAATGTAGAGATGAAAGAATGAAAGGATTACCTATTGACAAAATGAAGGAATTATAATATAATCATTACAGGCGTTATAACATAACAGGACGCGAGAAATATTTCACGTTGTCGGAGCAGGGAGAGTCCGATGGGCGGTGACAAGCGCATCACAATCATAGTTCCCAAGGGGATGCATCTGGCCCTCAAACTGGAGGCGGCCAAGCGCGAGACGACGGTGAGTCACATCCTGCGATCGCTGATCGAGGGCTGGTTAGCTGCTCATGAGGAGAAATCGGCAGCTCAGTCTCTTTCCTCATAAGTCGTCCATCGTGGGAGTACACTAAAATGGTACACAAGTACTATTGGCCGTTGTGTCGGAGAAGTAGCAAAACGGCAGCGCTTGTGGTATACTAGTATCAGGTGTTATGGTTTCACTTTGTTCTCTTTGCTCGTTGACTGCGAGGGACTAATGTCACAAGTGACAACCTGGCGAGAAGAGAAGCTGATAGACCGCTTGGCAGACTGGATCGAATGTCAGGGCTTGGTGACACCGGCAGTATTCCTCCTGGAAGCGAACAGGCCGTTTGGTTTCCTGGGCAGCCAGGCATTGTGGATGCTACAGCCTCTGTTGGGGCCGGTAGTGGGCCATGATCGGATTACAGACTATGCGCGACTGCTGGAAGATTCAACCAGCGTGGAGCGCCTGTTGGAGCGTTTAGAGTCGCGCCGGGCTATCGGTGACGACCCTGCTCGCGCTGGTGATACCATGCCCTGAAAAAGGGTGGCTGGAGGGCCATTGAACATGTTTGCATCAGACGTCCTCAGCATGGAATCCTCCATAGCAATACTGATCGTCCTGATCAGCGTATTGTTGCTCTTTTACGCGCTCTCCCGTGTCCGCGCGGGTCACAGGCCACCGATGCGGCCCCTGCCAGCCTTCGACATGCTCTCCGGCATGAGCGGCCGGGCCGCGGAGAGCGGACAGACCTTGCACGTTGGGCTGGGGATGGGCGGTATCTCTGGGTCAGACATGGCTGTCTCTCTGGCAGGTCTTGAAACGCTGGCGTACCTGGCCGATCAGTCGGCGGCTAGCGAATCGCGCCTTGTCGTCACCGTCGCGGATCCCACGCTCCTGCCAGCGGCCCAAGAGGTTTTGCGTCGGGCCTATGCGCAACGCGGTAAATCCGACGTTTTCTCCCCCTCCCAGGTCCGTCTGCTGGCTCCTGACCCGGTTGCCTACGCAGCTGGCGTCATGGGCATCCTGGAAGGAGAGGACCCCCTGGCCAATGTCACCATTGGCGCCTTTGGTGACGAGTATTTGCTTATTGGCGAAACAGGCGCTAAAATAGGCATCGAGCAGGTCGCTGGCACGGACGACCCGGCTGCCCTTGCTTTCATGCACACGACGGCCCACGAGACCTTGATAGGAGAGGAGATATTTGCCGCTGGTGCATATTTGCAGGAGCGTCACGAGTCAGTGGCTGGCCTCATAGTCCAGGACTGGTGGCGGTATCTCGTCGTTTTGGCCATCATAGCTGGCGTCCTTTGGCAGACACTGTTGTAGGTTTTGGTCCATTGTCAAGGAGCTGTTTCTGTGAAACGCAAATCTAGCCTGGGTTCACTTTTTCTCGTGGCAGTGGCCGGTGGTTTTGGCTCTGTCGTCTTTCTGAGCTACCTGGTGCCTGGCTTGACCAAGATCCAGGAGCCTTTGATTGACTGGGCGGTTATCGTCGGCACCATGGCGTTGATCTTTTTGGGTGGGCTAAACGTGCTGGCCGTTCACTGGAACAAGATTCGCCGTCTCGAAGCAGGTTGGGTTTATAGTCTCTTTCTCTGGTTGGGCTTTGGGACGATGTTGGCCGTCGGCTTTCGGAGAGGCCCCGACGACGAGTTGGTTAGCCTGATCTTCAAGCATGTGCAGTTTCCGCTGCAAGCCACCCTTTTTTCCTTGCTGGCGTTCTTTGTAGCCACGGCAGCCTATCGAGCGTTTCGGCTGAGGAGCATGGAGTCGCTGGCTTTTCTTCTCGTGGCGGTCGTCGTGCTGTTGGGGCAAATCCCTGGCTGGAGCCTGGATGCGCTGAGAGGGGCTCTTCCGTGGGCCAGAAACTGGATTCTAACCGTGATGTCCCTGGGAGGCGCACGGGGCATCTTGCTGGGCGTGGCGCTGGGAACCATTGTGGTTGGCGTTCGGCTGCTGCTCGGTATTGATCGTCCTTACGCTGACTAGCATGGAGGACTGTTTGACAGCGAATGGAGAGTTCGAATGATTCACTGTCCGCATTGCGGGGCGACAAATCAAGACGGCACCAAGTTCTGCAGCTGTGGGCAGCCTCTGCCTGCTTTAACCGCTGATGGGCTGCCCTGTCCCCAGTGTGGTGCTGAAAATGAACCAGGTGCGATGTTCTGTGGTGAGTGTGGCGCGCGCCTGATGCCAGCTTCACCGGCTGCCCCTGAGGAGCCAACACCGCGTGGGCCTGTCAAGGGTTTTTCTCTTCCAAAGAGGCAAACGGGCGAATTGGACCCAGCGCCGTCATCAGATGTGCTTGCTGACGTTCCCGAAGAAGTGCCGCCATGGCTTCAGAAACTCTTCATCACGCATGGTTTGTCGAAACCTGAGGAGGAGGGGGTTGAACGTGAGGAGGAGATGGCCGTCAGGCCGGAGCCTGGCGAGCAGCCTTCCCCGGTCGAACTCAAAGAGGAAGGAGAGGCACCGTCTACCGATTGGCTGCAAGACCTGCGTTCCACGACCGAAGATTGGGAACAGGAACTGGCAG
The DNA here is from genome assembly GCA_964453885.1 of uncultured Anaerolineae bacterium. GTDB lineage: Bacteria > Chloroflexota > Anaerolineae > CAYNKW01 > CAYNKW01 > CAYNKW01. The sequence goes on along the minus strand of CAYVPU010000004.1, from coordinate 14,438 downwards.
AGGTCCGAGAAACCCTGCCGCCCCCGGACGAGGAGGTTACTGATTGGCTGCAAGGTCTCCGGGAGCCCGATACCGAGGCCGTGGCCGAACCTTCCGACATAGCTGGGGTGGACGAAGAAGAACTCCCTGACTGGCTGCGTGACCTGAGCGAGTTGGGTGTAGAGGCAGAACCAGCGCTTCCCACCGAGAAAGTACCGCCGCCGGTCGAGATGCCCGAGACTGAAGAAGAGGATCTCTCCGACTGGCTGGTTGGGTTGCGAGAGGAGGAATTTGCAGAGGAAACAATCGTTTCCCCTCAAGCTGCACCTTCCCCGGTAGTACCTGCTGTTGAGGAACCTGAACCTGAAGGCGAGGAGGTGCCCGAATGGCTGCGGGAGGTGAGGAAGCCGGAGGTCGCGGAAGAAAAAGATGCCTCGCCCGACTGGCTGTCAGGACCGGACATTGTGGAGGGGAAAGAGAGCGAGTTATCCGAGCCTCCGGCACTCGTCGTGCCCGAAGCGCCGGCTGAGAAAGCTGAGGACGGCGAGGACGAGGAAAAAGTCGAGATTCCCGAGTGGTTGCAAGAGCTCCGGGGAGTAGAGTTGACTCCGGCAGAGGAGATGCCCGGTGAAGTGGTCGCTCCACCCGAGTGGCTGGCACAGCCCGCGGCGCCGGACGTGATCATCGAAGAGGGCAAAGTGCGGATGCCTGATTGGCTACAGGGGCCGGAACCTTTAGACAGCGAGGCAGAGGATGAGGAGAGAGAAGTAAGGCCGCCTGACTGGTTAAGCGAGTTGGGCCCGCCCGTTTCCCCTCTCACAAAGACGGAAGACGAACCCGCTGCCGCTGTGCCTTCCTGGCTAGAGGAACTGGAGCCTGCCACCGAAGCGCCTGATCTGGAGGAAGTGCCCCCCTTTATAGGTGTAGAAGTGAAAGAGCTCACCGATCTTCTAGAGCAGCCTCTCCCGGAGGTGCCGCTCACAGAGGCAGATGGCCTGGCGGCAGCGGACATCCCCGACTGGCTGCTGGCCCTGCGGCCCCGGGAAGCGGGTGAAGAGCCCGCTGAGGTGCAGGAAATCCTGGAACTCAGTGGACCTCTGGCCGGCATCAGGAGCGTGTTGCCCGTCGAGCCCATCATCAGCCTGCCACACCTTACGCGACCCGAGTCGGCGGCAGTAGAGATCTCGCCTGTATCTGGAGATCTGTTTGCCGAGATCGTGGCCCAGCCGTCGGTGTCTGCTGCTGCCAAGCCCAAGCGGGCGGGTGCGCGCCTTGTGGTTGGCGTGCAACGAGTTCTCATTTATCTGCTGTTGTTGGCAGCGGTCGTTGTGCCCATTTTGGTGGGACCTATCTACGGGCGTCTCAATGCTGCAGAGTTGCAGGCGGGCGTGGAACCCTTTTATGCGGTGCTGGACGGTCGGGGCAGGGTCGCCCTGGCGGACGATGCGTTGGTCGTCGTGGCTTTTGACTACAACCCGGCATCGGCGGCCGAATTATCCCTGCAAGCACGGGCTATTGTGGATCATCTGATGCGCCGTGGCGTGCGAATCATGGCCATCAGCCTTTTCCCGGAAGGGGCGGCTCTGGCCTGGGACGTGCTGGATGAACTGGCAACGGAACGAGGTTACACCTACGGCGAGAATTACATTCACCTGGGCTACCTACCCAACCAGCCGGTGTCCGTTCGACATTTCCTGAACGTCGGCCCGACCGGTGAGGGGCAGAGCGACTATCGGAGCGGGCGCCCAGTTGGCCAATATGCTATTGCCCAAGATGTGGACAGCCTGTCGTCGGTAGATTTGGTTGTAGAGTTGGCTGGCAACGAGAGTACCTTGCGGACATGGATAGAGCAGATAACTGCCCGCACTGATGTGCCGGTGGTGGCCGGGGTAAGTGCCGCCACTGCACCCTACGTTCGACCCTACCTGGATTCCGGTCAGTTGCAGGCGCTGTTGGTGGGTCTGCCCGGCGCAGCAGAGTACGAGGCGCAGGCTGGACGGTCTGGCAGAGCCATAGATAGCCTGGGCTCGCAAGCTGCCGCTCAGGCGGTCATAGTGTTGCTCATTCTCCTGGGCAATCTGGTTCACCTCGTCACCCGGGGAGGAAAAAAGTGACGGACTTGCTGATAGACCTGTTGAACGACTTTGGCCCCTGGCTGGCCTTCGCGCTAACTCTCATGGTTTTCAGCTATTTGCTGGGTGACAATCCTCTGTTCCGCATCGCTGAACATCTGTTGGTGGGCTTGTCGCTGGGCTTTGCCTGGATTGTGGCCTGGCACAGCGTCTTCCTGCCACGGGTGATAGCTCGCATTGGCAGCCAGAACCCTGTAGAGGTGGGCTATACGTTAGTGCCGCTGTCGCTGGGTGCGCTGCTCCTGCTTAAAGGGCGAGGCTCTGGTGTCAAGATGAGTTCGCTTCCGTTGGCTTATCTCTTTGGCATTGGGGCTGCGGTGGCCCTGGGTGGCGCCATCTTTGGTACCTTGATCCCGCAGGTTTCGGCCACAATACGCTCTCTCAATCCGGCCGACTATCCGGCAGAGTGGGCGTGGTATGACGTCGTGGATGCCCTCTTTATCGTCATGGGTACCGTTTGCACGCTGCTCTATTTCACCTTCACGGCCGGAGGACAGAGTCGCCTGGGACGACTGCGGGGGGGGCTGGTGCGAATCGGCGCCAGCGTGGGTCGGTGGTTTCTGATATTCGTCTTTGGTGCGCTGTTCGGTAGTCTGGTGATGTCCCGCATCTCCCTGCTGGTAGAGCGGATCACATTCTTGATGAACATTCTGGGCTTCTGAAAATCTATGGGGTTGGACCTGGAGTCAAGTTATGACCAACGGCAGAGTTGGTTCCATCCTGGCGGTAGATTGTGGCAGCACAACGACCAAAGCTATTTTGTTAGAGGTAGTGGAGGGTCAGTATCGGTTTGTTGCCCGGGGCCAGGTACCCAGCACCGGGGGTGCCCCGTGGCACGACGTAACCGCCGGTATCTACCATGCCGTTCGCCAGATAACTGTGAACACGGGCCGGCCGATATTGGACGAGGACGGTCAGTTGATCATGCCGGAACGGGGCGGCGGGCAGGGAGTGGACATCCTGGCTGCCACTGTCAGTGCCAGTTCTCCTTTGCGGGTGGTGATCGCTGGCCTGTCCAGTGACGTCAGCCTGGCAAGCGCCCGGCGAGCATCTCGCACTACTTATAGTCACCTCGTCGGACAGATTGCTGTGGATGAACTGGAGCGCAGTAGCGATGAGCAGCGGCTGCAACTGGTGCAGAACGCACAGCCGGATGTGATCCTCCTGGTGGGTGGCGTGGATGACGGAACGACAAAGCCAGTGGTAGACATGGCCCGACTCATGGCTCTCGCTGTGCAGTTGGAAGCAGAACGGCCGCCCATGATATTCGCCGGCAACACTGCGCTGCGAAGCCAGATCGCCGACATTGTCGGTGAACAGGTTGAGCTGCGGGCTGTGGATAACGTTCGACCCACTCTCAATACGGAAACCCTGGGTCCGGCTCAGGCTGAACTGGAACGGATCTTTCGTGAAGCAGTCTTGTCCCGCCTGCCTGGCTTGGATCTGCTGCAGAGATGGTCGCCGGGTAAAGTCTTGCCGACGGCTCAGGGCTTTGGACACGTTATCCGCTATCTAGACCGCCTGAATGACCATCCTCGGTACGGCGTGTTGGGCATAGATGTTGGTGGCATGACGACTACGGTGGCTGCTGCGCGGGATGGTCGCTTTTCGCTGGTCGTGCTGACCGAGTTGGGTGTGGGCGCTAGCATCGGCGGACTCTTGCGCCAGGTGCCCCTGGAACAGGTCATTCGTTGGCTGCCGGAAGACGTGGAGCCTGACCGGGTGCGGCACCTCGTGATGAACAAGGAGTTACGTCCCTGGACGGTGCCGCAAACTGAGGAAGACTTGCTCATCGAACAGGCGGTGGCCCGCGAAGTGATATCTCTGGCGTTGGCAGAGGCGCGAGGGGGGTGGCCCTTCCGGCAGCGCAGAGGTTCGCCCGTGGTGAACGAGATCATTGGCAGCGGGAGTGTCCTGTGCCATGCACCGTCTCCTGGCCATGCTGCCCTGATGTTGCTTGATACCGTTCAACCTGCGTTTTGGACCTCCCGTCTGGTTCTGGACAAGACGGGAGCCTTGCCGGCCCTGGGGGCTCTGGCCACGGTGCAGCCCATGGCCGCGACACAGGTGTTGGAGCACGATGGCCTCCTAGAGCTTGGCTCTGTCATTTCTCCGGTGGGCGTAGCTCGGTATGGCAGCAAAGTGCTCTCCTTCAAAGTCAAATCTGCCTTGGGCGCGTACGGGGGAGACGTGAGGTTTGGCTTTCTGGAGCGCATCATTGTGCCGGCGGGGGTCAAGGCAACTCTGGAACTCCGACCGACCCGTCGCTTTGATCTGGGGGTCGGGCCTGGCAAAGGGATAAGAATGGAGGCCTGGGGCGGAGCTGTGGGGGTGATCATTGATGCTCGGGGCCGTCCTCTGGTCTGGCCAGGGAAGGAAGAAGAGCGGCAGGCGGCCGTTCGCCAATGGCTGCGGGAGCTAGGTGCCTGGGTATCTTTGTCAGATTTGTTCGAGCCACTTGGAGATTTGTAGCATGTACTATCCTCCTGAGACACGTGTATCTCCCCTAACAACGATTCGACGGAAGCGGATGTTGCCGCTGCCCGGTGAGGTTATTGTTCACGTAGGTCAGCGGGTGGAGCCGTGGGACGCCGTGGCTCAAGCAGCGGAGCCCGGCGGTTATCGTATCGTGGAAATCGCACAAGCTCTTAGGGTTCAGGAGGGCGATGTCAGATCTTACCTGCTCAAGCGCGAGGGGGACGACGTAAAAGTCGGTGAGCCGATAGCCGTCCGGCGCGGTCTTTTTCGACGCGCGGTGCGCTCCCCGGTGGACGGCTTTTTGGTTGCTGTGGGAGCGGGACGGGTACTCATCGAAGCAGACACGGACGTGGTGGATTTGCGAGCAGGCATGCGCGGTCGAGTGGCCTCTGTGCATCGCAATAGGGGAGCCATTATTGAAACAGTGGGGGCTCTTGTGCAAGGGGTGTGGGGAAACGGCCAAGAAGGGCACGGTGTGCTCAAGACCCTGGCCGATTCTCCGCACAGCGTGCTGACACGGAAAAGCATCGAGATCGGCTTCCAGGGAGCGGTGGTGTTGGCTGGTCAGGGCATGACACTCGAAGCGCTGGAATTTGCCCAGGAGATGCAGGTACGGGGCATCATCGTCGGCAGCCTGGAGTCTGGCCTCTTGCAGGCCACGACCGCGGCCGGGTTCCCTATCATCGTCACTGAAGGGTGGGGGACGATTCCCATGTCTCCGGCCATCTTTGAGGTGCTCAAGGCCAACGATGGCCGTGAGGCCTCGCTCAGTGGACGGGTGCAGAGTGGTTGGGAGCAGGTGCGCCCGGAAGTGATAATTCCACTTTTGGCCAGTGAGTCGCCACCGGAGGACGCGACAGCCGGTCTCCCTTTGGTGGAAGGCGCCACGGTGCGGGTCCTGCGCCAACCCCACATGGGAGCAATGGGCACAGTCGTTGCTTTCCCTGCCTCGCCGAGAAAGCTGGCAGCGGGGGTGACATTTCGGGGTGTGGAGGTCGAGTTGGCAGCGGGCGAGCGGGTATTCATACCGTTCGCTAATTTGGAATTGATTCACTGATTACTGGTGGTTATCGTTATTGTCATTTGTGCCAGACTAAAACTGGCCAGGTTGCACACTGAGAGAGGAGCATCCCATGGACGACAGATTCTCATTTGGAACAGAGCTGGAGGAAGAGCCGGCGGAGGAGAAGAGGGGTAGTAGCCGTGTGTTCTTGATTATCGCCATTGGCCTGGTGGGGTTGATCGCGTTGGGGCTGCTGAGTGTCGCATACTATTTTCTTCAGATCAGGCCGCAACGCGAAAGCCAGGTCTCTGCCCAAGCCACCCAGGTCATCGCGGAGGCCACGGCCATCGCTCAGGAGACAGCTCTTGCGCCAACGGACACGCCGTTGCCCACGCTCACACCCGTGCCCACGAGCACGCCGATACCCACGCCTACTCCCAAGGCAACTTATACCCCTGTCCTCCGGCCCACCGAAACGCCCGAGCCAGGCGCTGCTCCGACGCCCACCCGCACGCCTATGGGAGGAAGTCAGACCCCACAGACGGGCATGGGAGGAGGATTGGCAGCGGTGCTGGCGGCTGTGGGTCTGGCGGTTGTCATCTTTGTCACACGGAAACTGCGCCTGGCGAGTTAGAACATTCTTGGGCTGTCTTGAGAGCGCTTGGTAATCGTTTGGCCGCTCGATTGCTTGACGGTGCCCTTTGTCTCCTTCAGGGCGGAATCCAAGACAGGCATCGGTTTCAGGCTCAATGGGGTGTCAGTGAGGAGACCTCTCCGTCTGCTCATGGCACCTTTCGTTTGTTGGCTCCTATGTTTCATGGACGAGGTCGGTGAAGGGGTCCTATGCCCTCCCGCTCGATCTATGGTATAATAAGGACACCTTGTTTTGATCCAATCACCAAACTACCTGACCACCCAAAAAGGAGGCTACAATGGCATCTCTTTTGCAAAAAATTGACACTCTCATCAAGGCTAACCTGCACGCGTTGGTAGACAAAGCCCTCAAATCCAACTCCCTGGCCGTGGTGGATCAGTATGTTCGCCAAGTCGAAGACAACCTGGAGGATCTGGAAGACGCCGCGGCAACTGTCGGAGGGCAGGTCAAGACCCTCAAACGCAAGATGGAAGAGTTCGAAGCCAAGGCGGCCGAACTGGACCGCAACATTGACCTCTTTCTGAAACAGGGCAAGGAGGAGTTGGCCCTGGCTGTCCAAAGCAAGCTAAACTCCACCCAACGCATGGCCGACAGCTACCGGGAGCAGTGGGGGCGGCAGCAGCGAGAATACCAGACACTGCTGGACGCCAGGCTCAAACTGGAAGCCAGATTGACGACCGTCAGGCAAGAGCGCGAGGAATTGCAGGCTTTGCTCGAATTGGCCAAGGCCAAGGAGATCACTGCTCGTGCCATCAAGTCGCTGGATGACCTGGTGGGCGCTGGCGATACCGATGTGTCCCGCATGGCCGAGTCTATCCGCGGTCGGCTGGACAAGGCCTCGGCCCGCAGCGAGATGCTGGCCAGCCGGTTAGATTCCCAGATGGACCAGGTCCTGGAACGCGACATCCTCGACGCTCAGCTTGCTGAGCGCAAAGCGCGTCTGGGTCTGGAATAGACATTGTCAGTATATATTATATCCCGCTCTTCCCGGAAGCTCAGACAGGGCTTTCGGGAGGTTGTTCGGGGGTAGGATGGGAACATGAATTCTGCTTTTCGCTTTCCCCTGACACGAACGCTGCCCTTGCTGGGCGGGTTCGTGTTCCTGCTGCTGATCATCGTTGGCAGCTTTACCGCAGGGGGGTATCACCCTGTTGTGACAGTGATCCTCTGTTTGGCGCTCGTTGGTTCTGGCTGGCTTGGCTTGTCTGATCTAAGTACACAAGTGGTCGTCAGAGAAGACGGGCTGCAGATTCGTTCGTTGAGCCTTCGAGGCGTGCGGACGCATCTCGTCCCCTGGGCCGATGTTCAAGGGGTAAGTTTGTCGGGACATATGTCAGACGTGTTGAAACTTTGGGCCAGGAAAGGCGTATCAATAAGTAAGTGGACATTGCCGGCGCACCAGGCTCTGGCCGAGGCTGTGGTTCGACAGGCTGACTTGCGGCCAGATCCGGCCAACGAGCCGCCGGGAGTGAATCAGGCTTTGGCAACGCTCCGGGAGACCAAGTCCAAGAGCGAGCGATACCGCCTATATTGGCGGTGGGATAGAGTCGAGAGGGAGTTGGGAGATGAGTAGAACGCGCATCGTTTTTTTTGTGGTGATCGCCCTGGCGGTGCTTATCGTCGCTGGGGCGTTGGTCTGGCAGTCGGTCAGTAGTCCACCCGGTGACACGCTAGCCTTGCCAGACGTACCAGACAAGCTAGAGGTGCGAGTGGTCTGCGCGCTGCCGGTGGAGCCCTGGGTTCAGGAAGCGGCCCGCCAGTTCAACGATGGGAAACACGAACTGGAGGACATTCCTATCGAAGTGACGATCATCCCCATGGACGGCTGGACGGCCAAGGGCCGCCTGGAGCGCGGCGAGATGGAGCCGCTGCCCGCGGCCTGGATACCCGAAAATCGCCACCTGGTAGACCTGGTCAACGTGACATACAAAGAGCGGCTGGGGCGCGACGTGTTCCTGACCGACGGCGAGTACCGGGCGCGGCCTATTGCTGTCTCCCTTCTGGTGTGGGGCATCTATGAGAGCCGGGCAAGTGTGCTGGAAGCGGCTTACGGCGATATCACCTGGCAGGCCATTCACGATGCGGCCATGTTACCCGGCGGCTGGAAGGAGATCGGTGGCGAGGATGATTGGCTTTACTTTAAACTGGCCATCTCGAACCCGCGCAAGAACATCAGCGGCCTGGAAGCCTTGATCGCCGCCGCCGGGGAACATTACGACAGCACCAGCATCGGCCCTGACGAGGTCGGCAGCGCCGATTTCCAGGAGTGGATGAAAGAGATTCTCTCCTCTATGAGTGACCTTTCCGGCGGTGCTTACACGGTGAATGACCTGGCGCTCTTTGGCTACTCTACCGGCGACGCTGGCCAACTGCTGGAGAGTGACTTGTTAACTAACATGGCTGGCATCCAGACCCGTTGGGCCGACCCGCTGCGCATCTATTATCCCAAATACGTCACCTGGTTCGACTTTCCTTTCACTGTCTGGATGGGGCCCGAGACCTCGGCGCTGGAAAAGAACGCGGCGCTGGAGTTCGAAAAGTTCTTGCTCTCAGAGGATATGCAGCGGGACGCGCTGGCCCGTGGCCTGCGCCCAGTCAACCCCGACGTGCCGTTGGACGCACCGGGCAACCTCTTTGTCCAGTGGCAAGATCAGGGCGTGATGCTCATCGTGCCTCGCACTACGCGCATGAAATCACCGGACCGGGACACGCTGGTGGGCTTGCTCCAATGGTTCGATCGCAACATCGCAGGACGCTAGGGGAGGCAAGGTGATGAGTCAAAAAAGTCTCTACAACACTCCCCAGGCGAGGAAATCTAACAAAAGAGACTGGTTGATTGTGCTGGGCATCTTGCTGGCAGCGATCGTTGTCTCTTGTTGCGCGGTTTCGATTCTGCTGTACTCGGCCTTGATGGGTGACAAGAGCGATGAGGCGACATCACCCCCTGCTCGAACCGGCGCAACGTTGAGGGTCGCCTATTCGCCGGAGAAGGAGGCGCTCTTTGCCCAACTGGTGGACGAGTTCAACCGCCAGGGATTAAAGACGCCGGATGGACAGAGGATGGTCGTAGATATCGTCCGCCTCGACCCGGAGGCAATGATCGATCGCGCCCTGGCCGGCGAACTGGAGGCCATCAGCCCCGATTCGTCTCTCTGGCTCTACCAGTTGGATCGCGCCTGGATGGACGCCCGCGAGACCGACCTGCCGGTCGTCGGCGAGACGGTGCGCTACGCCGTCAGCCCGGTCGTCATTGCCATGTGGGAAGACGTGGCCCGCAGCATGGGCTACCCGGACAAGTCCCTCGGCTGGGAAGACCTGCTGAACAAGGCACAGGGCGATTCCAATTTCAAGTGGTCGCATCCGTCCACCGGCTCCGCCAGCGGGCTGCTGGCCACGCTGGCCGAGTTCTACGCCGGTGCGGGCGTCACCCGTGGCCTGACGCTGGAGGACGCCCAACGCCAGTCTACGCTGGATTACGTGGCCGCTATCGAAAAAACAGTGCGCTACTACGGCGAAGGCGAGTGGGCTGTGGTGCAGCGCGTACTGAAAGAGGGCCGCGCTTACCTGGATGCCTTTGTCTGCCAGGAGCAGTTGGTCGTTTATCTCAATCAGAATCAGCGCGACCGGGTCGTGGCCATCTATCCCAAGGAGGGCTCACTCTGGGAAGACCACCCCCTGGCGCTGCTGGAAACGCCCGATCTGACGACCAATCAACGCCTGGTCTTTTCCCGGTTCCGCGACTTTCTGCGCTCCGGCGACGCCCAGGCACAAGTCCTGGCTGCCGGCTACCGTCCCGCCGATCTCAACATCTCGCTGACTGACCCCGCCTCACCGCTGACGTCGGCCAACGGTGTAGATCCGGCGCAACCGCAGACCAGCCTGCAATTGCCTAATGCCGCCGTGGTGGATGTGGTGCGCAATGTCTGGTGGTACACCAAGCGCCATACCAACGTCTACCTGGTGGTGGACGTCTCTGGCAGCATGAGAGGCGAGAAAATCCAGGGTGCTCAAGAGGCGCTGCGGGCTTTTGTGGAGCAGATGGAGGGAGACCTGGAGCGGGTGGGTCTCATCGAGTTCAGCAGCCGGGTGCAAGAGACGGTGCCCCTGGATGAATTGAAGGACAACCGGACTCGACTCTTGAATACCGTCGAGGCCCTGGTCGTGAGTGGCGATACGGCACTGCTCGACGCTGTTGATCTGGCCTACGAATCGCTGCAAAGGCGGGCCGACGCGGAGCGCATCAACGCCATCGTCGTCATGACCGACGGGCTGGAGAACCACTCTTCCATCAGCCTGGAGAAATTGCTCCGCAAGCTAGAGTCGCAGGAAGACGTGCCGGTGGTCGTCTTTTGTATTGCCTACGGCAAAGACGCCGACCGGGCCACGCTGCAGCGCATCGCTGAGGCCACCGGAGGCCAGTTGCGCGAAGGCGACCTGGAGACCATCCGGGAACTGTACAAGATCCTCTCGACGTACTTTTAGGGATCCAGACTTTGGAAATCTATGGTGCACCTCCTCCTACAGACGGGCCTCGCTTTGGGTGTCTTTTGGCTTGGAGGGAGTCCTGTAAAGACTTCCAAAGTCTTGAGATCCTCGCGATTTGCTTTTAGGGGATGTGAATGGCCAGGAAACCTCTCGTCGGTGACGAACTCCGCAAACGGGCCTTCTGGGCCATGGTGGGCCACGCTTTTTTTCGCTTCGAGAGCGCCGTCATCATCGGCATGACCATTGTGCTGGCCTCTCTCAATCCACTAAAAGGCCTGGAATGGTGGAGTTGGTGGTATTGGATTGTTTTCGGTTTGGTGGCCGAGGGGCTCATCTTTTTCTCCACCCTCACCGACCCGGAGGAAGGCCGCAAGGCGGTGGCGGCCATGCTGCAAGGGCAGTTTAACCCCGATGCCTTGAAGAACCGCGCTTTAGGCGATCGCATCACCAAGGGGCTGGAATACCGCGAGGGGATCGAGGCGGTGATTCATCAGGCCGGCAGCGGCGTGCTCCGTTCGCACCTGGAGGACGACGCCCGCCAGGTGGATCGCTGGCTGGATCACATCTACCGCCTGGCCCAACGACTGGACAACTATTACCAGGACAAGGTTATCAAGCAGGACATGCGCTCGGTGCCGCTGGCTATCAAGAACTTTCGCGCCCGCTTCAAGCTGGAGGACGCCCCAGGCGTGCGAGAGCAGATGAAAAAAACTATCGCCCAGAAAGAGGCTCAATGGGGGGCCCTGCAACGGTTGGAGAACACGATGGAAAAGGCCGAGTTCCAGCTCGAGTCCACGCTCACGTCCCTGGGCACGGTCTATTCGCAGATGCGCAACATCGAGGCCAAGGACGTGGACAGCGGCCGCGCCGCCCGCCTGAGCCAGGAAATCGCCGACCAGGTGGCCGAATTGGAAGACGTCGAACTGGCGATGGATGAGGTGTACGCGCAGCGGTAGTTGGCCGGCTTGCTCTGTGTGTCTATTGCATGTATAATACATACAGAATAGGCATACAAATCATGCATACGGGAGACTGCTGATGGAGGATACGACACGGGTGACCCTGGTTTTTCCCCGCAATCTGTGGGAAGAAGTGAAGCGGCTCGTCCCCAGCGGACAGAGATCCCAGGTTGTAGCCGGGATATTGGAAGAGGAGATCAGCCGTCGGCGGCAATTGGAGCTATTGGAAAGCATCGGACAGTTTCAGGCGTACCTGTTGGAAAAATATGGCGAGATGCCCAGTTCCGTAGATGATATCCACCAGATGCGAGAGGAACGGGATGCCGAAATCAAAAGTCTGCGTTGACGCCAATCTGGTCATTGCCCTGGTCACGGTGGAGGCGTTCAGTTCGAAGGTGTTGGCCCTGTGGCGTGAATGGACGTTGGCAGATGTACAACTGGCGGCACCCGGCTTGTTGCGCTACGAAGTCGCCTCAGCGCTCCGCCGCAAAGTGATACAGGGAATCCTTGACCTGGAAGATGCGCGCCAGGCATTGAAAAAAGCCATGGCCCTGGACATCCAGTATCGAGACTCGTCCGACCTCTCGCTGCAAGCCTTCGAGTTGGCAGCCCGTTTTCAGCGGCCGGCTGCCTACGACACGCACTATTTGGCCTTGGCCGAACACCTGGGCTGCTCCTTCTGGACTGCCGACGAGCGTTTGTACAATGCCATTCGCGCCGAATTTCCGCTCATTCACTGGCTGGGAGAGTATCAGCCAGCGTGAGGGCGTTGAATGTAACTTGTTGCTTGGGGCACGGTCTATTTGCCGATGCACAGCATCTGAGCCAAAGACATGGACAGCGGCCGCGCCGCTCGCCTGAACCAGGACATCGCCGACCAGGTGGCCGAATTGGAAGACGTCGAACTGGCGATGGATGAGGTGTACGGGCAGCGGATACAAGAGATCACCGAAGCAAATGAGGCTCTCCGCAGCCAATTGGCTCAACAAGTCTCACTGCAACTTGCACGATGATCAAGGCTACCGTCCGCGAACAAGTTCGCCAACGCGCTAACATGGAGGAGCAACAAAGACTCCTCGGAGAGTGACGGAGGTTATTGCAAGGGGGGACCTTGTGACTGCTGGCAGACGTTGGGTGGTTCGTGACCATTATGGCAACGACATCTATCTGACTCACGAACGGTGGGAACACATCACTGAACCGATGAACCATCCCGAAATGTCAGCCTATGAGGAACATCTGAAAGAGACGATTCAGTCAGGCAGGCGGAAGCAGGACCCTCTGAATCCGCAGAAACACCGCTACGCCAGGCCGTTTGACGGTTTGGCAGAGGACAACACGCATATTATCGCCATTGTGCTATTTAGGTTTGGTGAAGGCCCAGGTGGTGAACCTGTTCCCAACAACTACATTGTCACAGCCTATCAGAAAGAGATAGGGTGAGGGTATGATTATGACAAAGCCAATCTTTAACTATGACGAGATGAGCGATACGCTGTACGTTTCATTTGCCCCTGGAGAGAAAGCGACAGGTATCGAATTGAATGATCACATTTTGCTGCGCATCAACAAGAAAGAGCGTCGAGCAATAGGATTGACCTTTTTGGACTACTCCCTCTTGGCGCAAAAGACCGAAGTTGGCCCGCGTAGTTTCCCCCTCATGGGTCTGGCCGAGCTATCGGGTGAACTCCGGAAAATGGTGCTTGACATTCTGCAGTGCCCCCCGGTAAGTGATATTCTTTTTCTATCAACCTACACGCCTTCAATTGCGGAGACCATTCCAATCACATCGCTACAACCAGTAGCTATCGCCGCTGCATGAGATCGGATTCCAACAAACCGCAGAGGTTTTGTAATAGTGCAACAGTGCCGCCCAAGTTATGATCGGGACAGGAACACGTAGCCTGCAAAGGGAACACTGGCCGGACAAGGAGGGTCGGAGTTGACAGTGCAAACCTCACTGCGGGGAATAGCCAAGACGGGTCGCTTCAAGGGCCTGGGCCTTCATGCGGGAGCGAGTAGGCCTGAAGAGCCCGGTGCGGGAAAGACCTGCCCTGAGCCCCTCGGCTGGGCTCGGGATAAACTCCGTCGAAGGGCCGCACACCGGGATCTGTGCGGGGGCAGTTGGGTGACTGACAGTCCTACCGCGATGGCGCCGCACAACAAATAATGTGCTTCGAGTAAGGAGCAAATGACGTTGACGCAAAAAGAGATCAAAGACTTACTTTGAGAGGTGAAATGATAGTACGATGAGACGATTGGAATTCGAAAAAGCAGCGGTGGTGGTTTCGGTGATATCGCTTGTGCTCCTGATGAGTGGCTGCATCGTCATAAAAGACAGTCCAGCGCCAGGATGTGTAAAGACCATAGGGTTTCCGCTGTTAGGGGGTTGCTTTGGCAAAACGGCGATATTGGATCTGACGGTGGAGCCGGAGAATGAGTGCCTGGTAGTCACGGTGAACAACTGCAACGGGGGCGTGCTAGAGGTGCATAACACCTGCAACGAGATGTTGGTTCTCGGTGGAGTGGAGATTCCACCATCGGAGCACGTGAGCCTGGATGTGATTGAGGAAGAGAATGATGAGTACTTGCTGAAGGAATTGAGTAGCAACTTCTCCGACTATGTTCCTGAAGTAGATAAGAGAATTGAGATAGCGGGCACGCTGGGGAGCCAAGACATTGAGGTGGCGTTTACCAAGACCGCGGAGTTGTGCGAGTGATAGGCGCACGAAGAAATGGAAGCAGAA
>CAYVPU010000003.1:38612-44189 GCA_964453885.1 uncultured Anaerolineae bacterium | reverse complement strand
ACGTTGGGGCGTCGCCAAGTGGTAAGGCAGCGGCCTTTGGAGCCGCTATTCGGAGGTTCGAATCCTTCCGCCCCAGCCTTTGGTTTTGTTTGTGATGCTCTCTCTAGAACGCTGTTGGACGATAGTTCTTTTGGATCAACGGAATATTCAAGTCTAAAGCGATGATCTGGGGTACCATCCCGGAGGTGGTACGTATGGCCTGGTACGTCGCTTCTTTTTTGCCTGACGCCAGTATTGGGGAGGAGTGCTTCGTTAGATGACAAACAAGCGCACGCCAGAGGTATTAGCGGCCGTGATCCTGGCTGCTGGTTACGGAAAACGATTCAAGTCGCAACTGATCAAGGTGATGCACCCGCTGGCTGGATGGCCAATGGTCGCTTACCCAGTCGAGGTGGCCCGAGCACTAGGCGTAAAACGGCCTGTGTTGGTTGTGGGCCACGGGGCTGAGAAGGTGCGCGAGTATCTTGGCGATGAGGTCACTTATGTTGAGCAACTCGAAAGGCTGGGCACGGGACACGCTGTGTTGCAGGCCCGCCCCGTCTTGGAAGGTCGCAGCCAGACTGTGTTGGTTCTTTATGGGGACATGCCTTTGCAGAGAGTGGAGACCCTGCGCCGACTGGTTGATCTGCACCAGGCTGGCGATGTTCCAGTGACAATGTTGACCGTTCTCTCGGATGATTCGATGGGTTTTGGCCGCATCTTGCGCGATGCGCGCGACAAGCGTGTGCTGGCTATCATCGAGGAGGCAGTGGCCACTCCTGAGCAATTGACCATCCGAGAACTGAATACGGGGGCGTACTGTTTCGAGGCAACCTGGCTATGGAAGCATCTGCCCCGAATTCGCCTTAGGCCCAAAGGCGAGTACTATCTCACCGACATGGTGGAGATGGCCGCTAATGAGGGGCATCGCGTGCAGGCTTTGACGATTGACGACGCGACAGAGGTGCAAGGCATCAACACCCGCGTCCACCTGGCCCGGGCGGAGGCCATTATGCGCCACCGCATTGACGAACGGTGGATGTTGGCCGGCGTGACGTTGATTGACCCTGAGACGACCTACATTGAGGCAGGTGTCACTATCGGCCAGGATACGACGGTTCTGCCGAACACGCATCTGACTGGCGCGACGACGATTGGACGCGATTGCGTCATCGGCCCCAACACGTGGATTGAGGATACGACAGTGGGCGATGGCTGCCTGATTCGCTTCTCCGTCGTCGAGGGAGCCACCATCGAGGGCGATGTGGATGTTGGGCCGTTTGCCCATTTGCGCCAAGGCGCACATCTGGCGCGTGGTGTCCACATGGGCAACTTTGGCGAGGTGAAGAACTCGTACCTCGGCCCTGGCACCAAGATGGGACACTTTGGCTATCTTGGCGATGCGACGGTTGGCGAGGACGTCAACATTGGTGCAGGTACGGTCACTTGCAACTATGATGGACAGCGGAAACACCGGACGGTGATAAAAGACGGCGCATTTATCGGCAGCGACACGATGCTTGTCGCACCGGTGCAGGTGGGCAAGGGAAGCAAGACCGGTGCTGGCTCGGTCGTGACGCGCGACGTGCCGTCTGATAGTGTTGTCTATGGCGTGCCAGCCCGTCCGAAGACGAAAGATGGATGTGCGAAACCTTCCGAGGAGTAGGATTCGTTTGGCTCCAGGGCCAACAAGGCGAGGGAGGAGGTGACATGATCTTTGGGGAGGCACTGATCGCCGCAGCACACCAGGCCCGTCAAAAGGCTTACGCGCCATATTCGGGTTTTAGTGTCGGGGCGGCGCTGTGGACGGGTTCCGGCCGGGTGTTCACCGGCTGCAACGTGGAGAACGCCTCTTACGGTCTCACCGTCTGTGCCGAGCGGGTTGCCGTGGCAAAAGCCATTTCCGAAGGTGAGTACGATTTCGAGGCCATCGCGGTCGTCAGCCCAGGAGGGGCCACGCCGTGCGGAGCCTGTCGCCAGGTCCTGGCCGAGTTCAACGCCGACTTGCGTGTCATCGTAGCTGACCTGGAGGGAAACAGCCACGAATTTCGCCTGTCGGAATTGCTGCCGGAGGCCTTTTCATCCGGCGATCTGTAGCGATATTCTGCTCTCTGACCGCCCTCCGTCTCGTTCTAGGGAGTCCCCAGAATTTAAATTATCCCAAAAGTGTGGTAAACTGAGCTTCTACATTCCACTACAGAACCCACCCTACCGGCACGATGGCGTACAATAATAACGTCCCTCCGGAATTCGACGACGATCTGACATCCACCGCAGAGTAGAGTCAAAGTACCCGCCCGGCTCGGGCGCCCATTGGGAGGTGCTGCGGGTCGAACAGGGCTTCACGTGGCCTGAACCGCCTGACCCATTCGGTCATCCCGAGGTGGAACTCAATTACTACTTTGACTTTTGCGGCACGCCGTGCTGGGGCTGCGCTTTCGAGTGCTTGGTGTGCATCGGCCCCGTCTGCCACGGGCCTTCCCCGGAGCGTATCCATACGACGGAGACGGACACGAAGGATACGGTACTCATCACGGCCACCTCGCAACTGACCTCCAGCGTGTACGCCGAGGGGCTTAACGTGGTCATCACCCCCTGGTACCCGTTTGCTGTCGGCACGGAGAAAATTTACCTGCTGCTGGTAAGGATTTCTCAGAACTCGTTTTGCGTGCTACCTGGCAATGAATAGAACTATGAACTATCGAGAAGCAACTCTCTACTTTTACACCGGCACTGGCAACTCTTACCGCGTGGCGGCCTGGATGTCCAACGCCGCTCGCGATGCGGGAGCTGTGGTCATGCTGCGTGCCATTGAGTCGGCCCAGCCGGTGGGGGAAATCGGCAGGGGCGAAGCGGCGCTCCTGGGACTGGTGATGCCAACGCACGGCTTCACCGCGCCTTGGGCTATGCTCCGATTCGCCCTGCGCCTGCCGCGCCGCAGCAACACCCACGCCGTGGTCGTCGCCACCCGCGCCGGGCTCAAGATCGGCCCGGTCTTTACGCCGGGGTTCGAGGGGACAGCTACCCTTCTCATTGCCCTCATTCTTGCTCTGAAAGGCTATCGTGTCCGTGGTACGACGGGCATAGACATGCCCTCCAATTGGATCGCGGTACATCCGGGTCTCTCGTCCGATACAGTGGCCGGGATTGTGGCCCGAGCCAGGACAAGGGTTGCCGGTTTCATGAGTACAATCCTCTCGGACAAACAGCACCCGGTTGGTTGGATGGCTTTTCTGGTTGGTCTACTAGTCCTGCCAATCTCGCTTGGCTATCTGGTGATAGGGCGATTCTTCCTGGCCAAGCTGTTCTTTGCCTCCGACCGCTGCACCGGCTGCGGACTCTGCGCCGAGTATTGTCCGAACCATGCCATCAAGATGCAAGGCAGCGAGAGTCGCCGCCGTCCGTATTGGACGTTTCGATGTGAAAGCTGTATGCGCTGTATGGCTTATTGCCCCACCCAGGCGGTTGAGGCCAGTCATCTATTGGGCGCGGGTGTATACCTCCTGGCAGCCGCAATCCCCGCGACAGCCCTCCTGGTTTGGCTGACAGCCCGTGTCCCCGCGTTGGCTTTCTTGAGCGGGACGCCACGCTGGGTGCTGGAATCGGTCTACGCTGTAGTCGTTCTAGGCCTGGTTTATCGGATCTTCCATTGTCTGCTAAAGATAGGGTGGGTAAATCGGTTCTTCACTCATGCTACGCTGACCCACTACTACCGGCGTTACCACGAGCCTGAGACTACGCTCAAGGAACTGAAGTGAGGTAGCCGATCTGCGACGAGAGGTGGAAGACAAGCGAATGAGAATACCTGCTGTAAAGACATCGCGTCTCATTCTTCGAACATTCACAGAAAAAGATGTTGACCCCTTTCATCATGTTCTTGGTGACAGAAAGATTCTGCGTTACTTTCCGAATACCACTCCCCCGTCACGGGAGTAGGTTGAAAAGATGGTCTCTGGGCAACTGAAACATTGGGGAGAGCACGGATACGGCTGGTGGGCGGTTGAGCCACGGACAGAAAGCAAGTTCATCGGTTGGTGTGGGTTGCAGTATCTGCCGGAGACGGAAGAGGTAGAAGTGTCGTATTTGTTGGCCCAAGCCTATTGGGGGAAGGGGTTAGCCACAGAAGCAGCGCGAGCCAGTTTGCAATACGGCTTTGAGAAATCAGGGCTGGAGAGCATCGTAGGCATCGTGCATCCGGACAACAAAGCATCGCAACGAGTGCTCGAGAAGCTGGGGATGAGGCTTGTCGAGCAGGCGCATTACTTTGGGATGGAGTGTTATCGTTATGCCACAGAACGTTCATCTTATGAAGAGGCCTCCCGATCGTGGGAAAGCACCGCACAAGTTATGGTCAAGGGCAAGTCCAAGGTTCCTCAAAACAGTGATAGTACCGGCATTGGAGACGGCTCATCGGGATGTTCCTCTGGGCAGATTGTCAAGTTCGGGTGCAGAGTTAGTGAAGGTGAGCCAGGACTCCTGCCCGAGACAAGCTGGGTTCGCATGATCGATTCGCAGGAAGCCCTGGCTCTGGCATTGGGGGGCGAAGGGTTATCTTTCTCTATTCGGCACTGGAAGAGAAAGGAAAAAAGAGAGGAGAAGAGACATGAAACGCATCCGCAAAGTACTTATCATCATTGGCCTTGTACTGGTCGTCATGGCCATAGTCCTGGCGGGGGTGGGGACCTGGTTCGTGCGACGCCCCTGGTCCCGGGTCAGTGGGACGGTCTCCGTCGCTGGCCTGTCAGCGCCAGTGGAGGTGATCCGGGACGAGTGGGGCGTGCCCCACATCTATGCTGAAAACGAGCGCGATCTGTTCTTCGCTCAGGGCTACGTCCACGCCCAGGACCGGCTGTGGCAGATGGAGTTCAGCCGGCGCATCGGCAGCGGGACCCTCAGCGCCGTTCTAGGCGAGGCCACCCTGGACACCGATCTCTTTTTGCGCACCCTGGGCCTGCGCCGGGCGGCCGAGAAAGACTGGGCACTGGTGGACGACGACATGCGCGCCGTCATGGAAGCCTACGCCGAAGGGGTGAACGCCTACGTCGAAACCCACCGCAATCGTCTGCCGCTGGAATTCACCATCCTGGGCGTGGACCCCGCCCCCTGGACGCCGATTGACACGCTGGCCTGGGGCAAGGTGATGAGCTATAACCTGGGCGGCAATTACGGCTACGAGTTGCTGCGCGCCCGCATCATCGCCGAGTTGGGCGAAGAGGCTGCTCAACAGCTCTTGCCCCCCTACGCCGACGGCGCGCCCGTCATCATCCCCCCCAAAGCGCGCAGCTACGCCTGGCTGCGCGGCGCGCGCTTTGACGGACTCGACGCTTTGACCGCTATCCTGGGCGACTCCCACCTCGATTGGGGCAGCAACAACTGGGTCGTCCACGGCAGCCGTACCGCCACAGGCATGCCGCTGCTGGCCAACGATATGCACCTGGGCCTGGACATGCCTGCCGTCTGGTACGAGAACGGCCTGCACGGCGGTCGCTTTGACAGCGTGGGCTATTCCTTCCCCGGTGTGCCGATGATCATCGTCGGTCACAACAACCGCATCGCCTGGGGTGTGACCAACCTGGACCCCGATGTGCAGGACTTTTA
>CAYVPU010000003.1:24848-38512 GCA_964453885.1 uncultured Anaerolineae bacterium | reverse complement strand
TCATCAACCTGGCGGCCAATTGGGACGAATTCCGCCAGGCGCTCAGTTACTGGGACGTGCCCAGCCAGAACTTTGTCTACGCCGACGTGGACGGCAACATCGGCTACCAGTCGCCGGGCAAGATCCCCATCCGCGCGCCGGGGCACCAGGGCTTGGTGCCGGTGCCCGGCTGGACGGGCGAGTACGAGTGGCAAGGCTTCATTCCCTTCGACGAACTGCCCAGCGTGTTCAATCCTTCTACCGGTTTTATCGCCACGGCCAACAACAAGGTTGTCCCTGACGACTATCCCTATCACCTGGCCTACGAGTGGGCCGCTCCCTATCGCGCCCAACGCATCACCGACCTGCTGGCCGCCGACGCAAGCATCACCATAGAGGACATCCGGGACATCCACGCGCAAACCTACTCACTGCCGGCCGAAGCGCTGCGGCCCTACCTGCTGGCCGTCGAACCGGAAAACGACCTGCAGGCGCGTGCGCTGGCCCAGGTAGAGGCGTGGGACCTGTACAACGAGGCCGACCGGCCCGGTGCGTCGGTCTACCAGGTCTGGTACTGGTTTTTGGTGCAAAACACCCTGCGTGATGAGTTGGGCGACGACCTGGCGGACGACTACCTGAGCAACCACTACATCCACATGCCCATGATGGTCGAAATGATGGCCCAGGCCGACAACCCCTGGTTCGACGACGTCACCACGCCCCAGGTCGAAACGCGCGACGAGATCGTGCGCCGCAGCCTGGCCGACGCTGCCGCCTGGTTGAGCGAACGCTATGGGGACGCCCCCAAAAAGTGGGAATGGGGCCGGCTGCATACCATGACTTTTGTCCACCAGCCCCTTGGCCAGAGCGGCATTGGCCTACTGGAGAACCTCTTCAACAGCAAGACCATTCCCGCCCGGGGCGACAACTTGACGGTGGACGCAGCCTCATCCAGCTTTGACGAGCCCTTTGCGGTTAGGAGCGGCGTATCGCAGCGATTCATCGCCGATCTGAGCGACTTGGGCAATTCGGTGACCGTCCACACCACCGGGCAAAGTGGCCAACTTTTCCATCCACACCGGGAGGACTTTATCTCGCCCTGGCAGAACGTGGAATATCACCCCATGCTCTTTAGCCGGGAGGCAGTGGAAGCAAACGCCGAGGCGGTGCTGACTCTCAGGCCGCAATAGGCCACACAATGAGGGGGTTATGGCAGGGCATCAGGTGATTGTGGTCGGAGGAGGCGCAGCTGGCTTGATGGCCGCCGGCCAGGCTGCCGAACTAGGGGCCAAAGTACTGCTTCTCGAAAAGATGAATCGCCCGGGACGCAAGCTGCGCATCACCGGCAAGGGACGCTGCAACCTGACCAACGTCGCGCCGTTGCCCGAGTTCATCGCGCATTTCGGATCCAATGGGCGCTTCCTACGCCAGGCTTTCTCCTGGTTTTTTTGCACTGAACTGATGGCTTTTTTTAAAGCGCTGGGGGTACATACCGTGACCGAGCGGGGGGGACGGGTCTTTCCAGCCAGCGACCAGGCCCAGGACGTGGTGGATGCGCTTATGCGCTGGGTTGGTGTACGCGGCGTGACCCTGCGGACCCGATCTCCGGTGGAGCGATTGCTGGTCGAGGGAGGACGGGTGGTCGGAGTGCAGGTATCCCGCTCGCCGGGGCAGGTTTATCCCGCGGATGCCGTGATCGTTGCGACCGGCGGGGCGTCTTATCCTGGCACCGGGTCAACGGGAGATGGGTACCGGCTGGCCGAATCGGTGAGACATGCCGTCGTGCCGATTCGACCGGCGCTGGTGCCCCTGGAAACAGCCGGCAACGTTGCCCTCCGGCTGCAAGGCCTGAGCCTGCGCAATGTGACCCTCCGGCTGTGGGTCAATGGGAAAAAGCGAGCCGAGACGTTTGGCGAAATGCTTTTTACCCACTTTGGCCTTTCCGGGCCGATCGTCCTCTCCCTGAGCAGGCAAGTCGTGGATGCGCTGCACCTGGGCCAGAGCGCGATTCTTTCCGTCGATCTCAAACCAGCCCTCGACGAACACAAGCTGGACGCGCGCCTTTTGCGTGACCTGGATGCACATGGCAAGCAGCAGTTTCGCACGTTGCTCAAAGGGTTGCTGCCCAGAAAACTGATCCCGGTCTGCATAGACCTGACAGGTATCTCCCCGGACAAGGCAGGGCATCAGATCACGGCTCAGGAGCGCAAGCGACTGCGGACGTGGCTGAAGGATTTCCGCCTGGAGGTGACCGGCTACCGCCCTTTTTCGGAGGCGATCATCACCGCCGGTGGGGTGGATACGCGAGAGGTTGACCCGCGCACGATGGCTTCGCGCCTGGTGGAGGGTCTCTATTTCGCTGGCGAGGTACTGGACGTAGACGCCGACACCGGTGGCTATAACCTGCAAGCTGCCTTTTCTACCGGTTGGGTTGCCGGCCGGTCTGCGGCACGACAAGGAGAAGGAGGATGACGTTGCAACGAGAAATGAACAGGTATAGAATCATTGTCAACCCAACGTCCGGCAGGGGGGCTGGGGATCGCGCTGTTTCCCCCATCAAGCAAATGTTGCAAAGCCACGGCTTGGATTTTGATGTCGTGCGCACCGAGCGCCCGTGGCACGCTGCCGAACTGGCAGAGCAGGCTGCCCTGAGCGGGTATGACGTCGCGGTCGCGGCGGGCGGCGACGGCACGGCCAACGAAGTGTTGAATGGCCTGATGCTGGCCAAGCAAGCTGGCGCAGAAGGCGATGTCGCCATGGGCGTGCTGAGTGTCGGCCGGGGCAACGATTTTGCCTTTGGCGTGGGTGTGCCACGGGACCTGGCAGCCGGCTGCCGTGTGCTGGCGCAGGGTCACCGGCGCACGATTGACGTCGGACGGGTGGTGGGCGGTCTGTATCCCCAGGGCCGCTATTTTGGCAACGGTGTTGGCATCGGCTTTGACGCCGTCGTCGGTTTTGAAGCATTAAAGATGACGAGGCTGCACGGCTTTGTTTCTTACATCGTCGCTGCTCTCAAAACCATCTTTCTCTATTTCCAGGCTCCGCTGGTGCGCATCGAATACGATGGGCAGACGATCACACAGCCATCGTTAATGGTCTCGATCATGAATGGACGAAGACTGGGCGGAGGTTTCATGATGGCGCCACAGGCCAAACTCGACGACGGCCTGTTTGATCTGTGCATCGCTGACCAGGTGAGCCGCGCCCGCATATTCACCCTCATCCCCCGCTTTATGAACGGCACACAAGCCACCCAGTCATCTATCAAGACCGGGCGAGCGCAACGCGTTGTCGTGACTGCTCTCGAGGGTGTTCTGCCTGCCCATGCCGACGGGGAGACGCTCTGCACCGAGGGTCGCCAATTGGTCGTAGAGTCGCTTCCGCGCCAGGTCGAACTCATCTGTGAACCGCAGGAGGAAGCCGAATGACGTTCCCTGGTGGGGTAGTGAACTCGGCCATCAAGGGCTTGATTCGTCTCCTCTGCCGAGTTGACGATGCTCAGTTGGCGCGAGTGCCAGCGCGGGGACCACTCATCGTGGTGGCCAACCACATCAACTTTTTAGAAGTCCCTCTTCTCTTCACACACGCACAACCACGCCCTGTGACCGGCTTTGCAAAAGCGGATGCCTGGGACAATCCTGCTCTGGGTTTTCTATTCAACCTGTGGGGGCTCATTCCGTTACGACGGGGTGAAGCCGACGTGGTCGCTTTTCGCCAGGGGCTAGCGGCATTGGAAGCGGGCCATATCCTGGCCGTAGCCCCAGAGGGCACTCGCAGTGGCCACGGACGTCTACAACGCGGTCATCCCGGCGTGGTGCTACTGGCGTTGCACAACGGCGCGCCCTTGTTGCCCGTGGTTTACTATGGAGGAGAAAGTTTTAAACGTAACCTGACTCGTCTGCGGCGAACGGATTTTCACATCATTGTGGGCCAGCCGTTCTATTTGAACGCTGGGGGAGTCAAAGTTACACGTGAGGTGCGCCAGCAGATGGCGGACGAGATCATGTACCAGATAGCAGCCTTGCTGCCCCCTGCCTACCGGGGCTATTACTCCGACGTGGCCACAGCCACTGAAACGTACCTGCGCTTTCCCACTACATCCGAGAGCAATCTCTGCCGCGCCCAGGGCCGACAAGGCTACGACAGTGCTCGAGTATTTGACATTTGACGAGTGTACCGGCGCTCTTTTCATCGGAACTGCGACATGTGCAGGAAGATTCTCAATCCAGCCTTTCGCAAGACCCCGAAACTGCCTTTTAATGACCCTACCCCCACTTGCAGGCGGTCAGTTTTTGGAGTACAATACAGGCAAGAAATCAACCCTCTCCAGGAGGGTTTCGTCGTGAGCGCCTCTCGGCCTGAGTTCGGGACGAAGGCTCAGTCGAACAGCCTGCGACCCGACCGCCGGGAGCGGGGACATGCTTTCCTATACAACAAGCAAATAGAGGCTTGGAGGAGAATTGATTCTATGAGCAAAGACCGGGTCTTTAGCGGCGCGCGGCCCACGGGCCGGCAGCATCTGGGCAATTTCCTGGGCGCGATCCAAAACTATGTCGCCTTGCAGGCAGGTTATGACTGCGTCTATTGCGTGGTGGACCTCCACGCCCTCACCACGCTAAAGGACACGGAACACCTCGTCGAGTGGACGGGCGAGATGGTTCTGGACTGGCTGTCCGCCGGCATGGATCCACAAAAGAGCATAATCTTTGTCCAGTCCAACGTCCCCCAGGTGACAGAATTGCACGTGATTCTGTCCATGGTGTCCTCGTTGGGCGCGCTGCTGCGGCTGCCGACGTTCAAAGAAAAAGTGCGCCAGCAGCCGGATAACGTCAACTATGGGCTGGTGGGCTATCCGGTGCTCATGGCGGCGGACATTCTTCTCTACAAGGCGGACACGGTGCCGGTAGGCATAGACCAGGCATCGCACCTGGAATTCTCCCGCGAGGTCGTGCGCCGCTTCAACAATCACTTTGGCCCGGTGCTCATTGAGCCGAAAGCCAAGCACACCGAGTTTCCCAAAGTGCTGGGCATTGACGGCGAAGCCAAGATGAGCAAGTCGCTGAACAATCACATTGAGCTGGCCGCCACGCCGGAGGAGACCTGGCAGCGAGTACGCAGGATGGTTACCGACCCGCAGCGCCGGTACCGTTCCGACCCCGGCCGCCCCGAGGTGTGCAACGTCTTTACGCTGCACGGCTATTTCTCGCCGAACGAGGTGGCTCAAATTGAGGTAGACTGCCGCAGCGCAGCCATCGGCTGCGTGGATTGCAAAAAGATCCTCGCCAGGAACCTGTCGTCCTATTTTGAGCCCTTCCGGGAGCGACGCGCCGAGTTCGCTCAAGACCCTAATTACGTGTGGGACGTGTTGGCCGACGGCGCGCGCCGCGCGCGAAGCATCGCTGAAGAGACGATGACGGATGTGCGCCAGGCTATCGGGCTGCCCATCTCACAATAGCTACCCAGGAGGTGATCGAATGGAATTCGCTATTGCCGATGAAAGAGCCTATCTGCTACGCGAAACAGTCTCATCGGAGCAGGCCAAGGAGAAAGCCTGGGACCGCAAGACCTCTGTCTTTGGTGGCCTTTCCAGGTTGGTGTTCCGGCCCAAGGGCGAGGACGTGCAAATCGTCTACAGTGAGAAACGCTACGAACCCTTCTGGCACGTGGTCTGCCGCACCAGCTACGTTTACGACCGTCACCGCCAGTTCACCGTGCCAGTCTCAGGCCGTGAGGTCAAGCGGGTGACCATACGCGACCACGAACACGTCCTGGGTGAGGAACCCCATTTCATTCTCTCCGGCACCGAGCATTGCGAGGAAGGGGAGAAAAAAGAAGTCTTTGTGGATGCCGTGACCGGCGAAGAGCAGGACTGGAAACACTATCTGGACTTTAGCCGGGAAGAGATCACTGACATCGCCTCGTTTGAGCCTCAAGACACCATTGTCGTACCACCGGAGACGCGGGCTTCGTTCATCGTCCGCCAGGTATTGACCGACATGCTCAAGGCCATTCAAGCCGACGTCATTCACGAAGACCTGGTAGAGGTCAACACAATTGACCTCTACCTCAAGCCGGTCTACGCTTTCGAGTATCACTGGCAGCCCAAAGATCGCCGCGCTGTAGTCGAGTTTGATGGGCTAACAGGCGAAATGCGCAGCGGGGGCAAGACGCTGCGCAAAAAACTCGGAGCCGTGCTCACGCCGGAAGTGCTCTTTGACGTGGGTGTGGACGCAGTGGACCTGCTGGTGCCCGGCGGCGGCATCGCCATCAAGGTAGCCCGGGCCATCAGCTCCAGAAAATCGTGACGAGAAGAAAACTTTGGATGCTCTGCCCCAACCCTCTCCTCAACTGCGGCAGCTTGCCCACGCCAAAGATAAATACGACTCTTTGACCCGGCGCATCAACGCTCCATGATCTCGGCCAGCTTGCAGAGAGCCATGTCTATCTTTGGTGGATTGGTGATGGCCTCTTCCAGCGGTGTAAGGGTGATCTGATTGCCCACCAGGCCAACGACGTTTCCCGGCTGCCCATCGTGCAATGCCTGGGCTGCAGCGCTGCCCAGCCGGGTGGACAGCAACCGGTCAAAGGCCGAGGGGCGGCCACCGCGCTGCACGTGCCCCAGCACCGTGACCCGCACATCAAAGCCCAATTCATCTTCTCGTTCGCTGAGGTACTGCACAATGGCCAACGTGCCGGGCTTGTATCCCTCGGCCACGATGACAATGCAGTGGCTCTTGCCCCGGATATAGGCGTCTACCATCGTCTGGGCCAGGTCTTCCAGCGGCGTTTCCACCTCTGGGATGAGCACCGCCTCGGCACCGCCAGCTATACCGCTGTTCAGGGCCAGATAGCCACAATCTCGCCCCATGATCTCAATGAGGAAGGCCCGCTGGTGAGAAGAGGCCGTGTCCTTGATCTTGTCTACGGCGTCCAGGATGGTATTCAGCGCCGTGTCTACGCCGATGGCGATGTCAGTTCCGCCCACATCATTGTCTATGGTGGCCGGCACACCGACCACGGGGAAGTCGAGCTTGTGCAACGCCAACGCCCCGCTGAGCGAACCGTTGCCGCCGACGACCACCAACCCCTCGACGCCCGCCTGGTTCAAGTTGCGCAGCGCCTCGCGCTGCCCCCTGAGCGTCTTGAACTCCATCGCCCGTGCCGTGCCCAGGAAGGTACCACCCTTGCCCAGGATGCCCCCCACAGCGCGAGCGTCCAGATCAACCATCTCGCCGTCCATGAGGCCGGCAAACCCGCGCTTGACGCCGCATACTGCCATGCCTAGACTGAGAGCCATCCGGGTGGCCGCCCGGATGCAGGGATTGAGACCGGGGCCATCCCCACCGCTGGTCAACACGCCGATTCTTTTCATAACAGGCATCCTTGCCCTTTCTGGTCTGAAAACAACTTGATCGCTCATCAGGGGGCCAAGAAACCCGGTTTTTCTTGCCAGAGAACCCTGTCGGCCCCTGAAAAACACCTTGCAGCCAGTAACTCTTGGCTCATGGAGCACCAAAAACCGGGTTTCTGATTTACTCTCGAGTAGAGCTAAAAGAACGTCTGCGCCAGTTCGTGCAGCTTGGGGTCTACGGTTTTGATATCCGTCAGAACGAGTGACAGCGGAACAGCCTCGACCTCGTTGCCACGGAGGGCGGTCATCTGGCCAAACTTGCCCTCTTTGATGAGCTCCACTGCGAAAGCGCCCAGCCGCGTGGCCAGCACCCGGTCAAAGACCGTGGGCGAGCCACCCCGCTGGAGGTGCCCCAGAAGGACGCTGCGCGTCTCAAAGCCGGTGCGCTTTTCGATCTCTTTGGCCACCGTCTCTCCCAGCCCCCGCCGGTCCAGCCGCACGTGGCCGAACTCATCCTTTCCGCCCAGTTCTTCCTCAGTGTGAGTAATTTCCTTGATCTGAGCGCCTTCCGAGACGACAATGATACTGAACTGTTTGCCTCGCCTCCAGCGATCCTGGACGTGCTGGCAAACTTGTTCGATGCTAGATTCGACCTCGGGGGTAAAAATATAGTCCGCGCCGCCGGCCATGCCGCCGATAACGGCGATCCAGCCAGCGTGCCGCCCCATCACCTCGACGACGATGGCCCGATGGTGGGCAGAAGCTGTGGTGTGCAACCGATCCAGGGAGTCGGCCACCGTCCCGACAGCCGTGTCAAAGCCGATGGTATAATCGGTGCCAGGCACGTCGTTGTCTATTGTCTTGGGCACGCCCACCACCGGCGCGCCCATCTCGGACAGCTTGGCGCCCACGCCCAACGTGTCCTCGCCGCCGATAGCCACCACGCCGTCGAGTCCAAAAGCTTTGATATTGTCCAGACAACTTCGAACCAGGGCCTTGTCCTTAAACGGGTTGGTGCGCGATGCCCCCAGGATAGTCCCACCAACGTGCAAGATGCCAGAGACCTGCCTGGACGTGAGGGGGACAATGTTCCCCTTGACGAGACCCGCCCAGCCATTCCTGATGGCCCGCACCTCCCAGCCATACTGAAACGCTCGCCGCGTCACGGCACGGATGGCCGCATTGAGACCAGGCACATCACCGCCACCGGTCAAAACACCAATCCTCATGATCTCCCTCCTTTATTCCCGAATCACTCCCGTCGTCGAAAGACCAGCCGCCAGCCCGCTGATCCCGACGGACAACCTTTGGCAGAAATATCCCCTATTTGCGTTCCCCAGACGACCACATCGTAGACCTGACCGGGAGACATCTGGAAATCAGCATAACCGAGATCGATCTCTGGTTTCAGGCCGGTGAAGAAACGATCCCACCCACTCTCCCAGCTCACCTGCACTTCCACGTTGGGCAAGCCCTGGCTCTCAACGTCCTGCACATAGATTTGCATGGTGCCCACCACGTCCGGATCGTCACACACCTGGCGACTTTCGACCACGCGGTAAGGTGGGCGCACATCGGGCGTTGGCGTGGCCTCGCGAGTCAGCGTGGCGGTGGGCGTGGCGGTGGGCGTGGCGGTGGGTGGCGTGGTAGGCAACGGCGTCCCGGTAAGAGTGGGCGAGGGCGACACCGTCGGTGTGCTGGTGGGGAGGTGAGCGATGACGGCTTCACTCGGAGCGCCCAGAGCGTGAGCCAGCAGGGCCAGCGCCCGCACCGCTTCTGCATTGCTACCGACCCGGTACAACCGGTCGGCCAGGGCAGCCACCGCTCCGGGCCTACCTGCCTCGCCCAGCACCTCCAGCCGGTCCCGGGCGCGCGCCAGGTCGCCAGTCAGATCATACGAGATGCCAATGAGTACGAGATGGTCTTCTCTTAAATCAGTGCGCAAATCGGCGGGATCAGTATTATAGAATTCCACCGGATCAATGACCCACGAGTAGACGAGGCCAAAGGCTAGACC
This sequence comes from uncultured Anaerolineae bacterium, assembly GCA_964453885.1. Taxonomy (GTDB): domain Bacteria; phylum Chloroflexota; class Anaerolineae; order CAYNKW01; family CAYNKW01; genus CAYNKW01. The sequence continues at coordinate 29,165 of CAYVPU010000003.1, read as the reverse complement.
CACCACCAGCCCCAAAGTCAGCCCGATCCAGGAAAGCCACCGGCCAAACATCATGGTCGTGGACTCCCCTTACGGCGCGCCAGGGACTGGCGTCAGATAGGGCACCAGCGTTGGGCTTGAGGCCCCCAACGCGGCCGCCAATCGGGCCAGACGGCCGATTTCGGCCCCGCTAGCGCCAGCGGCGAGGGCAGCTTCGGCGCGGGATCGAACCAGCACAGCCACGTCGGGCACTCCCAGGAGGCTCAGACGCTCACGCGCTGCGTCCAGGTCACCGGTCAGGACATAAGCACCGCTTACCATCAACACATAGTCCGCCCGATGCGCTTCTTTCAGATCGGTGATTTCGGTGTCAGTGTACTCTACCGGCCACCAGAGCCAACCCACAGCCAGACCCAGACCTGCACCCAGTCCCAGACCCAGCAAGGTCAGAAGTAACACGACCCCGGCTCGTCGCATGGCCGCCATTACCCTCCACAACTCAAAACAAGGGGGCCACCCCTCCTCGGTTGGAGGCCAGCCCCGCAGTGACCACAGCCACCACCCTGAATGGGGCCGATGTGGTCTAGCCCTTCTAAAAAAAAACTGGTATAATAAGCAGGCAGTTCATTCTGTCCGATTTGCCACATCAATGCCGGAGGTGGGAATCGAACCCACAAGAGGTTACCCTCACGCGAGTTTGAGTCGCGCGCGTCTGCCAGTTCCGCCACTCCGGCGCGGCAAATAGTATAGACCAGAACCGAGGTTTAGTCAAGTCGTCGGTCATTCGATCTCCTGGCCCATCTGCCCTCGCGGAGCTAGAAGGCATGCCACAACACACAGACGAGCAGGCGCTCATCGCCGCCGCCCAGCGGGGCGATCTCGACGCCTTCAACCAATTGGTAATTCACTACCAGAGGCTGGCCTACTATGTCGCCTACCGCATCGTGAGCGACGCAGACGCAGCGGCTGATGCTACTCAGGATGCCTTTCTGCGCGCTTATCGCGCCATCGGTAAGTACCGGGGAGGCTCCTTCAAAGCCTGGATCTCGCGCATTGTCACCAACACCTGCTACGATCAACTCCGTGTCAAGAAGCGCCGGCCCACCGCCTCGCTGGAAGCATTGCTCGTGTCCGATCCTGCCCCAGGGCCCTCGTTCATTGACCAGGCCGAGTCGCCTGAGGCCTACGCCGAGCGACAGGAACTCAGCCAGGTCATCCATGCCGGCATCAACACCTTGCCACCAGACCAGCGCGTGGCCCTGACACTGTGCGACGTGTCTGGCATGAGCTATCGGGAAATCGCCGAGGTCACCCGGGTATCCCTGGGCACCGTCAAATCTCGCATCAACCGGGCGCGAGCCAAGCTGCGTGACTATCTACTGGCTCAACAGGAACTTTTACCGGCCCAATACCGTCTAAGAGACGACACCTGATGCGTGAAACGTGATGCATATTGCGTCACGCCACACGCAGCACGTAACATGCTAAAGAAGTGACTATTATGCTAGACTTGTTGCGGCGACGAACCAAATCGGAACACGAGCAGATTACAGCCATGTTGTCGGCCTACCTCGATGGCGAACTGACAGCGAAGGACCGACAACGGGTGGAGGCACACCTGTCCCACTGCAATGCCTGCGCCGAAAAACTGCGCACCCTGCAGTACACAAAGGCACTGCTAGTCAAAGCGCCGATGCCGCGTACCCCTCGCTCCTTCGTCGTCCGCCGGGCCGATCTGGAAGTCCCGGCGGCTGCAGCGTCCCGCCGCAGGTTCGGGCCAGGCTCCAAGCTAGCCTACGGCTACCTGAGAGGAGCGGCGGCGCTGGTGACAGTAGCCTTTGCCCTGGTGGTGGCAGGTGATCTGATAGCGCACCTCGGCTTCGGCAAAAGGCAGCCTGTCATAGCCCCGCCCAAGCAGGCCTACGTGGTCGAGCAAGAGATCGTCGCCGAGGTGACAAAGGTCGTAGAAAAAAAAGCTCTCGAGGAGGCGATCACCGTTGAGGATACACCCCTGGCGGGAGTGGAAAAGGAGGTAGAGAAGGTCATAGTACCCGCTGCCACGCCGAGCCCTGCCATGCGTCAAGCATCACCTACCGCCATTCCACCTGCCACAGAGATAGAGCGAGAGAGCGTACAGTCCCTGGCCGTGCCCGAAGCAGCACCTACCCAGACTGTAAATGTCGCGGATCTACCGCCGACGGAGACCACTGCCGTCAAAGATGTCTACGGTGCAGACGAGATCTCTACTCCTGCGCCAATTCCAACCATGACGCCACCATCGCCTACCCTGTTGCCCCCCACACCGACCAGCCCGCCACGTGCCAAGCCAGAAGTACTTGACGCCGGCCCTCCCAGTGAGCGTGACATCTCCCCCTGGCCAACCGCCATTAGGGTGGCCGAAATCGGGCTGGCGGCCCTGGCCTTGAGTCTGCTGGTCATCACCCTTATTGTCCGTCGCCAACAACCCTAGCCAACCCCTGCGCCTGATGAGTGTAAGGACTTGCCTCTGATCGACTTTTGGAGTACAATACGGCCAGTGATAGACAACAGTTCCTGCAAGTCATGTGGCCGTGAAACGAGCATGTTCCTGAAAGGCGGTAGCCTATGAAACGATTGAAGGATCGCCGGAGATTGCTTCTGCTGGTAACGACGTTGGCTCTGCTGCTGGCCTACCTGCCACTGACGACGACAGCCTTTGCTGCTGGCCCGCCAGAGTTGACGCTGGTGGATTCACAGGTGACGGTAAAGCAAGACGGCAGCCTCGACGTCAAATACCGCCTCACCTTCCACGAACTGGACTCACGCGACCGCATCAACACCCTTGGCCCGTTGGACGCCGACCACAAGCTCCTGGACACCCATATTGAGCACGATGGGTCAAAGACCGACCTGCGCCTCTCCAGCAAGGGCAGCGGCTTTTACACCATCCCCTTTGGCTTCGACACGAAACCCGGTCAAGATTACACCGTCCACATCCATTACACTGTGCCCAGCAGACTGGACCAGACCGTGGTGGATGGCGTCAACTACCGCGTGCTGGCCTGGTCGCCGGTGCAGTGGAACCTGCCCATCAAAGAGCAAGTCGTCCGCTACATCCTGCCCTACGAACTGCCCGCCGACGTGAAGGAAGCCGAGCAAGTCACAGACGAACTCGTAGACCAATCGCGCGTTATCGTCAACGAGGCCACGATCAAAGCTTTCGACCGCTGGGTCTACTATCCCACGCCAGATGAGACGACCGGCAAGGTCTGGCTCTCTCTGTACATCTCTAAGCAGAACGTCCCTTCCGAATACCACTTTCTCACCCAGGTCTTTGTCCCAGAAGAGTACCTGGACATCCCGCAGCCAGTCACGGAGCCGGAACTGACCGACGCTTTCACGCCCACCACCGAGCCAGAGCCAGCAGGTTTTCCCTGGGGTTGGCTGATCCTTTTCGTGGGGCTCGGCCTGGGCCTGGCGCTGCTCGTCGTCGGCATCGCCTTCAAGCGAGCTGCGCCCAAGGCCGCACCGGAGGGCTACGAGGCACCCGAGATCGAGGTGGAAACCTTTGAGCAGCCGGGTCTGGTGCCCGATCTGGATGCCATCGAAGCGGCGCTGTACATCGGCAACAGCACCAAAGCCCTCACACTGGTGCTCATGGGGCTAGAGCAAAAGGGCGTTATCCACGTCCTCAACTACAAGCCGCTGCAAATGGAGGTGCTGCCCACCGACCAGTCGCTGGAGGACTATGAGCAGACACTGGTGGACGGAGTTGCTCCGGACGGTACCCTGCCCCAGGCCACGGTGGACAAGGTATTGGCGACGATCTCTAGCCGGTTACAAACCAAGATGTGGAACGCTGACTACCAAGCCACCCGCACGACCTATCACCGGCGGGCCGAGGAAGCGTGGGAAGACTACCAGCGGATGCCACCAGTTCACCGACCCACCTACGTCCCCTGGATCATCCTCTCCAACGGGTACCGTGACTACCACCGCACCCGGCCGGCGACGGTCTCTGCCGGGCCTAGCTTGGCCGATGCGGTACGAGAGTCACCCATGGTCGCCGCGGCCGACCAAATTTCCACAATGATGGAGAGCGTCGCCACCGATATCTCCTCCAAGGCCGAAGGCCTGGCCACCTCGGCGACCGACATGCTGGACCGCTGGTTTGGTCGCGAGGATGCCGGCTACGACGCCTGCCACTCGGCGTGCCATTCGGCGTGCCATTCGGCCTGCGTCCACGACGCCTGCCATTCGGCGTGCGTGCACTCGGCCTGCCACTCGGCCTGTCACTCGGCGTGCGTACATTCAGCCTGCCATTCGGCCTGCCACTCGGCCTGCGTGTCCAGTTTCTAG
>CAYVPU010000003.1:21021-24748 GCA_964453885.1 uncultured Anaerolineae bacterium | reverse complement strand
CGTACATTCAGCCTGCCATTCGGCCTGCCACTCGGCCTGCGTGTCCAGTTTCTAGGACATGGCAGCGCAAACAAGCCACCAGTCATGGGAAGGATTTCCCAAACATCCAAGACGAACCAAACCCTCCTCGTTTGTAGCCTTTCTCCTGGCACTGGCCGTCATCGGCGGGCTGTTGGCCGCCTTCGACCGGATGACGCCTGGTGGATCGCTACCTACGCCCATGTCACCGCCGCCCCCGGCACTCCGCACTCCATCGCCCGTCGTGGTCGAACCGAACCGCCGCCGGAGCGTGGTGCTGGTGTCCCTCGGCGGAGCGAGCGCCGATACCCTGATCGGCTGGATGGCAGATGGCGACATGCCAACGCTTGCCCGCCTGGCAGAGCAGGGTTGGATGGCGACGGCACTCCGCAGCACCGACCCGCCACTGCCCAGCCTGGCTCTGACTGCCCTCGCCACCGGTGCAACCTCTCCCGACGCCGAACCGATCTGGCAGGCGGCTGCGCGACATCATCGCACCACAGCCCTGCTCTTCTGGCCTGACGCCGACCCCGCCGTGCCCGATCAGCGGGCAGATTACACATTGGCCTGCGCTCCCCCAGCCACCGCTGCCAGGCGGCAGATAGTCCTACTCTCACCCGGCAAACTGTGGGCAGGTTCGCCCGCCAGTTTCAGCTCGCCCTACGAAGGGACATTGCTCCTTCCCTCGCCCGCAGGCACCGCCACCTGGAGGGTGCTGGCGGTGGACACTCTTGACGACAGCCTGGCAGCCTGCGACACCTTCTTTTTCTCTTCAGCCAGCGACGGCGCGCGCACCGTGGACGGAGACACCCAACGGCTGACCGTGGACGAATGGGGAACTGTGCCGGTCTGGGGACGAGCCGCACCGGGCCTGATGCTGACCGTCACCAGTCTCCGAACTCTGACCGGCACAGCAACCGTCAGCCCAACGGCCAGCGTGACGCCCACGGTGGCCCTCACGCCAACAGCCACGCTCACCCCCACGGTGGCCCTCACGCCAACAGCCACAATCACCCCCACGGTGTCCCCCGCGCCCCTCTTGGAACTCACATTGTATTACATCTCTGCCCAACCGATGACGGCCCAACCCGTCGCGCTGGGCCAGGAGGTGGTCGAGCGCTTTGGCTTCTGTCCACCGCTGCCGGACCCCAGAACAGTCGCCCGGGGACGGCTCTCACCGGCTGCCTTTGGCGAGCTGGCCTCGTTACGAGCGCGCTGGGCCATGCGCGTGGCCGCCTATGTCTACCAGACCTATCGCCCGCATTTGCTGCTGGTTCGCCCGGAGGCCCTGTCGGCCTCGGAGCAGGCTCTTTTGCTGACTGACACTCGCCAGCCGGGCTACTCGCGGGCGCGGGCGGCCGAATTTGCGGGCCATCGCCGCGCAGTGGCCGCCGCCACAGACAGCGGCCTGGACGATTTGCTGACAGCGGTGGACCTGAACTATGCGGCGGTGTTGGTCGTCTCGGAGTATGAGATGGCTCCCGTTCACACGGAGGTCAACGTGACAGCTGCTCTGCAACCAGCGTGGCAACGCTTGACGCGACCGGATAGCGGCCTGTTGCTGGAAGATGCACCACTTTGTATTGATGTCGAGGGTGCGTTTCTCTCGGTGGAAGTTGGGTCAAACAAAAGAGGGAGCACAGTCGCCACGGGCGTCATCCTCCAGAAGCTGGAAGCTCTGACAGACCCACGGATGCGGGAGCGACTGTCTCCCGACGTGGCTAGTGTCATCCTCCAAAAGCTGGCAACTCTGACAGATTCCCGCACAGGAGAGCCTGTCTTTGTCCGCCTGGCGCGTCGCGGCGACGCCGGACCATGGGCCGCGGCCTGGCCCTACCCCGGCGACGTTCTGGCCCAGGCCGCGCCTGGCTATGTGCTGTCCGCCAAGCCGGACGTAAGGGCCGTCTTCTCAGAAGCGCCAATCTATGGCCAGGCAGTCTTTGATGCACGACTACAAGGCACACTCATCGCTGCCGGGCGGGGCGTCTCTGCAGGAGGGGACAGGGACACAGTGCGCTTGCCGGACATAGCGTCCATGCTGGCGACATTCTTGGGTATGCCATCTTTGACAGACAATCACTAAAAAACTTGAAGAAGTCAATCCACGGGAGGTAGAGTATGGAAGACAGCAATTGGCCCCAGGCATTGCCCCGCTCAGGCAACCAAAGATTGAAGCGGCTGGACAGCGCCGCGACATGGTTTAAAGTGTACCAGGTGAGCGATGGCACCTTTGCACTGTTGGAGCCGCGCCATTACGAAGAAGTGATCTCGTATCTCATCCTCGGCGACGAGCGGGCTGTTCTGTTCGACACCGGCATGGGCATCGGGAACATTCGAGCAGAGGTCGAGCGCCTGACTGATTTGCCCGTGATCGTCATCAATAGCCATTCGCACTATGACCACGTGGGCGACGATCACCGCTTTACCAAAGTGTGGGCCTTTGACAACAACAGCGAGGTAGCCCGCATCGAACGAGGTCTCACCCGCGCCGAATGTGGGCGTTTTCTGCCACCTGGCTCCTATCTGGACCTGCCACCCGGGTTTGACCCCACGGCTTATGAGATCCGGCCTTCGCCAGTGACACGACGACTGCGCCATCTGGAAACCATCAAACTGGGTCGGCGGGCACTGACGGTGCACCACTCGCCCGGTCACAGCCCTGGCAGTCTCTGCCTGCTGGACAGCCGCGACGGCTTGCTGTTCACCGGCGACACCTTTTACCCCGGAACACTTTACGCCCACTTTGAAGACTCGGATTTCAACGCCTACCGGCAATCCCTGAAATACCTGGTGGGCCTGCTAGACGAGGTAAGTCACCTCTGCCCTGCCCATAACGAGGCCCACGCGCCCAAAGAGATGCTGATGCGCGCGCTGAAGGCTTGTGAGCAGATCGCTGGTGACCAGGCCACATTTGAACTCCAGGGCGAAATCCGGCTCTATCGTTTTAGCGGATTCGGCGTGGCGCTGCCTCACACTACTGCCGGGTAATCGGCGCCTTTTTCCAAGAGAAAGATAGGAGTGTCCTCCACACAAAAACGGGCGTAGAGTTGTCTGCGCCAGCTTTCGGCTTTACCATCGGAATCAGCCGGAGTTGAGAATGTTGGATCGTATTTCGCCTGAACTTGCCCTCATGGGCCAGATAATGCTCGTAGCCATGCTGCTCAGCCTGGTGCTGGCCGGCGTACTCATCGCGCTGACCTATCGCCGTCTGAAATGCATCCGCATCCCGCCCGGCGCCGACTTTGTCACCACCTTGCGCCACGTGCCACTGACGATGGTGCTCTTTCTCGACTTGCTGGACTTTGGCCTGGATTTCTTTTCGGCGCCGATAGCCTGGGTGATCCTGGGCAAACTGGACCTGCAATCACTGCGGGGCGTCACCGTCGTCGAAGAGATCATCCCCGGCACGCAATTCCTGCCTACCATGACCGCTGCCTGGTTTGCCGCACGCCTGCTGTCCACGGATTGAACGGATTTAACGGATCGGGCATCCAACCCGTTTAGGCGCTTGACCCGCAGCCCAACGTGGTTTCCGGGGCAAAGCTCTTTTGAGGGCTCCCAGCCTTCGTCCCCGAGGGCGTCAAAAGCGATTGTCCGCTGCATGGGACGCCCCCGAGAGGGGAGCTTGCGTTTTGCACCGGAAACTAACCTAGTCGCCCGGTGATGTAAGCCTCGGTTAGTTCCTGCTGTGGAGTGGTAAAGAGCGCTT
>CAYVPU010000003.1:6432-20921 GCA_964453885.1 uncultured Anaerolineae bacterium | reverse complement strand
CGCCCGGTGATGTAAGCCTCGGTTAGTTCCTGCTGTGGAGTGGTAAAGAGCGCTTCCGTCTCGCCATACTCGATCAACTCGCCCAGCCAGAAAAAGCCCGTCCAGTCGGAGGCGCGGGCCGCCTGCTGCATGTTGTGGGTGACGATGACGATGGTGTAATCCTTTTTTAACTGTTGCATCAATTCCTCGATGGCCAACGTGGCCACCGGATCCAGTGACGAGCAGGGCTCGTCCATCAAGATCACCTCCGGCTCCACGGCCAGCGTGCGAGCGATGCACAGCCGCTGCTGCTGCCCGGCTGTCAGATCGAGTGCCGGACGCTTGAGGCCAACCTTTACCTCGTCCCACAGCACAGCGCGGCGCAGGCTTTGCTCGACGATCTCGTCCAGGTTCCGCTGCCGGTTCATCCCTAGAACCCGAGGCCCAAAGGCCACGTTGTCGTACACTGACTGAGGGAACGGGTTGGGCCGCTGAAAGACCATGCCTATCTGCTGGCGCAGGTTCACCACGTCTACATCAAGGTCATAGATGTTTTTGCCGTCCAGCAGCACCTGGCCTTCCACACGGGTACCGGCGATGGTGTCGTTCATCCGGTTCAACGTCCGCAGAAATGTGGATTTGCCACAGCCCGACGGTCCAATAAGCGCCGTGATCTGCCGGGCCTTGATCTCTAACGAGATTCCCATTAGCGCTTCGAATGAGTCGTAAAAGAACCGCAGATTCCGCACAATGATTTTGGCTTCCATACCCTGTTCCCCAACCTTCCTTCCAACAACCCTGATTGTAATAAAAGAACGAGCAAAAGTCAATTCCTGACCACTGCCCACGGTGGAACCATTGACGGATAGGGATTGCCATGCTATAATCTCCTCCAGAGGCATGGTATGAAACGCAAGCTAAATCTGCTCCTGATCGGCCTGCTCTCCCTGGCCTTCCTGGTGGCCTGCGGCGGTCACCCAAAAGAATCGTCGTCGGAGGGCAGCGCAACGCAGACCATCGAAAACAAAGGCTCCGACACCATCGTCAACCTGGCGCTGGCCTGGGCCGAGGCCTACGCCGAGGTGCGGCCCGAGGTGCGTATCTCGGTCACCGGCGGCGGCTCTGGCACCGGCATCGCGGCCATGATCAACGGCACGGCGGACATTGCCAACGCCTCGCGCAAGATGAAACCGGAGGAGGTGGAGAAGGCGCGGGAAAACGGCATTGAGCCGGTGGAGCACGTCATCGCCGGTGACGCCATCGCCGTGGTGGTGCACCCCTCCAACCCAGTAGATGGCCTGAGCATCGCCCAGCTTTCCGCCATTTTCACCGGCCAGATCACCAACTGGCGCCAGGTGGGCGGCCAAGACCGGCCCATCGTCCTCCTCTCCCGCGAGTCCAATTCTGGAACCCACGTCTACTTTTTGGAGCGGGTCGTCCGCGAGGGCATCAAAAAGGACAACCGGCTCTTTTCCCCCGACACATTGCTCATGCCCTCGTCGGAAGGGATCAGCCACGAGATCCGCCAGAACCCCAACGCCATCGGCTACGACGGCCTGGGCTACGTGACAGCCGACCAGAAGACACTGTGCATCGTAGACAAGCCCGGCGATCCCTGCGTGCCACCCGCCGCCGAGACGGTGCAAGATGGCATGTATCCCATCGCCCGGCCGCTGTACATGTACACCGCCGGTGAGCCGACCGGCGCCACCCGCGAGTACCTGGACTGGATCCTCGGCTCGGAGGGACAGGCATTGGTTAGAAAGTTGGGATTTGTGCCGCTGAGCAGATAGACAAGACATATGCAGTCAACGACGATAGGAGTACACTGTGAAAGAACCTCTCACTCGATCTGGACTCATTGACACAGCAAAGGTTTTTTGTGAGGAAACACAGATTTCACAACTCCGGCTTGGCATATAACCGGCAAGGATGTTATTATGACCCCTCCCAACACCCTCCAACGCCCCCGATGGGGCGAATTCCTCATCGAAAACCTGATCCGCGTCTGCGGCTTTTCGGCCATTGCCTTTGTAGCGATCATCTTTTTCTTCTTGCTGCGCGAGGGGTTGCCGACCCTGGGCCGCGTCTCGCCGATCGAGATGTTGAGGCAACGGTGGTATCCCACCTTTGACCTCTTTGGCATGTTACCGCTGCTGCTCGGATCGGCGCTGGTGACGGTGCTGTCCATGGTCATAGCCCTGCCATTGGGCCTGGCCACGGCCATTTTCGTCCGCGAGGTAGCCCCCACCTGGGCACGCGAGGTATTGAAACCGCTCATCGAAGTGCTGGCCGGCATCCCGTCGGTGGTGCTTGGCTTTCTGGGGATGATCGCTGTCGCGCCCCTCATCCGGCAGCACCTCGGCGCACCCACCGGCCTGACAGCCTTTACCGGTGCGGTGATACTGGCCTACATGTCGCTGCCCACCATTATCAGCGTGGCCGAGGACGCACTGGACGCCGTGCCCAAGTCTTACCGTGACGCGGCGCTGGCCCTGGGAGCCACGCGATGGCAGACCATCTGGCGGGTGACGCTGCCCGCGGCCCGGTCAGGTGTCCTAATCGCTGTGATGCTGGGGGTGGGTCGGGCCATCGGCGAGACCATGACCGTAATGATGGTCACGGGTAACGCCGCCCGCTTGCCACTCACGCTGGACAGCATCTTTCGGCCTGTGCGCACCATGACGGCCACCATCGCCGCCGAGATGGGCGAGGTGGCCCAGGGAAGCACGCACTATCACGTTTTGTTCATGGTGGGCATCGTGCTCTTTGTGATGACGTTCACCATCAATGCCATCGCCTCGTTGATCGTCATTCGGGGCGGGCCAAAGCGTGGCGGGCGGTTATTGGGGTAGCGAGAATCAAGTCAACCACGGAGCCAAACCAATGAGCCGTCAAACATCAGAAAAGATAGCTTTTGCAATGCTGACCCTTGCTGCACTGGCCGTCGTCGCGCCGATCCTGCTGGTACTGGGCTACATCCTCGTCCAGGGCATCGGCGCCATCAGTTGGGAATTTCTCACCGCCATGCCCCGATCCGGCATGAAGGAGGGCGGCGTGCTGCCAGCGGTCATCGGCACGGTGGCGCTGACCTTTGGCACGGCCATAGCTGCGTTGCCGCTGGGCGTGGGTGCAGCGATCTATCTGGCCGAGTATGCCCGTGACAACTGGCTGACCCGCGCCATCCGGCTGGCCATCATTAACCTGGCGGGCATCCCATCGGTAGTGTATGGGCTGTTCGGGTTGGGGCTGTTTGTGTTGGCACTGAACATGGGCACTTCCATCGTGGCCGGATCGCTGACTCTGGGACTCATGACGCTGCCCATTGTCATCTCTACCGCCGAGGAAGCTATTCTGTCCGTGCCGCAGAGCTTTCGCGTGGTCAGTATCTCGCTGGGGGGCACCCGCTGGCAGACGATTCGCTACCAGGTGTTGCCCCAGGCGCTGCCCGGTATTCTCACCGGCGTTATCCTGGGCCTGGAGCGCGCCGCTGGCGAGACCGCTCCGATCCTCTTTACCGTGGCCGCCTTTTACCTGCCCCGCCTGCCCACCTCCATCTTTGATCAGACGATGGCTCTTCCCTATCACCTCTATGTCGTCTCGACGCAGGTGCCAGGGATGCCTAGCGAGGTACAATTCGGTACAGCACTGGTTCTGCTGACATTGGTGCTCTCCATGAACGTAGTAGCGACAGTGATACGCAGCCGGTTCCGGCGGAGGCGACAGTGGTAGGGGCGGAAACGTAAAGCGTAATGAACTGCTCACGTTTTACGCTTTACGTGCCTGTCAGGAAAGCGAGTCTATGTCAGACACGAACGGGGTCAAAATAGATATTCAAAACGTGACGTTCTCTTACAGCGACAGCCGCGAGCCGGTGCTAAAGGACGTCAGCCTGCAAATTCGCACTAACGAGATCACGGTGCTTTTTGGGCCAGGCATGGGCGGCAAGTCCACGCTGCTGCGACTGCTGAATCGCCTCAACGATCTGCTGGAAGGAAACGAGATGCGGGGCCGAATTCTCCTCGACGGACAGGACATTTACGCGCCGGGCGTGAACGTAACCAACCTACGTCGCCAGGTGGGGATGGTCTTTGCCGTGCCTATCCCGCTGCCGGGCACGATTTGGGACAACGTGACCTACGGCCCCAAGCTGATGGACATTCGCAGGAAAACCCAATTAGACGAGATTGCCGAGAAAAGTCTGCACGCTGCCGCTCTGTGGGACGAGGTACACGACCGCCTGGATGAGCCAGCGGCCTTGCTGTCCGGTGGACAGAAGCAACGACTGTGCCTGGCGCGAACCATGGCCCTGGAGCCCGAGGTTATTCTGCTGGACAATCCCACCTCCGGCCTCGACCCGCTCTCGACGGCCAAAGTAGAAGACACCCTGCACCAGATGAAACAGGATTTCACCATCATCCTGGTGCCCCATAGCGTGCAACAAGCAGCCCGTATGACCGATCGGGCTGCCTTTCTGCTAAACGGTGAATTGGTGGAAGCTGGCTCGGCGGATCAGATCTTTACCCGCCCTCAAGACCCACGCACCGAAGCCTACGTCACCGGCAGGTTTGGATAACCTTCACACCCAACCAAACTTGCGATAGAGTTCCTGCCGAACATCCTGCATTCCCATTTCAAAGTAGGGATAGGCCAACCATATCGCACCGAGGCCAAACAACCCGCCAGTGATCACCCGCAGCAGCGGCGTGCTCTCGCGAAGGCCGATGAACTGTATGCCCCCATCAATGGCCATGGGCACCAGAAACAGGAGAAAGACCCGCCAGGGCAGCGGCTTTAGGCTCTTTCTTACCAGGCCAAAGATCAACCCGGCCAACAGCATCGCCCCATAAGTTGCTATATCCCGTTCGCAGAGGGCTATCTTGTAACCCAGTTTCGGCGTGCCCAAAAAGCTCTTGGCTATCCAGAGATTCGCCAACGGCTCCTCGCCAACCTGCGAGACGAGATAGTCGTGGCTGTAGTAGAATTGCTCTCCAAAAAGGAAAAACGACCGCCAGGGCAATTGGTGGCACATCGGCTTGTAAACCGTGTAAATGAGGCGGGCCGGGCCTTCCGCGCCGGACGACATCAGCGCCGGAGCCAGCACCGGCAGACCGGTATATAGCGCCACCAATAGATTGAACACCAAAAGCCAGTGTTTGGCGAACTGAAAGACAAGTCTATCCAGAGCAACGATGAAATCGCGCAGACGCCCGCTAACCTGGGACTGAGTTGCCGGATCTGCTGCCGAGGCAGTCTTCAAGTCAGACACCCGGTCCAGTGCCCACCGCAACCGCTCCTCTGTGACCGGCGCTTCGACCGCCAGCCCGTTGCCCGCAGCAACGACCGGTACCGCGTACCGGTACCGCTGAAAGAGGGCATCGTTGGAGGTAATGTCCACTTTTTCAATGACGAAACGATACTCGCCGTTCAGCCGTTCCAACAGATCCTCCGCCTCGTCACAGAGGGGACAATCCGCCTTGGTGTAAAACAGAATGCGATACATTCGCTTCACTCCCCTAGATCTCGACGTTGAGAAAAGCGCCAAAACGAGCCAGGTAAACCAGCCAGTCGAAAAAGATGGCCACACCCACCACGACAAGAAAGATGCCACTGACCACCGAAACGACATTTAGGTGGCGATTTAGTTTACGCAGCCAGGGCGAAATAGTTTCAAAGGCCCCACCCACCAGCAAGAAAGGCAGCCCCAGCCCCAGGGAATAAGCGGACAGCATCAACATCCCCTGACCGGCCGTCTGCGAGTCGGCAGCCAGAAGGAAAATGGCAGAAAGCACCGTACCCACACAAGGCGTCCAACCCGCTGCAAACACCAGGCCAATGAGAAAAGAGGACAAATATCCCAACTCTGGACGGGTCTTTATCTCGGCACGAGCCTCGTAGTAAAGGAATGGGATCTTGATGACGCCAATGGTGTGCAGCCCAAAGATGATAACGATGATGCCGCCAACCTTTTGCAGAGTAAAGATGTGCTGGTTGAGCACTTGCCCGATTAAGCTGGCCGTGGCGCCCAGCGCCACAAAGATCACTGAAAAACCCAGCACGAAAAAAAGGGAATGCAGAAAAGTCTCAAAGCGTTTGGGTTTCGCTTCGCCAGTCTGACCGACAGTCGCGCCACTCAGATACCCTAGATAGGCAGGCACCAGTGGCAACACACACGGCGAAAGAAACGACAACAGCCCAGCAAATAAGGCTAGAGGCAATGTGATACTCGACGTGTCCACATCCTCACCTCGTAATTGTCATAAAACCACGATCTCCTCGCAGGCCAAGACATCCTCACCGCCTTTGAGGATGTATCGCAGTCAATCGGTATTATCAATGGTAAACAGCCCAACCTACTCTCGGCCCTGACGTGTCTGGGCCTGCCTGAGCGCGTCCAGCTCTTGCTGGAGTTTTTTCTGCCGGGCCGAGATGGAAAAGACCAGGATGAACGTGATGGCCCAAAAGACAGCATACGCGGCAACCAGATACCCCATCGTGACTTAACCCCCTTGCATTTCAGACGCCGCCATCCCCAAAAACCTTACACCAAAGGGTTTCCCTCAAGGCCACCCCTTGTTCTAGACTCAACTCGTCTCAAAGAGACTAGCACACTCTTAAAACCTGCACCTTTATCTCATAGAGGCCGAAATAGAAGCCTTTAAGCGGGCCACTTGTTCAGCCAGGCGCTCCACACAGACGCGATGGATCAGGATGGCAAAATAGAGCAGCGTAAAAGCCCCCAGCGAGAAAAAAAACGGAAAGCGCATGTTGGGCGAAAGCCCCATGCCGCTCGCGTCAAACAGCACCGGGTGAATGGTGCGCCACCAACGAATGGCCAGAAAGGTGATGGGCACACTGATAAAACCGATGACGCCGTACACGGCAGCGAAACGCGCCCGCCGCGCCGGGTCATCCAGGGCACTGCGGAGCATCAGATAGGACACATAGATCAGCCAGGTGATGGTGCTGGTCGTTAGACGCGGATCCCACGTCCACCAGGTGTTCCAGGCCGGCTTGGCCCAGATGGAACCAGTGATGATGACTGCTGTCATAAAGGCCACCCCCACCTCCACCGACGAGGACGCCAGGATGTCCCACCGGCGCTCGCCTTTCCACAGGTAAAGCACACTACCCAGGAACGTCACAAAGAACGCCAGAAACCCCACCCAGGCGTGCGGCACGTGAAAGTAAATGATCCGCTGCGCGTAACGTTGTGCCTCAGCATCCACGTTGACAGGCGCTGGTGCTTTAATCAGAGCAAGATACAGTGCCACGAGGATACAAACAGCAGTAATGATATTCAGTGCGGTTGTTCTGTCAAGACGTAAAGCCTTCAAGTGTTACCCCCCTGACTCACATGTTGTCCCGAGTATACCACAAAAATGCCTGTTTCACCACCATCGCCTATCCTGGAACCATCACTCAGACGTTAGCTCGCTCACCAGTGGCCCGCTGGCATTATCTGCATGACACCTTCCACTAGCGTCGGCGCCAGCCGTTGCGTGTGATCTCGCGATAAAGGGAGAGGCTAACCAGCGTCATACCGATCCCCAGCAAGACTACTGGCAACACGGGGAAAGCTGACTGCGGTGCAGACTGGACCTCGAAAGCGTCTACCACGCACAAGCTGCTTGACGATGCATCGTTCACCTCGTCGCTCACCGTCAGCCGGAGGGTATGCTGTCCTACGCCCACATTATCAGCCAGCCTGATGCGAATTCTCTCCATCTCTGGATGGTAGAGGTCCACACCGGAAAGGCGCCGCCCGTCCAGTGTGACAACCAACCGTCCGCCGTTGGGGCCCCGCCTCGTGATCAACTCGACCGATTTGCCCGAAAACGTAAAACTGAGTCCCGTGCCCGCGCTCTGGCAGACGACGTAGGCTCCGCTACTGGCCGCAGGATCTATGACAACACGCCAGTCCTGAATCCCCCTCACCGACGGATGGGTCTCTTCAAAATGCCCAGGCCCGGCCACGCGCAGGCCGGCAGCGGCGTCTTTGACGGCATAATAAGCCTGGCGCGGGGTAAAGTCCACGTCCACCACGCGAAAGTAGTACACCGGTTCGTCGGGCGAGTAATTGCCCACATGGCGGAAAAACCAGATGTTGAAAACGCCAGCCCAGGGCCACTCCTGCCGGGCCAGGGCGATGCCTCGCAGCAGGTACTCGGCCTGCTGATCCTCGGTGACGCGCTTCCAGGTCAGTTCCTCCTCCGTAAAAGTGTTGTCCGGCGCCGCGTTCCAACCATACTCGTTGAACCAGATGGCTTTGTGACCGTCGTTGTAGCGCTCCATGATCCCCCGCTGCAACTTGACCCGCTGGAAGTTAAGCTTGTCGGCCGATGGCGGATCCTCCGGCGGCAGATCAAAGCCAAAAGCATTGGCCGAGAGGATGTCAAAGTAATCGGCGGCGCCCGCCTGATACATCTCTTCCAGAAAGATCAACTCGCTGAGGTTCCGCCGCACCGGGAAATTCTCCAGCGTAGTGGCCAGCGGTGCCGAGAGAACGTAGACATTGGGATCGGCCGACTTGGCGGCTTGATAGGTCGCTTTAAGCATCTCAACGTACCCGGCCGGGTCTACCCACCGGTTTCCCCATTCCGGGTAGATATTTGGCTCGTTCCAAATTTGAATGTAGCGGACGCGCCCCTGGTAGTGCTTGACAAAGCCGTACACAAAATCCACATAGTCGGTCAGATCATCGGGCGGCGCTTCGGGAATCGAGTTGTCCTGGCGGGTCCAGGCAGGCGGGTGATCCAGCCGGGCGATGATCTGAAGGCCATAGCGCTCACAAAGATCCACAATGTCATCGTACTTGCCCCAGCTCCTCTCCCAATTGGCCGGATCCTGAAAATCCATGTCTTGGGCCTCGAGCTCGGCCCAAACGAATTGCTGCTTGACCCAACCGACACCCGCCTCGGCGGCCATCTTGAGCGTCCAGTCCCGCTTGTGAGGCTCCACTTCGCGTTCCAGGAAAAAATTAGCGCCGTAAGGGTTGACGTCGGTGTTGGGAATCGTCCGCTCTGGAGCCACCACGACCTCTGGCACGCCCAGGGACAGGAAATAGGAGATGAGCCCCCCCCCCAGGGCTGCGATCATCAAAATAAGTCCTACGATCAATCCAATGGCTCTGATTCGGATAATGCGCTGCAACGATGTTTCCTCCCTGGCACTACTCACCTTGTGCTCGCGGCAGATCACAATCCTTCGACTGGGCCCTTGGTCCTCAGGCCCAAGGACTGAGGGCTCAGGACAGGTCCGCCGCCAGATGCGCAAAATTGAACCGCGATTGCCCCAAAAGCCTGCCGGATTGTGATCCAGCAGGAGCAGGTGAAGTAGTTTCCCTCCCTGGTTCGGCTTATTCGCTCCCCACCGTCACGTGATCGAGCACCAGATGATCCGCCGCACTCCGCCCCTGCTCATCAAGCACGGGCAGACGCTCCCCAGTCGCGGGCTCGTACAGGCCAACCTCGACAGCGTAACGGCCGGAGGGCGACTGTTGATCCAGCACAATAGCATAACTATCTACCACGACCTCGCCGATGCGCCAGGTTGAGGTAGGCCGCGTGCCATTCACCGGTTCGTTGTCCTGCTGGCCCCACAAAAAGTTGCCACTCCTGGCGTTGAAAACCTCGCCCAGGAGGTGAGTAAAGACCTTGTAACGATGCTCCACCGGCTGCCGCGCCTGCCAGTAGAGCGTCAGATAGACCACCCCGTCTGGCCGCAGCCCCTCCGCCTCAAGATCGTAGCCCAACAAGCGCACGCCGTCGCCAAAATCGGTCTCCAGGAGGTACGTGATGGTCACGTCGGCAGCGGCGAGCATGACGCGCTGCCGCTGCCGCAGCGAGACGCGCCCAAAGCGAAACGTCTCGCCGCTGGATAGGGACCGCACAGCAAAAGCGTACCTGCCACTGGGTGCGTCCGGCGGGACAACCAGATCCACCTGCTGGCGGACATATTCCGTCGCCAATACCCACACCGGCTCACGAACTTCCACGCGCTTCCAGGCCCGCCCGTGCCCATCCACCAGGCTCACTTCAAGACCCTTTGCTCCCAACCGATCTGCGACTGGCTGGTTTCCTTGCTCCCAATACAGAAACAGATGGACTGTATCACCGCTCTGATACTCTCCCACCGGCTGATCGTAGCCGATCAACCGGTGCCCTGCCCCCAGATCGGCCTCAAGAGGCCAGGGCGGATGGACGCTGGGCGCAAGCTCGTAAGCGCTGCCCGCCCGCTCTTCAGTGCGGGCGTAGAAGCGCAGCACCTTGTCGGCAAAGCAATGCTCCACGACGCGGGTCGCCCGCGCCGTTAGCCAGGCCGGTATCTCTCCCTGAGGGTCGTTGATGCCAGCGTAGGGCGTGACAACCAGCCAGATCCCCTGGTGATCATCCCAGATCGGCGACAGGTAAGCCGCGGCGACCTCGGGCGTCATCCGCTGGGCATAGGGCACACCCAACCAGTGACCGGGAAAATGATAGGCAAAGATGGGCCAGTCTTTGTCGGTATAGAGTGCCACCGCATCGCCGGGCCGCTGATAGGCGTGCAACGTCGCCGTCAATGCCTTGTAGTCGTCCAGCAGAACTCGACCAGGGTAATACTCCCACAGGCCGTAACCGGCGACGCCCACGATAACGGCAGACAGAATCGTTCCCACCGGCCAGCGACGGCCCTCTCCCAAATGGGTCAGTCCCCAGGCCAGCAAGACATAAAAAGCGGGTGCAAAGATGAGTAGATAGCGCGGCGCCAGTTGTGGCGAGTAGAAAAACCTCTCTCGGGGCAAGGAGACTATGTAGACCACACCAGCCGGCAACAGCAAACCCAATAACAACAGCGCCGCATTGCGACCCACCCGCCAATCGCGCCGGCCCATCCAGAGAAGCGCAGCCAGACCGCCCACAAAAATCGCCAAGGCTGGCATTGTCAGCCATCGGTAGCTTTCCACGTTCACCGGGACGCCGGTGGTCAGCACCGTCCAGTAAATCCGCAGAAACACGTCCAATGGCACCGGCGTAGCGGACGACCAGGTGGGAATGTGGCCCAGTGCGTAGGCCAGCCAGGGCACAAAGAGGGTCAGCACGGCCACCTGGGCGGCCCCCCAACGGAGCAACGCCCGCCCACGACGCTCAGTGCGCCAAAAGACCCACAGCCAGACCAGGTTAGCCACGACGAGCACCGAAACAGATAAATAGAGCGTATACAATCCGGCGGCGGTGAACACCGCATAGAGCGCCCCGTCGGCCAGGCGATCCCGATCCCAGAATCGGATAGCGGCCCACAGCGAGAGAGCAGCTAGCAACGCGGCCAGAGCGTACATCCGCATCTCCTGCGACCACCAGATGTCAAAACGGGAGACGCCCACCAGCAGCGCGGCCAGCAGGCCAGCCTTTGGTCCGCCCACCGCCCGACCCAGGCGATAGGTCGCTGCCACCGTTAACACGCCGATGGTTGCCGAAAGCAGCCTCAAGCCGAATTCGCTGTCGCCGCTGCCCAGCCGCCAATAGCGAAGCATCCAGAAATAGAGAGGAGGATGCACGTCGGCGGCCGTCCACCGGGCGATCTCGGCGAGTGATTGGCGGGCCGCCCAGGCAGCCAATCCCTCGTCCCACCACACGCTCTTGTCGCCCAGGCGATAGACACGCAACCCAAAGCTCGCCAGCAGTAGGATGACCAGCAGCAGGATTGTTGTCTGCGCCCGTCGGGTCTGCAGGGGCACTCGAGCAGGCTGTGATTCCATATTGGATTGTCGAACAGCCGGATCGTCGGACATTCAGAATCTCCATGAGGCAAGGGCCAGGGTAGTATAGCATAGCTGTGGAGAGGGGGCAACTTTTGCCTTGCGATAAAGGATATTTTGACATATAATTGATAAACTCAAATCAGCCTTCGGCGCCCACGGCGGTCAAGTGTCGGCCCACAGCAAAGAGAGCATCGGCAGCACCTTTGGTTTTCACGTTCCATGGAACAGCCCAGAGGATCGAGTTACCGCTGAACTGGCTGCTACAGGCGAGCCCAAGGGCTAGGAAGCGAAAAGGTGGTAGACATGGAACTGGTTGTGCCGATAGCTATTATCATCGTTATGTTCTGGTTCGTGCTGCTTCGTCCACAGCAAAAGGCTCGCCGCCAGCAGCAGGAGATGGTGCAATCGCTCCAGATTGGTGACGAGGTCATCTCTGTGGGAGGACTAGTCGGGCGCGTGACACGGCTGCCCGACGACGATGGATGGATCGGTTTTGAGCTGGCATCCGGCGTCGAGACCAAGCTGCTCACAGCAGCCATCAACCATCGCATCCCTGCCGAGGAAGCTCGAGAAGACGTGGCTGGCGAGGAGTCCCATGACTGAGAGGATGGAGGTGCGGATCGCCGTCGCCAAGGTAGGCAAATACGCAACATCAGAAAGCGGCGATACACTGGAGGTCGTCGAACGGCCTCGCGGCGGCCTGTCAATAGTGCTGGCCGACGGCCAGCGCTCTGGGCGAGCGGCCAAAGCGATCAGCAACATCGTCGTCCGTAAAGCCGTGGCGCTGTTGGCCGAGGGCGTCCGCGACGGCGCTGTGGCCCGCGCAGCCCACGACTACCTCTTTTTGTACCGAGGCGGCAAGGTCTCCGCCGAGCTCAATATCGTCTCCATAGACCTGATCAGCCGCACGCTGGTCGTCTCTCGCAACAGCCATTGCCCGGTGGTTGTGGTCAAAGATGGCCAGCTCGTGTTGCTGGACGAACCCAGCGTCCCCATCGGCATCTATAGCAACACCAAGCCTGTCATCACCGAACTGCCCTTGGAACCAGAAATGCACCTTGTCGTCTTTACCGACGGCATCCTGGAGGCTGGCCGACAGTCGGATCGGCGGCTGGACGTGACAACGCTGGTGCCGGAGTTGCTGGCCGCCACACCTGGCGATCCGCAGGCTCTGGCCGACGCCCTGCTGGAACGCGCCGTGGCCGCTGACCAGGGCCGTCCCCGTGACGACATCAGCGTGCTGGTGGTAACCGTGGCCACCAGAGACGACGGGGACGATGTGCGCCGCATGGCGGTCAGCTTTCCCCTTCATTGAGGAAAGACAGAATGAAACGTCAACTGCAACGCACCCTTTGCGCCCAATTGCGCGACATGCGCGTCCTCTTGCGAGAATCATGGGGTTCCTTGTTGCTCTTTGTGGTCATTGTCACCGGTGGTGCGCTTCTATTCCATTTTTTTTACACTCACGCCGACACTGGCCAGCATCCCTCCTTCAGCGAGGCGCTCCATGCGACGTTCGCCCTGGTCTTTTTTGAGACGTTGCTGCCTTTCCCGAAGCAATGGTATTTACAGGCTCTTTTTTTCATCATCCCGATCGTGGGACTGGCCGTCGTGGCTGACGGACTGCTCCGCTTCGGCGTCGCCCTGCTCAACAAACAAGCACGGGGACAGAAATGGCAGGTGGCTATGGCCTCGACCTACAGCAACCACATCATCGTCTGTGGTATGGGCAAAGTGGGCTACCGGGTGACTTTACAACTGCTCAGGTTCGACCAAGAAGTGGTCGTGATCGAGATCAATCCGCAAGGCCGCTTTGTGGAAAAAGCGCGAGCTTGGGGTATCCCGCTAATCATCGCCAACGCCCGCCGCTCGGAAAACATAATCAAGGCCGGCGTAAAACGGGCCGACGCCATCATCCCCTGCACGGATGACGAGTTGACCAACCTGGACATCGCCCTGGACGCCCGCGAACTGAACCCAGGCATCAAAGTGGTCATGCGCATGTTTGACGCCGACCTGGCCCGACGGGTGGAGCAGGGATTTGGCATCCACACCGCATATAGCACCTCGGCGCTGGCCGCGCCCATCTTTGCTGCCGCTGCCATGCGCCTCAATATTGAGCACTCCCTTTACATCGGCGACCAGTTGCTCAACCTCAGTGAGGTAGTCATTGAGCCAGGTTCACGACTGATAGGTTGGTCGATGGAGAAACTGGAGGCCGAACTGGATCTGTCAGTAGTGTGCTACCAAAGCAAAGAAGTGGCGGATCTACATCCCAACCCGGACCTGGTTCTAGACACTGGCGACAAGGTCCTGGTTCTGGCCTCGCTGGAAGTGCTGGAACGACTGAAAGACCTGAATCAATCGGCAAGGCGCTAGAGCGATCCGATACAATGGCCGAACGAAACGATGTAAGGTACAGGAAAAAACAGAGGCCCCTCATCGCCGTGGTGGGCCCCTGTGCCTCCGGCAAGTCGTCACTGGTGCGGCGACTCAAGGCCCTGGGTTACAATGCCCGTTCCGTGGCCCAGGACCACTCCTACGTGCCCGATATGTGGCGACGCATCACGAATCCCGACCTACTCATCTACCTCGACACCGAGCTGAGCACCATCGCCCGGCGCCGCCACATCAGTTGGGACGAACGCTACCTGGCCGACGAGTGCCATCGCCTGCGCCACGCCCGCCAGCACTGCGATCTCTACCTGTCTACCGATGACCTGACGGAGGAGGAAGTGCTGGGGCGAGTGATGGATTTTCTGGAGAAGCA
>CAYVPU010000003.1:0-6332 GCA_964453885.1 uncultured Anaerolineae bacterium | reverse complement strand
GCACCTTTTGACTAACGACACCCTGATCTCGCCCAACATCCTCAAAGGATTCGTCCTGGACATTGACGGCGTGCTGCACCTGGATGGGGTGCTGATCCCAGGAGCCGCTGGAGCCGTAGCCCATCTGTGCGAAAGGGGTTACAGCGTCTGCTTTTTCACCAACGTCACCGCCTCCAGTCGGGCAGCACGGGCGGCGCGGCTGCGAGAGTATGGCATTGAGGCCACTCCGTCGGACGTGCTCACCGCCTCGTCGGTTACCGCCGACTGGCTGCGAGCGCGCGGGAGCCCGCCCTGCTACCTGCTGCTGACAGGTTCCGGTCGCGACGAATTCGCTGGCTTGGAAGTAGACGCCACAGACCCAAAGGTCGTCGTGGTCGGCGAAATAGGAGAGGCACTGCACCCGGCGTTGTTGGATCGGGCATTGGAGGTCTTGCTCGGCGGCGCGGAACTGGTGGCCATACAAAAGAATCGCTACTGGCTCAAGGACAGCCAGCGCGCGCTAGACGTGGGCGCTTACGTCGCCGCACTAGAGTTCGCCTCCGGCAAGCAAGCCACAGTCATCGGCAAGCCCGCACCCTACGGTTACCGGGCCGCCCTCCGCCTGCTGGGCCTGCCTGCCGATCAGGTCGCCATGGTGGCCGACGACCTGGCCGTAGATCTGACAGGTGCCCGGGCCGTGGGAATGTCCACAGTGCTGGTGGAGAGCGGTGAGTACGGCCCGGCCTCCGCCCAGCAGGGGGAACCACCCAACCTGGTGCTGTCCAGTATCGCGGACCTGCCAGGCTGGCTGGCTGATTAGTCGTCCCTCAAAACGATGGGCAGGTACGTCTGGTACAGGCGATCATACACCCACACCTGGATGGGCACGACTCTGGGCAAACTGCCCTCCTGAGCCGTCAGCGTGATGGCCGTCGAATGAAAACCGAGCAGCGTACCAGGGAAATAGGTCTCGGTCAGATTGACGGAGAGCGTAAAATAGCCAATGTCGGTGACCGTCGTCGTGGTCGGTGCGACCGTGACCCAGGGATCGCCCATCTCTGCTGACCAGGTCGCCGGCGAGAGGCCCGTGTTCTGCAACGTGAGCGGCACGGTAAAGGGTGCAGCATCGGTAATTGGAGTCATGACGAAAATACTGGGCGGCTCAATCACCGCCGAGTACAACTCTAGTATCTCCACCTGGACGGGAATGATTTTGGGGAAGGCTTCCCACTCTTGTGGAAAAACGTTAGCTGTCAGCGTGATGGCCGTTGTATAAATGCCAATTGGCGTGCTGTCAGGCGTGAGGTTGACGGCGACGGTAAAGATACCCGTTTCGGTGATCGTCGCCATAGTAGGCGCAACGGTGAGCCACGGCTCTCCAACCTCGATAGACCAGGTAGCAGGTGAGATGCCGATGCTGTCTAGCGTCAAGGGTACCGTAATCGGAACTGTCTGGGTACTCAGTACGGTGACGCTGATAACAGTTGGTTCAGTCAAGGCATAGGGCCGCTTGGGCACCCACCGCAGGTGAATGAAGCCAGGGCGAGAAGTGCCGTCACTTTCTACAATGGCATGCCAGGACATTGGATTGCAGCCCATACCCATATCACCAGGAGCCCGGGAAAAGTCCAGGTTAAAGACAAACATCGGTCCCATCCAGGGCCAGTGCTCGGCGGCGTACTCGAAAGCACGGCTCAGGTACCAACCCTGCGTATCCGCGTCCACCACGTGCCACCAGCGGTATCGCCAGTCGTAGGTGCCGTAGCAATAGCCAGGTGGCTCGATGACGTAACCAACCTCGGTGGCCCACATCTGCTTTTCGGTATCGCCAAATTCTTCCATGACAGCCCGCTGTTGCTCCGCCCGGCGGAAGCAGAGGCCGTCCACAGGATCAGGGTTGTTGGGATAATATGGCTCGTCAGGATCATAATAGATCGATTCAGGATCGGTCTCTGGGGGATATTTGAAGCCAAAGGGATGGGTGCCCAGAACATCAAAGTACGGCTTGGCCCCAGCCTCGTACATGGCCCGGATAAAGCGGCGATCGTCCCACACCTCCTCGACTTCAGGAGGAACAGAGCCGGTGGGAGACATGGCTGCCGCGATCACGATGGCTTCCGGATCAGCAGCCTTGATGTTGGTGTAGGCGATGCGCAGCAAATCTACGTAGGCTGCCGGGTCGGGGTTGGCTGGGTTATCACTGTCCGGCTCCCACTCCCAGGCCAGGTTCGGCTCGTTGCCGATTTCATAAGCGTCTATGCAATCAGAAAAATCGGCAGCCGTTACCGCCAAGCTCTCACCCCATAATTCCCACGTCTCGGGCTCCCGAGGTGAGGGCAACGGAATGCGGTAAATCACCCCGTACTTGGCGTGTAGCTGAGGACACTCTGCCTCGAGATGAGGCAAGTGATAGACCTTGATCCACGAGAATTGCAGCTCTGTGACTTTGTCCGGGCTGTGAGTGAAAAGCAGATCGTAAAGATTCAAGCCGTAGGCCGGGTGCACCCACCGGGGAAGAGGATAGGCCGGATCGTCATAAATGTAAGATGGAGATTGAGATAGCGTAAGAGATGAAGACGATCCCAACCCGACGATCAGCAGGGTCAGAACACCCAACGTGGCGATGAGTCGTGCAGGCAGATGAAAGCGTTTGCGCATCGTAGCACCTCACTCTGCAATTCAGTTAGACGTTTGTTATGCTCCTGCATAGTATAGCCGAGTTTCAACGAGATGCCGGTTACAGCTTGGTTGCGGTTCTTTCGCCAAGGCCACCTGCCGGCAATTCTGGTGAGGGCAGGATCACAGAACCATTGCTGAAGGGTTACAGATCACAAAGACCCATCCAGTTCAGACAAGATGGGTCTCCGGTATTTCCCCAGTCTGCCCTTGTTCTACACCGGAAAGAAACACACTCCTGCCGTCCCCGGCCCGGTGTGCACCCCCAGCGCCGGCGAAAGCTCGGCGATGACTGACTCGACACAAGTCAACCGCGCTTCCACCATCGCTTCGAGCTTTTCCGCCTCCTCTCGGGCCGCCGCGTGAACGTACGCGATCTTGATTTTGCCCATCCGGCCCACCGCTGCCTCCACCATGTCCACTATCTTGCGATATGCTCGCTTCCGGCTGCGAGCCTGGCCTAGCGGCACAATAAGACCATCCTCCATGCCGATGAGCGGCTTGATGTTGAGCAACGTCCCCACCAGGTGCTTGGCCCTGCCGATCCGCCCACCCATGTAGAGGTACCTGAGTGTGTCGGCTGTCTGGATCATGCGGGTGACGGGGATCATCTTTTTCACCAGGGCCACGATCTCGTCCAACGACTTGCCAGCCAGCGCAGCGCGGGCCGCCTCAATGACCATCCAGCCGTGGCACATGGAGACGTTGCGCGTGTCTATCACCTCGACACGGACATCCGGCAATCGTTCAAGAGCCATCGCCTGCGCTGCCTTGGCCGCCTGGTACGCCCCGCTCCCCGCCGAGGTCATGTGGACACTGACGATTTCATCCGCTCCTTTTTCCCGAGCCAGCTCCTCGTACATTGTCAGGTAGTCACCAGGCCCGGGGCTGGCCGTAGTGGGCAGTTCTTCCGCTGTGAGCAACCAGTGAAAGAACTCATCCCTCCGGATTGTCACCAGATCGCGCAGCACCTCTTTTCCCCGGTGAATGTAATATGCCACCCATTGGATGTCCAACGCCCCGATCATTCGCTCCGGGATGCTGGCACAACTATCGGTTACCACCGCTACCTTTGACATGGCACTCCCCTTTCTCATTACCGCACGTGTTTGGGAAGAGTAAAAACTCAGCCATAGTGCGGAGTGCGTATTGCGTGGTGCGTGCCGTCACGGAATACGCAACACGCTTTCATTTACCAGCAGCAGCCACCATAAAGAGCCGCATAAAGGCCCGCGAAGCCCGTTTGCCAGGCCCGTACTTTTCCTTGATGCGATAGTTCCGCGCCATGCGCCGGCCCAGTCCGACCCACCACGCAGTCTCATAGGCCGACAGCGCCGCAGCCGACGTGTCGCCTGTAGCAACCGCCCGCGCGGCGACCTCGGCAGCCAGCTTACCAGCGGTCATGCCGTTGGTGATGCCACCTCCGGTGAGCGGATCCACCTGGCGAGCCGCGTCGCCGACCAGCATCAAGCCGTCTGTCACCAGGCGAGGCAGGGGCAGCGTCACCGGCACACCACCAGCGACCAGCGTCACCGGGCTGCCGGGCGACAGATAGGAGTGGCTTTCAACGAAACGGTGCAGGTAATTTAGCACTGGTTCGTCTACCAGGTCGGCCTGCACACCCAGGCCGACGTTGGCTATGCCGTCTCCCTTGGGAAAGATCCAGGCATAACCACCGGGTGCTATTCCCTGCCCAACGTAATACTCAATGCGAGAGGGGTTTATGTCAATTCCCGCCAACAAATATTGGGCGCACGACATGGCGTCTTTCAGTAGCAGTGTCGTCTCCAACCCGGCCCAATAGCCCACCTGCGATTCGACCCCATCGGCGGCGATGACGACCTCTGCCCTCACCTCCCACCGGCCGCCCGGCCCCTGCAGGACCACCCCGCGCACAGCGCTCCCCTCGTGCAGGAGACCCACCGCCGCCGTCTTGACCCGCACCTGCGCCCCGGCGCGGGCCGCATCCTCGGCCAGAACGCGGTCGAACACGCGGCGTTCCAACACATAGCCGCGCCCCCCTTTGGCTTCCAGCGTCTCGCAGTGGTCCGGGCCGCTCACGGTGAGTCGCGCGCCCATCACCTCGGCCGAGATCCAGCGCGGATCCGGCTCGATAAAGGGCGTCAGCAGATCATGCCCCACCCCTTCGGCGCAGCGCACCGGCGAGCCAATCTCCTGCCGTTTCTCAACCAACAACACATCCATGCCTGCCTCAGCCGCTGCTCGTGCTGCCGTGGAACCGGCTGGCCCGGCGCCCACTATCACCACGTCGTAACTAGCGGCTGGCGGTGTGGCCACAACCGACGGAACAGCCACCGCCTCGGCAGCAATGGCCCCCACCGGGCAGGCCGAGACACACAGCCCGCAGTCAATGCACGAATCGTCTACGGTCAGATGCGTCTCCCGCAGCGTGATAGCCCCCACTGGGCAAAGGCTCACGCAACCGCCGCAGTAGCTGCAACGTAGATCGTCTACCACAACCAAATTCAGCGACCTCCAAAAAAACCAAATTATGCCCAAACGCATCAAGGCCACGAGAACCAACTCGTTCTCGCAGCCCCTCTGCCCGTCCGTTGAATCTGGCGATTGTGACGATGCCCTACTCTTCGGTCATCATGCGTTCCTGGATGTAGGTAACCGCATCGCCAACGATGGTGATCTTTTGGGCCTCCTCGTCCGAGATCTCACCTCCGAACTCTTCCTCGAAAGCCATGATCAACTCCACCAGATCCAGCGAGTCCGCTTCCAGGTCCTCTCGGAAATTGGCCTCTGGAGTAACCTGCTCCGGGTCCACCCCCAGCAACTCGACGATGATACCCTTGGTGCGCTCAAAGACTTCCGACATGTTCATTCCCTCCCTCAAGTACTAATGTTCAGTCAGCCAGGAAAAGTATAGCACGTTTTGCCACATAGTCAACTCTGGCACTTGACAAGAAGACAAGGCCCTGGTATATTCAGGCCTAACGGACTTACGCTAAATGAAACACCGTGAGACAGGCAAAGTTACGACTGGCGTGAGGCGTATAATGTAACGAGTGTTGCGTATTTCGTATTCCGTTACGCACCACGCGATACGCTTCGCGTGCCCCCATAGGACCCAAACGAATGAGCATAAAAGAACGCAAAGCTGACCACCTGCGCCTTAACCTGGAGGAAGAGGTGCAGTTCTGTGAAGTGACCACCGGGCTGGAACGATACCGTTTCCAGCATCAGGCCCTGCCAGAGATTGACTTGGCTGCCATTAACCTGAGCACGACCTTTCTCGGCAAACCCCTGCGCTATCCCTTTCTTATCTCCTCCATGACCGGCGGCCTCAGCGATGCCCTGCGCATCAACCTCAACCTGGCACGAGCCGCCCAGTCGTGTGGCATCGCCATGGGGGTGGGATCACAGCGGGCGGCGATAGAAGACCGGTCGCTGGCCGAGACGTTTCAGGTGCGCCCCGCTGCGCCCGACGTCCTGCTGTTGGCCAACCTGGGCGCGGTTCAACTAAACTACGGCTATACGGTAGACCACTGTCGGCTGGCCGTGGAGATGATCCAGGCCAATGCGTTGATCTTGCACCTCAACCCCCTACAAGAAGCCCTCCAACCGGAAGGGGACAAGGACTTTGCCGGGCTCCTGAGCAAGATCGAAGCCGTCTGTAACTCGCTGAATGTGCCAGTCGTCGTCAAAGA
>CAYVPU010000002.1:38000-61910 GCA_964453885.1 uncultured Anaerolineae bacterium | reverse complement strand
TTATACTCTAATTTCCAGGGCAGAGTTGTCTCACTTATATTAGCACAGAGGGACTGGTTGATTCTTCAAGGATGAAGGAGCTTGCAGCACTGATAAGAGATGCAGGAATTAGAAAACGGTACTTTCTCTATGGAAGAAGCGATACGATAGCAAGAAACCCTGAACTCCTTGAGATGTGGAGAGATGTTGGCCTTGAAAGGGTCTTTGTGGGGCTTGAGTTCTTTAGAGACAAAGACCTCAACGACATACGAAAAGGCTCAACGTTAAGTGACAACAAGAAGGCAGTAGAGGTCCTACAAGGTCTTGGCATTGAGATATATGCCTCTTTTATTGTGCGGCCGGAATTCAACGAGGCGGATTTCACAGCATTTGGGCAATACTGTCGGAATCTGGGATTAAGCTTCGCCACTTTCGCTGTGCTTACACCACTGCCTGGTACAGATTTCTATGAAGAGGTAAAAAGTCAGTTGATAACCCACAACTATGATTACTTTGACTTCATTCATACTCTACTTCCAACGGCGCTCCCACTGGAAGAATTCTATGAGGAGTATTACCAACTCTACAGAAAAGCGATTCCCTTCACCAAGAGACTCTCTTGGCTGAGAAAGTGTCCATTGAAGGAAATCCCTTCCTTGCTAGTCAGTTCATATCGAGTCCTCAATCGGCTCAGAATGGCCTACTTGGACTACGAAAAGGGGTAAGAGGTTCGCTTACGTAGCGCATGAAGCCGACCCTGTGAAGCGGGCGGCTTATCTCGATACCGTTATGCGGCAACAAGTAATAACTGGATAGGCAGGATGGTTAAAAGACACTTGCTCTATATCTTCTGCTTGGCCCTGGTTCTTTCCAGTTGTTCGCTAATCGGTGAGCAAAGCCTCGATCAGCCCAGTGTAGAAGAACGCCTCGATGGTTTATTTGCTCGCTATGCTGATTCGGGTGAGTTTTCTGGAGCCGTCCTGGTTGCTGGAGGCGATCAGATTCTTCTTCGGAGAGGCTACGGTTTCGCGAATCGGGAAGAGCAGATCCCCAATGCTCCCGACACCCAATTTCATATCGAATCTATTGCGAAGCTATTCACCTACGCCTCTGTCTTGATGGAGGTAAAAGCGGGCCGTGTGTCACTCGACGACCCGATCCAGCGCCATATCCCCGGTTTCCCCAACGGTGACAAAATCACTGTCGACCACCTCATGCACCATCGATCGGGGCTCTTCCACTATCCACACGAAGTTCCTGGTCATGTGTACGGATCTCTCTCGGCTCCCATCGAGATCGACGCCCTCATCGCTGAATTCGAGGACTTTCCCCTCAAATTCGAGCCAGGAACGCAATACGGCTACAGCAACGCGGGCTACTCCACGCTGGCGAGAGTAGTTGAGGAAGTGAGCAACGCTCCCTTTGGCGAATACCTTCAGGCGAATGTCTTCACTCCAATCGGAATGAATCAAACTACGACCGATTGGGATTCAGCCTCCCAGAATCTTGCGATCGGATACGAGAAGGTGGACGGTAAGTTCATTCGGAGCCCAGCCGACCACCCGTCCCACTTCGTTGGAGCCGGGACAACCTACTCCACGGTTGATGACATGTATCGGTGGTATCAGGCGGTCTATAGCGACGGTTCAATGGGTGAATTCTCAATTGGGGGAGGGGATGGTCGCGGGATGGGGTACCGAGCCATCTTCTGGCCCATCCCCTCCTTCGATCTGGTGATCATTATCCTGAGTAACTATATGGATGCGCCTGTAGATGAGCTAGTCGGTGAGGTGGCTGCCATTCTCTTGGAAGAGACTACGTTTATTGACCACGATCTAGACGACTTGGAGGGTTTGAGAGGTCAATATGTAGCTGACTCGGGATTTGGAGAATTCAGCTTCAGTATCTATGGATCACCTGAAAAGCTGTTCGTGTCAGTCACCGATTTCCGCGGGAGATCGCTCGCCTATGAGCTTCGCCCCATCTCACCAAATCAGTTTGCATTCTTGAAGGAGGGCAGGCCCACGGGCCAAACGCTAACGTTCAAGACTGAGGATGATGCCAATGTTCGCGAACTTCTTGTCGACTTGAACGTATTCCAATTGCCGGCCATAAAGTCGGATTGAGTAGGGGGATAGTTTGCGTACGTTTGGTCAAGCCTTGTGTCAGTCGTTGGTCGTATGACTTCGGCCGCATAACCATCGCTGCAGCGGACCAGGGATGCGCGGTGATTTGATATCGAGTATTTCTACCCCTGGCCGCTGAGCTCAAACCGTTATATCGCGACACGAAGTCGCGCAAGTAGCTGTTGTGACTGCAATATCAGAAGCACTCACGGCGATGCTGCAGGGGCATCGGGAGGCGGTAGATGAGCCCCAGGGCGATGTTGGAAAGCCCCATCATGATGAACAGGCCGGCCGGGTTCAGGCCATTGACGGCGATGAAACCGATGGCCAGGGGAAACAGCGTGCCGAAATCCCCCATGGAGCCGGCCAGTTCCCGCAGGTTGAACTCAAAGTCTCGATGCTCTGCCATGCTATCGCACCCAGAATAACGCTCGCCAGTCCTCACTCCGACGCCTGGCGAGCAGACGCTCAGTATCCGCTTCTCCCAATGTACCAACCTACCAGTTTACCGCCCCCTCATCCCAATGCCGTCACCAGCCACCCGGCCAGCAGGACGAACAGCCCGGCAGTGGTCAGTTTGATCGTCGCCGCCCGGCGGTTGATGAACTGGCCCAACTGCTGGGATGTGGTGCCGAAATAGGCCAGCAGAAAGACCACCACCAGCGGCAGGACGAACATCAGGTTGTAGAACAGCAGATACAGCCCGGCCCGCGCCTGCAAGCCCGGCCCGCCCAGCACAAAGAGAATGGTCGGCAGGTAGACCTGACCGGTGCAGGCCAGTTCGATGACCGAGATGACCGCCCCGGTGGCAAAGGCCACCGGCACGAAGGCCCGCAGCCCCGCCCCCTCGCGGATGACCCGGTTGATCCAGCGCCGCAGACGGGTGGGCAGTTTCAGGCGCATGTCCTCGGGGTTGCCCTTTCGGACTTGCCACCAGTCGTGCAGGCTGCCGGCGGCCAGAAACAGGCACAGCACGGCCATCAGCCCGTACACCCAGCGGCTCAGTGCGCTCAGGAAGGGCAATGCGGCCAGGAACTTGAGCAGCCCTACGCCCACGCCCAGGTAGGTCAGGAACACGCCCAGCGCAAAGGCAGCTCCCACTGCCAGCACTTCCCACCCCCGGCGGTCCATGAAGGTCAGGTACGAAATGAAAAAGACGATGGTGGCAAAGGCACAGGGGTTCAGCCCGTCCACCAGCCCGGCAGCCAGCACCGTCAGCAGGCCGAAGGAGCGGAACCGCTCAATGATCCCCTCGGCTGCCCCGCTCTGGGACGCCTCCCACACCGCTTCGGCGCCGGTGGCGGCGTGACGAGCGATCAGTGCCTCCAGGTTACGGGCGTGCAAGTCCTGGCCTACCAATCCCTCGTCACCGACGAACACCGCCGGGGCGGTCAGCCGCTTTTCCTCCGGCACCCCGGCCCTCTGCCCCAGCCACTCGGCCAGGGCGGCCTCGGCTTTGACGTCAAAGTCGTGGACGACGAGTTGCGGGTAGCGGTGTTGCAGGTAGTTCAGGTCCAGTTGCACCTGGTCACATTCCCGGCAGCCGGGTTGGTAGAAATAGGCCAGGTGGATGGGAGGCGACTCTGCGGCGGTTGTGGGGGTTGGCGTCGGCGTGGGCCGGGGCGGGGGGCCGGCGGGGGGCGTGGGTGTGGGCGTCGGCCCGGCCGCCAGGCCAGGGATGGCCGGGTAATCCACGCCCCCGGCAGCCAGGTGTTGCTTGATCAGGCTCGGCAGCCTGTCCGGGATCTCGCGCGAGCCGGTCAGTACGGTGTCGCCGATAATCAGCATGGGCACTGCCCGCCGCTCGGGCGGCAGCTGGAACGTCTCTATCGCCTCCAGAAACAGTTCGTAGTGGGCCGGGTCAGAGACTTTGATGGTGTACACTTCCAATTGATCGCCGTACTGCTCCTGCAGTGGGGGCAAGGTTTCGTTCAGGACCACGTGGCAATGGGAGCAGGTCTCCGACCAGAACAGCACAACTCGCACCACTGGCCCGTCGGCCTGAGCCCCTGTACTTGGGCCGTACAGGACCAAGTGCACGGGCAACGAGAGTCCCAGGCAGATCAACAGCAGCGTTAGCCAGGTGCGCCGGGGACTGTGCATGTTTTTTGGCATAGCAATCCTTCCTCAGGCAATCCACAGAAAATACAATCCCACACCCAGGACCATCACGGCGCTCCCTTTTTCGAGCACAGACGACCACCGGCCAAGTGATTGCAACTGCTTGAGCGCGCCGGTGAACGTCCCGGCCAGCACCACCGGCACCCCTCGTCCCAGGGCATAGATGAACAACAGCGCCGCGCCGTAGGCCAAAGCACCCTGCCGGCTCATCACGTAGGTGAGGACCGCCGCCAGCACCGGCGTGGCGCATTGCGAGGCCACCAACCCCGAGACCAGTCCCAGGGCCAGCGCGCCAGGAACGCCTCGGAGGCGGATACGCTCCCGCAAGCGCCCCAACCCGGGGACTGAAGGCAGAGTGAACGCGCCCAGCATCGAGAGGCCAATCAGCAGGCAGACGCCGGCGACCACGTAATACCAGACGCGGGACGTGCCACCGATCAGCCCGCCGACCAGGGTAGCCACCACACCCAACAGCATAAAGGTGATGGCCAGCCCGACGGCAAAGGTCAGCGACAGCACGAAGGATCGGCCCCGCGACAAATTGTTGGAGCCTCCCACATAGCCGACGACCAGCGGGATCATGGCCACGTTACAGGGGCCGATGCTGGTCACGATGCCGCCCAAAAAGACGAGCAGGTAAGCCACCAGCGAACCAGATTGCAGTGCTGTAGGGTCTATTGGCATGTTACTATCCTCCGGCCAGGGTCTGCAATTGCTGCCGGAACTGGTCTGGGTCCATCGCGCCCATGACGACCTGGCCTTGCCTGTCGCGATTGAAAAAGATTTGCGTCGGGATGGCGCGGATACCTGCTCTCTGCAGCAGGCTGGCATTGCTCTGGTCGTAGACGTTGACGTCCACCAACGCCACCGAAGCGGCGAATTCTGGATAGACCTGCTCGACGACCTGCATCATCTTGATGCACTGCACACAGTTGTTGGAGTGAAAGAAGGCCAGGGTGGGTTGTCCAGCCGCCAGCAGGCGCTCCAGTTGTGCCTCCGGCAGTTCGTTCGGCGAGGCGGTAGCCAGGGACTGGCTCTCGACTTGCTCCAGGACGGCGGTGGCCTGGGTTTGGTCCTCAGCTTCGGCGAGGGTGGCGGTTGTCTGGGCCTGGCCCTCGGCTTCAACCAGGGTGGCGGTCGCCTGGGATTGGCTTTCTGCGACAGCAGAGGGGCCGGCGGTTTGATTTTTGAGAATCAAGACGATGGCGACCAGTAGTACCACGCCGGCGATGATGGCAATCTGTGACCAGTATGTGTTCTGTGGTTTTTGTGACTTCTGTGGCTGTCGCGCATGGCGACGGCGTTTCTTGGACATTGTGTGGCCTCCTGTTTGGTCTGGTCTGGTCGCTGCGTGTCAGGGCACGCGGGCCATGCGAAAAAATAATGGTCTGCAACGGCTACTCCAACTCATTTGAAACACACCCGTTTCAATTCAATCCGCGTGAACAGGATGCGGTGCGCCTGGAGATACTCCGTCACTTTGCGGCTGCGGCGGCAGCTTTGTGCGGGCAGTATGATGATCCTACGGTTCGTCATCATAACCTCACTGTCAACCTGCTGCTTGGGCTTCGCAGCCCGGTGACAGAACTCGCCTTCACCTCTGTCACCCCAGGTACGGCGGCCACGGCTTGGCACACCTGGTCGGTGATCAAGTTGGCCAGGGGGCAGAGGTGTGTTGGGGGAGACATGCATTTGCGAGTCGAGTCAAAAGGAATCTCTCCAGCGGGGGTAATCTTGCGCCAGGTCCTTCTGCCACAGGCCAGCCTTGGCCGCCACCACCAGTGCCCCCTCGGTGGGATCGCCCACCATGCGCCAGTCGTCGCCGACCCCGTTTTCGAGATAGGCGTCGTTGCACAGCGTTGCCGCTCGCAGCAGCAGTCGCGATCCAGGGTAGCCGGCCAGGTCTACCGGCCGCCCATCGTCTTGGAACTCGCCTTCAGGACGGTATCCCTCGCCGGTGATGGTGAGCAGCGTGCGGTCCACATATAGTTGCACGGCCGACATCTCGTTCTGGGTGAGGGTACCGGTTTTATCGGAGCAGATGGCCGTGGCCGAGCCGAGGGTCTCCACAGCAGGCAGCTTGCGGATGAGGGCATGTCGTATGATCATCCGCTGCAGGCCCAGGGCCAGGCAGATGGTGACGACGGCCGGCAACCCCTCCGGCACGGCGGCGATGGCCAGGCTGACGGCGACCATGAACATGTCCAGCCAGTCACGGCCCTGGAGCCAGCCAACCAGGAAGACGATGCCGCAGATGGCCAGCGCGCCCCAACCAAGCCACCTGCCCAGTTGATCCAGCTTGATCTGAAGCGCGGATAGACCGCCGGGGCAGGGTCAGAGCCGACACTGAAAACATCTACCCGGTCACCACCCAGGCAGCGGAACAACCCCTCGGCCATCTGTGAGCGGGCCGAGTTGCCCGTGCAGATGACCAGCACCCGCAGTTTGTTGTTCACGAGCTCCCTCCTTGCCGGAGGTGGCTGTCTGGCTTGTAGAAAAACCGGGTGACCAGAGAGCCACGTATACCGGTCCAATGAGTACCGGCGACTCGACCAGCGGGCCAATTATCGCAGACAGCGGTCTAGGCCAACCCTGCCTCGCGCAGCGCGCCCACCAGGCTCTCCTGGCTTGGCGCCAGTCCCACAAACTTGACCAGTTCGCCAATGACCAGCGCCGGGGCACTGTTGACGGCGTACTCTCCCCATTCTGGGTCGCCGGGGCCGGTGTGGAAGACAATCTCCACCTGGTCGCCGTATTCGGCTTCGATCTTTTTTAGCAGCCGCTTGACCGCCACGCCACCAGAGCAGGGCGGCACCGAGACGAACGCTTCGATCCTTATTTTAGACATAGCCCACCCTCCCGCAGTGCGTTGTTGAGTGTTGCCTCGCTGGGACACATGCCCTCAATGCGAATTGCCCCGTTGACCACGGCTGCCGGAACGCAAAAGAGCTTGTATTCTTTAAACTTTTCCATGCCCTCAACGCCGTGGTAGATGAAAAGTTCCAACTCGTTTGGGTATCTGGCAGCCACCCGCTCTGCCAGGTCAACGATGGCGACACAACCCGGACAGGGCGGGTCGCCGCTGAAAATCTCCAACTTGACCATGATTAGCCTCCCAACTGCGCTTCAATGATTGGAACGAGTTTTGCCGCCGGCACCACCTTACCTGTGCCGACCACCTGTTCGCCGACGACGACCATCGGCGTAACTACCAGACCATAGGCCTCCGCCTCCGGCCCCAGCGCGTCGAGCTTGACCACCTCAACCTGGCCGGAAAACTGGCCGGCCGCCTTTTGCGCCTGCGCCTCTGCCCGTTTGCAGTTAGCACAGGGTGGTATGGTGCCAAAAACCTTTATTTGAAGCATGGGTAACCTCCTTCCTCTTATGAATGGTGTTTTATTTCACAAACCAGCCAAAGATCAGGCCGGCCAACGTACTGAACAACGTCACCCAACCCACGTAGACCCAGGTCTTCTTGTTGCCGATGACCTTGGCCGTGATCAGGATGCTTTGGATGCTCAACTCCGGGTCGGCCATCAGGTAAGCCAGCAGCGGCCCACGATGCATCCCCAGCCCCAGGAACATGTTGGCTATGGGCACCTCGACCAGCGTGGGAAAGTACATGAACACGCCGAACAGCACGCCGACCAGGTTGGCCAGCACGGTATTCTGCCCGGCGATGGATTGAATCAGCGTGGGGGGAATCAACAGCCGCACCATCCCGGCGGCGAACACGCCCACGATGAGCAGTGGAAAGATCTGTTTCACAAAGCGCCACATCTCCCACAACCACTCCTGCACCTCGTAAGCCTCCAGCCCTTTCCAGGCCACCAGTCCCACGGCGGCGATGACGATGGCCTCGCCGATGAACCGCCCGGTGATACCGATCGCCAGGCCATCCGCCTGAGGCATGATTTTGAGAGCCGCCACCAACAAAGTCAGAGCAATGAGAGCCAGCGCCGCCCACGACCAGCGGTTGAACCCCTCGTCAATCTCGTTCAGGCCAAACCAGGCCGTCACGCCGATGAGTCCAAGCATCACAATGAGGACGAGTCCCTGCAAGGAAACGCCTTCCTGTCCCTGGCTGGCGTCGTAAGGCACCAGCCGATCCAGAGCTGCCTGCCAGCCGTCGGCTCCGGCGAAGGGCAGCGTGACCTGGGCATAAGTATCCTTGAACAGGTCAACCCCCAGCGTACCCACAATCAACACCGCCAGCAGCAAGAGCAAAAAGACCCAGGTGGCCGGCTGGACCCTGGCAGCGGCGCCAGACATTCCGCCGTTGTTGGTCGCCTGATCGTGCGCCTGATCGTCGCGGCGAAAGGTAAAGGCCATGATCAGGCCAATGCCGACGCCAAAGAAGGCCGAGAGGATAATGCGCGCCACGGCGATGTCCATGCCGATGGCCACGCCGGTGTAGGTCACAGCCAGGATGTTGATGGCCGGCCCGACGAACAGAAAGGTGATGGCCGGCCCCAGGCCCGCGCCCTTTTTGTAGATGCTGGCGAACAGGGGCAGGATGGTGCAGGAGCAGACCGCCAGCACAAACCCGCCCACGGCGGCCATGGGGTACGAAAGCCACCTGGGCGCATCTCGGCCCAGGTAGCGGGTGATGGCCTCTTTGGGGATCAGAGCCGTCATGGCGCCGGCGAAAAAAAAGGCCGGCACCAGGCACAGCAAAACGTGAGCCGCCAGGTAAGAGGCCAGGCTGCTCGCTCCCGATTGTAGCATAGCGACGACATAATCTACGATGGACACGTTTGCCTCCATTGGTGTTGTAATTGCGCCCTTACCTCCGAGGTCGCCGGACGCTGTTCTTTGGTAGCCCTTTATATGCGATTCGTCGCATATTTATCGCCAAAAAAATCATCCCTGGCAGCGAGGACAGGGACAATTGGCCACAGGCTCTTCCGGGACGGGCGGAAAAACCAAAGCATCGCCCTCAACGCTTCTTACCAGCGACTTGCCCTGGTCGAGCAATTCCGCCAACCGATCACCGGCCAGGCGGTAATAGATCAACGTCCCTTCGCGGCGATCAGCCACCAGTCCGGCCTCCCGCAACGTGGCCAGTTGTTGCGAGACGTAGGGTTGAGGCCGGTGCAAAATGGCCGTCAGGTGGCACACGCACGCTTCCTGCCGCGCCAGGATATCCAGGATGCGCAATCGCACTGGATGTGAAAGCGCCTGGAATAGCTTGGCTTCTCGTTTATAGCCATTGGTGACTGTCATGGTTGCTTCTCTACTAGTAAGCGTTCAGGGAGTAGATCAGAAACCCGGTTTTTGGTGCTTCACGAGCCAAAAGTTGCTGGCTGCAAGGTGCTTTTCAGGGTCAAGAGGTACTCTGGCAAGAAAAACCGGGTTTCTTGGCCCTCTGGTGAACGGTTACCTCTACTAATTAAATATTCAATATTTCGCATGTATTATACCACTAAAATTTTGCCCTGTCAAGTGCCGCAGAGCATTTCACACGCCTTTCTGCCACACGACCGTGGGCCATTTGGCGCGGTCGCCAGGCCAAAAGGACTACGAGCGCGTGAAGCTGCTGCTGAAATGACAGCAATTCCCGCTTTGTAGCCGCGATTTCCAAATCGCGTACATTGTGCTACGTAAAGCATCCTGCGCGATTACGAAATCGCGGCTACAACTGGACGTTTTCCCATAACGGGAATTGCTGCTGAAATGAGGAATGGAGGTGACTGGACGCGGCAAGCGAGTTGTGTTAGAATACGTAAGTTCGATCCGCCGCGATTCACCGCTATCAAAGAGGTTAGTCCAGTATGACAGCCCAAATCGCTCTCACCCTGACCATCCTGGCCGCCGCCATCGCGCTCTTTGTCTCCGAGCGTTTGCCAACAGACATCGTGTCGCTGCTGGCAATGCTGACCCTCGTCCTCACCGGCCTGCTGACGCCAGAGGAAACCTTTGCCAGCTTTGCTAACCCGGTCGTGGTCGCCATCAGCAGCGTCTTTGTC
This sequence comes from uncultured Anaerolineae bacterium, assembly GCA_964453885.1. GTDB lineage: Bacteria > Chloroflexota > Anaerolineae > CAYNKW01 > CAYNKW01 > CAYNKW01. The sequence continues at coordinate 51,715 of CAYVPU010000002.1, read as the reverse complement.
GTCAGTGCTGCACTGTTTCAGACAGGCGTGGCTACAAAGCTGGGACGCAGCATCGTCCGGCTGGCCGGCGACAGCGAACCGCGCCTCATCGCTGGTTTGATGATCGGCGCGGCCCTACTATCGAGCGTGATGAACAACGTAGCCGTGACAGCCGTATTGATGCCGACGGTGGTTGGCATTGGCCTCAGCACAAAACGTGCACCTTCTCGGCTGCTGCTTCCCATGGCCTATGCATCCACCATCGGTGGCACGCTGAGCCTGATTGGCTCACCGCCCAACCTCATTGCCAGCAACGCCCTGGCTGAGGGAGGCTTTCAGCCCTTTGGTCTGCTGGACATCACCCTCATTGGCGCCCTCAACGTGCTGGCAGCCACTCTCTTTATGTTCACCCTGGGCCGCCGCTTGCTGCCCGATCAGCCCATTGAGGACAAACTGCGTCGTGCGCGACTGCCCAGCCAACTGATCGACCTCTATCAGCTGCCAGAGCGCGTTTTCACCCTTTACGTGCCTCCCCACTCCCTCCTCATCGGCCAGACGTTGGCCGAGACTGGCCTGGGACGAGACCATGGCCTGACAGTACTGGGTATCATCCGCGGATCTGGTTGTCAGATGGTCCCCCCAGCGACGGAACGGCTCCAGGCTGGCGACAGCCTGTTGACGCAAGGCGGGCCACGCCGGCTCCAGCGTGCAGCGGCAGATAAAGGTCTTATGTGGGCCAGGGCTACGGTGGACGAAACGGAACTGTTAGCCGGCGACATTGGCGTGGCCGAGGTCACCCTGACTCCTCGCTCACCCCTGGCCGGGAAGACTTTGCGCCAATTGGATTTTCGCGACCGGTTCGGGCTGACGGTGCTGGCGCTGTGGCGGGGCGGCGAGCCCGTGGAACGCGACATCGGCGACGAACCGCTGCGCCGGGGTGATGCCTTTTTGGTGCAGGGTCCCTGGCGCAAGATCCGTCTGTTGCGCAACCAGCCCGGTCTGCTGCTGATCTCGGAAGACGAAAACATCCCTCGCCGCACCCGTAAAGCACCGTGGGCTGTCGCCATTCTACTGGGCATGGTCGCCGCTGTTGCCGCCAAATTGCTCCCTCTCCCGGTGGCCGCGTTCGGCGCGGCCGTTTTGACCGTCATGACCGGTTGCTTGCGGATCAAAGAAGCGCGCGACGCCGTCGAATGGCAAGTAGCGTTTCTCATTGCCGGTATGTTGGCCCTTGGCGCCGCCATGCAAAAGACCGGCACCACGCAATGGATCGCGATGACTGCCCTTTCGCCAGTGGCGGACCTGGGACCAATGGCTCTGACGGCAACGATCTTGCTCATCACCGTCGGCCTGACACTGGGCATCTCCAACCACGCCACCGCGGCCTTGATCGCGCCCATCGCCTTGAGCGCAGCCACGAGCCAGGGCCTCGATCCTCATCCCGAGCTTTTGGCCGTGGCAGTCGGCACGACGGTGGCCCTCTTTACGCCCTTTGCCCATCCAGGCTTCCTGCTGGTCATGGGGCCAGGCGGCTACAAGTTTCGGGATTACGTGCGCGTCGGACTCCCGTTGAGCGCAGTGATATTTGCGACGACATCAATCGGACTGACTGTACTCTTTCGGCTCTGAAAAAACACTTCCGCTAAAGTCCCATCACTCCCCGCGCCGACATTTCAGCCAGGGCGAGCATTAACGACGGCATCAGTCCCAGGATCACGATCCCCACTGCCGAAGCAGTCACCGTCACGCCGACCAGGGGGCACGTCTTGACCAGCTCGCCGTCTGCCGGTTCGCGCAAGTACATGGCGACGACCACCTTTAGGTAAAAGTAGGCCGATACGACGCTGTTGAGCACGCCGACCACGGCCAGCCAGGTGAGATCTGCCTCCACGGCGGCACGAAAGAGATAGAACTTGCCCATGAACCCGGCCAGCGGCGGTATCCCGGCCAGCGAAAGCAGCGCCACGGACATGCCGGCCGCCAGTGCGGGCTTGTGAGACCCCAATCCGGCGATTCTCTCCACCGTCACGCCATTCGTCCCGCTCACGACGGGGTCGCCCCCGTCGGCCCGTTGGGCAGCGATGACCACGGCGAATGCCCCCACGTTCATAAAGCCGTAGGCCAGCAGGTAGAACAGCACGCCTGCCAGTCCAGACTCGTTGGCCGCCGCCAGGCCCACCAGCAGATAACCAGCGTGGGCCACGCTGGAATAGGCCAGCAACCGCTTAAGGTCGGTCTGTCGCAGCGCGCCGACGTTGCCTAGCGTCATCGTTAGCGCCGCCAGGATCGCCAGCAGTGGCGACCAGTCGGGTAGCAGGTCGGGGAACGCAACAGCCAGCACCCGGCCCAGCGCGGCAAACCCCGCCGCCTTGGCCCCCACCGACATGAAAGCCGTCACCGAGGTCGGTGCGCCCTGGTAAACATCTGGCGTCCAGGCGTGAAAGGGCACCAGCGCCACCTTGAAACCAAAGCCCACCAGCATCAAACCCAGCCCAGCCAGCGCCAGCAGTCTGGTCGAGGAATCCGCCGCCAACCCCACCGCCACCGCGCTCAGGGCCGTGCTGCCGCTCGCGCCATAGGACAGCGCGATGCCATAAAGCAGAAAGGCCGAGGCGAACGCCCCCAGGAGGAAATATTTTAATCCCGCCTCGTTGGACTCGGCCTGGCCCCGCTTCAGCCCGACGAGCACATAGAGCGGGATCGAGAGGACCTCCAGCCCCACAAAGAGCACCATCAGATCAGTGGCTGCTGCCATGACGGTCATGCCTGCCGTCGAGAGAAGCAGCAGCGCGTAGTATTCGCCCTGGGCCAGTCCCTGGCGATCGGCGTAATCCACCGAGATGAGCACCGCCAGCCCCGCCACCGACAAGAACACATAGTTGAAAAACAACGCATAACCATCCGCCACGGCCATGCCGTCTGTGCCGAGGAAGGCTGGCTCCGGCGTATCCCACAGCAGTCCAGTGGCGACAAAGGCAGCCACGACACCCAGCAGCGCCACGTATGCCAGTAGCTGCTTCTGCGAGCGAGGCAAGAACAGATCAGCCAGCAACACGATCACCGCCGAGATCACCAGCGCCAAAGTTGGCGCAATGACGTCAAAGTTGAGGACAGGGGTCTCTATCATCCAGTACTCCTGATTACCTTCTCATCTCAAACCGACGACAGCCGGCCCAATCCGATCTAACAAAGCCACAACCGACGGCTCCATCCGGTCGAGCAACAGGCCGGGGAAAATGCCAATGGCAAAGATCAAAATGACGATGGGCACCAGGACCAAGACCTCGCGGGTCGAAAGGTCGAGCAATTCCTGATTAGCCGGGTCTTCCAGCGGACCGTGCATCACGCGGCGGACCAGCGTCAGCATGTACCACGCGCCCAGGACAATGCCAGAGGTGGCGAAGACGGCATAAAGGGGCTTGGCCCTGACTGCTCCTACCAGGATCGTGAACTCGCCAACGAAGCCGTTAAGGCCAGGCAGCCCGATGGAAGACAACGTGGCGATCAGTAGAAAGAACCCAAAGCGCGGCATCCGTTTCCACAGCCCACCAAAGGCTGCAATGAGCCGGGTGTGCCGCCGCGCATAGAGCATCCCCACCAGGAGGAAAAGCGCCCCAGTGCTCAGGCCGTGGTTGATCATCTGCAGCACGCTGCCCATCAAGCCCTGCTCGTTAAAGACAAAAATGCCCAGCACTACCAGCCCCAGGTGGCTGACGCTGGAATAGGCCACCAGGCTCTTGATGTCCCGCTGGCTCAGTGCCACCAGCGCCCCGTAGATGATGCCAATGAGGGACAGAACAACCAGCAAAGGTGCGAACGAGACCGCGGCCTCTGGGAAGAGCGGCAGGCAGAATCGCAGGAAACCGTACGCACCCATCTTCAGGAGCACACCGGCCAGGAGGACGCTGCCAGCCACTGGCGCCTGTACATGGGCATCGGGCAGCCAGGTATGGAAGGGAAAAAGAGGCACCTTGATGGCGAAAGCCAGAGCGAAAGCCAGGAACAGCCAGATCTGGATGTGCGGCGGGATCGCCGGGCCATCGTACAGTACCAGGAGGTTGAAGGAACCGCCGATAAAGTAGAGCACGATGATGGCCACCAACATCAGCGCCGAACCGGCCATGGTGTAGAGAAAGAATTTGAGCGCAGCGTAGACCCGCCGCTCACTCCCCCACTGCCCGATGAGAAAGTACATCGGCAGCAGCATTGCCTCCCAGAAGGCGTAAAAGAGCACAGTGTCCAGGGCCAGGAACACGCCCAGGCAACCGGTCTCCAGCAGCAAGAGCCAAAAGTAGTAACTCCGCTCCCGCTCGGCGACAAAGCCCCACGAGGCCAGCACGGCCAGCATGGTCAGAAGCGTGGTCAACAAGACCAGGAACAGGCTGATGCCGTCCACGCCCAGGTGATAGCTGACGCCCAACTCCGGGATCCAGTCTGCTGGACCGTCCACGAATTGCATCCCGCCTTTGGTCTGCCACCCGAAAAGCAGCCACAGTGAGATGACGAATTCGACGGCACTCACCAGCAGCGCCCACCATCGGATGGCCGATCGCTGCGTCTCCTTGAAAAAGACCAACAGAACCAGCGCGCCAACCAGGGGCAGAAAGACGATCAACGATAGTAAAGGAAAATCAGGTTGACTCATTCGGTCAAGCTCCTTTCAACAACCTTTTACCGCAAAATCAGGTAAGCAAAGATTGCCACTACCCCCAACACCACACCCAACGCATAATTGCGAACATAGCCCGTCTGCAAGCGACGGATACCCTCGCTACCCTGGCCCAGCAGCGACGCCACGCCGTTGATCGCGCGATCAATCACCTGCCACTCTACTGTGTCGGACAGGAAGACGCCCAATTTCCGCAGCAGCGGCGCCACGCCATTGACCACGCCGTCTATTACCTGCCGATCCATCGACTTGGCCAGGAAGTCTCCCAGTCGCTGCAGCGGGTTGACGATGACCGCCATGTAAATCTCGTCCACGTAATACTTGTTAAGCAGCAGGTTATAAAGCCAGGCGCACTTTTGACTCAGTTGCCTGGGGTGATCGGGGTGGATGCCCCACAGATTCTGTGCCAGCAGCAGAGCGATCAGAGGCAGCAAGCCGGATACAATCAGCAACACCCACTGCAGCTCACGCCCGCCGTGGACGTGAGGATGACCCAGCGTGTGCTCCAACAGATTGTTCACCAGGCCCAGACGTTCGATGCCGATCAACTCACCCGGCAGGTTCAGCAGCCCACCAACGACCGCCAGCACGGCCAAGATGACCAGCGGTACCGTCATGGCCGACGGTGACTCGTGGGCGTGGTTGAATAGCTTTTTGTCGTGAGGTTGGCCTAAAAACACGACAAAGATCATGCGGAAGGCATAGGTCGCCGTCAGGAAGGCAGTGACGATACCCACGCCCCACAACGGCCAGGACTTGTTAGCCGCCAGCCAGAGGATCTCGTCCTTGCTAAAGAACCCAGAGAGGAGCGGGAACCCGGCCAGCGCCATCGCACCCCACAAGAACGTGCGGTAGGTCGTCGGCATTTTCTCGCGCAGGCCGCCCATCTTAAAGATGTCCAACTCGCCCGCCAGGGCATGCATGACGCTGCCTGCCCCCAGGAAAAGAAGCGCCTTGAAGAAAGCGTGCGTCACCAGGTGAAAGATGCCTGCCGCATAGCCGCCTACGCCCACGCCCAACATCATGTAGCCCAACTGGCTGACGGTGGAATAGGCCAGGATGCGCTTGAGGTCGGTCTGCACCAGGGCGATGGTCGCCGCAAAAAAGGCCGTCAGCACGCCGATCCAGGCTACGATCCCGCTAGCCGTCTCCGAACCTGCAAAGAGGACATTAGTGCGGGCGATCATGTACACGCCGGCAGTGACCATCGTCGCCGCGTGGATGAGGGCGCTGACCGGCGAGGGGCCTTCCATCGCATCCGGCAGCCAGACGTAGAGCGGGATCTGTGCCGATTTTCCCACCGCCCCCACAAAGAGCAGCATCGTGATGGCCGTGACCACCCCCGGCGCGACGGCCGCCACCGCCTCGGCGTCCAATACATCGGCGTAGGCCAGCGAGCCAAAGGTGACAAAGATGAGGAACACCCCCAGGGCAAAGCCAAAGTCGCCCACACGGTTGACGATAAACGCCTTTTTGCCCGCGTCGGCGGCCGACGGCTTTTCGAACCAGAAACCAATGAGCATGTACGAGCAAAAGCCCACCAACTCCCAGCCGACGTAGAGCAGCAAAAAACTGTCGGCCAGCACCAGGATCAGCATGGAAAAGATGAACAGATTGAGCAGCGTGAAAAAGCGGACAAAGCGCTCGTCTTCGGCCATGTAGCTCGTGGAGTAGACGTGGATGAGAAACCCAACACCAGTAACCACCAGCACCATCACCAGCGACAACTGATCCAACAGTAGAGATGCTTCAATCTGAAATGTACCGACTGCGATCCAGGTAAAAAGCCGGCTGTGAGACTCAAACTCACCGGGCGAGTGGATGAGACCAAACACGGAAATCAGCGCCACCAGAAACGACAACAGCACCATGCCCGGCCCCACCAAGCTGACAACCCTGCGGCCCAGGCGTCGCCCGAAAAAGCCATTGATGATCACGCCCAACAGTGGGAACAGCAACAGCAACCACGGCAACAGATCAAAAGACCCCATGCGCGCCCCCTACCACTTCAAGATGTTGATGTCGTCAATATCAGCCGTTTTCTTTCCCCGATACAGCGCAATGAGCAGGCCCAACCCCACCGCCACCTCGGCCGCCGCCACGGCCACGGTCATCAACACGAACACCTGCCCGGCCATCGAGGCCAGGTAGCGGGAAAAGACGACGAACGTCAAATTGACCGAGTTGAGCATCAGTTCGATGCACATCAAAACGACGATGGCATTGCGCCGCGTCAGCACGCCCACCACACCGACGGTGAACAGAATCGCACTCAGAATCAGGTAGAAAGACGATGAAATCATTTACCCCTCTCTTACGTACGTAATCCAATACTTTACAGCGTACCGAATATATGATATAATTGCCTCATCACAAATTCAGGAGGAACGCTATGCCTGTTCTATTTTCCGACGAGGTCATCTTGGTGACCGACCTACGTAAAAACCTGTCTGCCTGCCTGGAAAAAGCCCGGGATGGGCAGCCCATCACCATCATGCAAGGCAATAAAGCCGATGTAGCCCTCGTCCGCCGCGACACCCTGGCCGAAGCCTATCGCCAACTGGAAGAAATCCAAACCCTGCGGGACACACTGGAAGGCCTGATCGAGACCTACGACATTCTCAACGACCCCGAGATGATGGACAAAATCCGCCGCAGCGAAGAGGATATTGTTGCCGATCGCTATGTCACGCTCAAAGAACTCAAAGCCGAGTTGGACATATCATGACAAAAGTTCGCATGACCGTCCGCTGCAAAGAGGACGACTGGCCCTCCCTTCCCCGCAAGCTCCAGGTTGACCTCGTTGGCAAGCTGGATATGCTGACTCTCAATCCTCAGATCGGCAAGCCCCTCTGGGAAAACCTCCGACGCTACCGCGCCATCCGAATGGGAAGGTACCGCATCATCTACCGCTACGATCAGAAAACCGACACGGCCTGGGTTGTGGCTTTGGGCATCCGACGAGAAGGTTCCCGAGATGATGTTTACGAAAAAGCCTCTCGCCTCACCAGATCAGACAGACTTGGGCCGCCGTGAACCTCCGCTAATCCAGTTCCCTTTTGCCCAGCACCACCGCCCCCACCACGCCGATGAGCAGCAGCAACCCCGCCAGCTCGAAGGGCAGCAGGTATTCCGTAAAGAGCGCCTCACCGACGTCCACCACGTTGTCAGAGCGCGTCAATTCGGGCGGCAGTTGGGGGATACTGGCAGCGACGTAGACCAGCCCCGCCAGCAGCAACGCCCCCAGCAGCAACCCGGCGTACCGCTGCACCGGTTTTGTCTCCGGCCGCTCCCGCCGCGCTACGTTGAGCATCATCACCACAAAGAGAAACAGCACCACGATTGCGCCAGCGTAAACGATGATCTGCACCGCCGCCAGGAACGGTGCGTTGAGCGTCACGTAAATTGCCGCCAGCGCGATGAAATTCAGCAGCAAAAAGAGCGCGCTGTGATCCGACTGGCGGGCCAGCACCACGCCCAGCGCTCCCACCACGGCAATAGCCGCCAGCACACAGAAAAGCACCGTCTCCATTACGCCCGCCCTCCGTCATCCTTGATCACCACGTGAGGTTCCGCCGGTTCCAGCAGCACCTCTTTGGTGTAAATCTGGGCATTGCGGTCATAATCGGCCAGAGCAAACTCGTGCCGCAGCACAATGGCTCCCGTGGGACACGCCTCCTCGCAATACCCGCAAAAGATGCAGCGGCTCATATTGATCTCGTACACCCTGGCGTACCGCTCACCCGGCGAATACCGCTCCTCGTCCGTATTCTCCCCAGCTTCGACATAGATGCAGTTCACGGGGCAATAGGCCGCGCAGAGCGCACAGCCGACACACTTTTCCAGGCCATCCTCATGCCGCATCAACTGGTGTCGCGCCCGGAAACGGGGATAAATCTGCACCGGCTCTTCCGGGTACTGCACCGTAATCGGTCGAACCGGCACATGTTTCAAGGTCACACTCAAGGACTGGGCGATTCGAAAAAGACCCTCTATCGCTTCAACGACGTTCATAGCTCAACCTTCCAACCCTCCGACCTTTCACCGACCTACGGCAAGAACGCCAGGACGACCGCCGTTACCGCCAAGTTAGCCAATCCCAACGGCATCAGGAACTTCCAGTTAAAAGTCATAGACTTGTCGTAGCGCACACGCGGCAGACTGGCCCGCACCCAGACAAAGAAGAACAGCATGAATATCACTTTGATCGAGAAATACACCACCGACAAGATCGGCACCTGATCCACAAACGGCCCGCGCCAGCCGCCCAGGAAAAGCGTGGTACAGAGCGCGCTGGCATTGATCATGTTGATGTACTCGGCCATAAAGAACAACGCGAACTTGATGCCGTTGTACTCGGTGCTAAAGCCGGCCGTCAGCTCGTTCTCCGTTTCGGGCAGGTCAAAGGGCGAGCGGTTTGCCTCAGCAAACATGCTGACGATAAAGATGAGAAACGCCACCGGCTGCACCACCAGGAGCGGCAAGGGTGATTGAAAATCTACAATGTCCGACATCTTTAATGAACCAACGGTGAGCACCACACTCAGGACTGCCAGGCCCAGCGGCAATTCGTAACTGAGAAGTTGGGCCACGGTGCGCATTGCGCCCAGCAGCGAGTACTTGTTATTGCTGCTCCACCCGCCCAGGACAATGCCATACGTTCCCAGCCCGGCGACGCTAAACACCCACAGGAGGCCAATGTTGACGTCGGTCAGTTGCAGAGGGATATCGCGGCCAAAGAGGTGGATCGGCTTGCCGAAGGGTATCACGGCAAAAGGCAACAGCGACATGCCCATGGCTATGCCCGGCGCTATAACGTAGACGACCTTGTCCACCGTATCGAGCACCAACTCCTCTTTAAAGAACGCCTTGAGTGCGTCGGCCCACGGCTGAAGCAGCCCAAATGGCCCGGCGCGGTTGGGCCCCCGCCGTAACTGAAAGAGGCCATAGCCTCGCCGCTCAATCCAGGTGGTGTAAGCAAAGCCTATCAGCAAACCAAAGGCAATAACAAAACTGGTGATGATAGGTATTAACCAGGTATCTATCCAATCCATAGCCTTGCCTCTACTCTCCTGCCCGCCGTTTGCCCAACTCGCCCAGCGTCGCGTAACTGATCCCACTGTAGGCCGGCACCGCTCTGGCGATCTCGTTCAAAACTGCCGCCGAATCGACATAGGCCCAGCGCACCTTCTGCTTCCCACCGGTCGCCATCTGCTGCCCCAATTCACCCAGGATCTCCCAATCGGCGCGGCTCTCCCCCAGCGGCCTCAGCGCGCGGTGAACCCGTTGCACCCGCCCCTTGAGATTGGTACAAGTGCCGCACAACTCGGCAAAGCTGGTCGCAGGCAACACCACGTCGGCCAGGGCTGCCGTGTCGGTCAGGAAAATGTCCTGTACCACCAAAAAGTCCAACTCTTCCAGCGCTTGACAGGCAACGCTGTCCGGTGGGCAGTGACAGGAACCCATGATGTACAGGGCTTTCAGTGCACCCGGCTTGAACATCTCTTCTTCCGAAAGGCCAGGCCGGACCGGCAGCGATGCCTCTTTGACTGCCCACACCCGCGCCAGTCGGCGCCGCACATCGGCGTCATCCAGCGAGGCTGGGCCGGGCAGCCGGTGCGGGGCGACGCCCATGTCTATGGCGCCCACGGTATTGGCCCGCTCCGCGATGTAGAACGGCCCATGGCTGCCGGCCATGGCCGTCAAGCGGCTTAGCGCCTCCAGATTGGACTCGCCCTTCAGTCCGCGTTCCCCATCGGTACTGTACACCGCGATGCCATAGCGATCCTCGGTCAGGATCCAGGCCGCCTGCCGGATCGCCTCCACCGATACACCGGTCGCCTCGGCTGCCTGCTCGGCGGTGATCGCCGTCGCCCACGCCTCCCACTCCTCCTGGCGGTCGCCAGGATATTGGGCCAGGGTGGTGTCCACGATGGCGCGGGCCACACCCTGGCAGAGGATCTCTTCCGTGCCCGGCTTGTAAGACAGCCAAAGGCCAAAGCGAGCCAGCGGTACCTCTTTGGGATAGGCAACAATGAGTTTGACGCCGTACATGATCGCGATGCGCCGCATGAACATTTCGATGATCGGCGCGGATTTCAGCAGGTCCAGCCCCAGCAAAAAGACCGAGTCGGCCCGGCGCAAGTCGCCCATCGTTCCCACGGGCCTAGCTGTGTCCGGCATACGTCCGGGATAATCCAGATTATTAGTCCCGATGATGCCCCGGAATAGCTTTTGGAAAAGGTAATTGGCTTCGTTGGTCACCCACGCCGACCCAATGCCGCCGACGCTATCGGGGCCGTGCTCCTGGACGATGCCCGCCAGCCGCTCGCTCACCAGCGACAGCGCCTCGTCCCAGGTGGCCGGCTGCAATTCACCATCCCGCCGCACCAGTGGCGTCTTGAGGCGGTCTTGTCGTTCCACAAAGCTGTGGTCGAACCGGCCCCGGTCGCACATCCACTGGTCGTTGACCGCACGGTTGAGGCGGGGCACAATGCGCCGCAGATCGTTGTTCTTGACGTCCAGCGTGATATTGCATCCCACGCCACAGGCGATGCAAACGCTGGGCACACGATCCATCTCCCAGGCCCGCGCCCGGAAACGGAACACACGGCTGGTCAGCGCGCCCACAGGGCAGAGGTCAATCGTGTTGCCGGCAAAGAGCGAGTCGAAAGGCCGGCCAGGGAATACGTCTATTACGGATTTGCACCCCCGCTCAAAAACGTCAATCTGCGGGTCGCCGGCCCACTCTTGCATAAAGCGATCGCAGCGCCGGCAGAGCACACACCGCTCCTGATCGAGTATAATGTGGTCGCTCAGCGGATACGCTTTCGCCTTGTGCTGTTTCTCTTCAATGAAGCGGCTCTTCCCCTGTCCCCATTCAAAGACCTGATCCTGTAACTCGCACTCACCGCCCTTGTCGCACACCGGGCAATCGAGTGGGTGATGGAGCAACAGAAATTCCAGATTTTGACGGCGGGTCTTGAGCACCTCTGGCGTATTTGTGCGGACGACCATCCCCTCGCGGACATGGGTGGAGCAGGCGGTCTGCAAGCCGCGCATCCGCTCGATCTCGACCAGGCACATGCGGCAGGCGCCCACCGGCACCAGCCGGGCGTGGTGGCAAAAGGTCGGTATCTCAATGCCCAACTGCCCCGCCGCCTCCAGCACCGTCGTGCCGGACTGAACGGCGATCTCTCGATCATCTATTGTCAGCGTGATCTCTCGCTGCATGAGTTAGTTATCCTCACTCTCCCACCATACACCGTTCTTCGTGAATATGGAACAGGTACTCGTCGCGAAAGTGCTCGACGCTGGAGCGCACCGGGCCCAACGCCGCGTCGCCCAGGGGACAAAAGCTCTTGCCGGCGATGCCATCGCAGATGTCCAGCAACAGATCGAGGTCTTGCTCGCGGCCCCCGCCATGCTCGATGCGGTGGAGAATCTGATAAAGCCAATCGGTGCCCTCGCGGCAGGGGATGCACTTGCCGCAGCTCTCGTGGCGATAGAACTCGGCCAGCCGTTCCACCGCCCGAACGATGCACGTGTTCTGCCCAATGACAATGACCGCGCCGGAGCCGAGCATTGAACCCACCTCGGCAATGGCCTCATAGTCCAACGTCAGCCCCTCCAGTTTGCCGGCGGGGAGCATCGGCGTGGATGAACCGCCGGGGATCACCGCCTTGATGGGCTGGCTGGGGCCGCCGGCGCAATCGTTGATGAGTCTCATCATCGGCGCGCCCAGCGGCAGTTCGTAGACGCCCGGCTTGTTGACGTGGCCGCTAATGCTGAACAGCTTGAGGCCGGAGCTTTTCTCCGTGCCAAAGCCCCGATACCAATCGGCGCCCCGCTCGACGATGAACGGCACATTAAACAGCGTTTCCACATTGTTGACTATGGTCGGCTTGCGGTAGACGCCTTCACTGGCCGGGAAGGGTGGCTTGAGCTTGGGATGGCCGCGATCACCTTCCAGCGAACTGAGCAGCGCCGTCTCTTCGCCGCAGACGTAGGCCCCCGCGCCACGATGCACCACCACATCCAGGTTGTAGCCACTGCCCAGGATGTCTTTGCCCAAGCAGCCCCGCTCGTGGGCCTGTTCGATGGCTCGCTCCAGTCGCTGCGCGCCAAACTCGTACTCGCCCCGGATATAGATGAAGGCCATCTCTGCTTCGCAGGCATAGGACGAGATGGCAATGCCCTCGATCAGGCCATGGGGGTCGTGTTCGATGAGCACGCGGTCTTTGAACGTGCCGGGCTCGCCCTCATCGGCATTGCAGACCATGTAGCGCGGATAGACGCCCGGTGGCACAAAACCCCACTTGACACCCGCCGGAAAGCCGGCCCCTCCCCGCCCTCGAAGGCCGGACGCTTTCACCATCGCCACCACATCGGCCGGTTGGTGCTCCTTGAGCGTCTTGGCCAACGCCTGGTAGCCACCCCGTTCGACGTATGTATCAATCTCCCACGAGTTGGGGATGCCCACGTTACGCAATAAAACTTTTTCCATCGTTATCCCTTGCTGGCAAGTTGGAAGTCTGGAAGATTGGAGGAATGAGACAGCATTCCATCCTTCCATCTTTACCCCTTTGCCAATTGGCTCAGAATCCCATCCACTCGCTCGGTCGTCAAATTCTCATAATACGTATCGTTGATCTGCATCATCGGCGCGGTGCCGCAGGAACCCAAGCACTCGACCTCCAGCAGTGTAAACAAGCCATCGGGGGTCGTCTCGCCCACCTCAATGCCCAGCGCCCGCTTGAGGTGTTCGACGATGTGTTCCGCACCCAGCAGCGAGCAGGAGATATTGGTGCACACCTGGACGAGATGCCGGCCCACCGGCCGGCGGTTGAACATGGTGTAAAAGCTGGTCACCGATCGCACCTCGGCCGGTGGCAGGTTCATCACCTCGGCCACCTCGGCCATCACCTCGTCGCTCAACCAGCCGTCGTGCTCCCGCTGGGCCAGATGCAGCGCCGGCAACAGCGCCGACCGGGCCTGTGGGTAGCGTTCCTTGAGTTGTGTGATCCTGGTCTTTACTTCCTCAGAAAGCACAATCGCCTCCACAAAG
>CAYVPU010000002.1:20098-37900 GCA_964453885.1 uncultured Anaerolineae bacterium | reverse complement strand
CTTCCATCCTTCCATTCCCTTATCGATCTACTTCCCCCAACGTGATATCCACCGACGCGATGGCGGACACCAGGTCGGAGAGCAGTCCTCCGCGCGCCATCAGGGATGCCGTAGCCAGGTTGGAGAATGATGGCCCGCGGATCTTGCAGCGATACGGCTTGGGCGTACCATCGGACACCATGTAGAAGCCAAGTTCACCCTTGGGATTCTCGCAGCCAACGTACACCTCGCCCGGCGGCGGCGAGTAGCCCTCCGTCACCAGCTTGAACTGGTGAATGAGCGCCTCCATGCTGGTATCTAGCTCATCGCGCGGCGGCAGGCTGATCTTGCGGTCGGCCACCTTTACCGGGCCGTTGGGCAGCTTGGCCAGCCCCTGCTCCATGATGCGGATGCTCTGCCACATCTCTTCCATGCGCACTCTGTAGCGCGCCAGCACATCGCCCTCGGGGAAGCTGGGCACGTCGAACTCGAAATCCTCGTAGCCGATGTACGGCTCTTCTTTTCGCAGATCAAAGGCCACGCCGCTGCCCCGCAGGCACGGACCGGTCACACCCCAGGAAATCGCGTCCTCCCGGCTCAAATAGCCAATGCCTTTCACACGGGAGAGGAAAATCGGATTTTTGGTGATCATCTTGTCCTGGTCGCGCAGGCGGCCCTTGAATTTGTCGAGAAAACCCCGCACGCGGGGCACAAAGCCCGCCGGCACATCCCACCGCAGACCGCCCACGGTAAAGTAGCTGGGCGTCATCCGCGCGCCGCTCACCATCTCAATGATGTCGTAAATGCTCTCTCGATCCTGAAAGGCATACATCAACAGGCTCATGCCCACGCCGGCCAGGTCGAGGATGCTGGTGCCAAACCAGATGAGGTGTGCGGCTAATCGCTGAAGCTCGCACATGATAACCCGTATCACCTGGGCGCGAGGTGGAGCTTTGATGCCCAGCAACTTTTCCGTCGCCAGCACGCAGGGCAAATTGTTATTCATCGCCGACACGTAATCCATGCGGTCGGTGTACGGGATGATCTGGTTATAGAGCTTGTGCTCGGCGATCTTTTCGATGCCCGAGTGCAGGTGGCCAATGTCGGGGTAGACATCCACCACCCGCTCGCCGTCCAGTTCCACGACCATGCGCAGCACACCGTGGGTGGCCGGGTGCTGTGGGCCAAAGTTGACCAGCATATAGCGATCGGGGTCAGAGCCGGGCGGCGGCACCGAAGGCGACGGCGGCACTTTTTGTGTGATCTCGCCGAGCGTCTGCATCGCCGGATCGTCCAGATTGACGGTAAAGACCACCGGGTCGCCGCCCAGAGGATAATCCTTGCGCAGCGGGTGGCCGACCCAATCGTCGGGCATCATTATGCGGCGCAGGTCAGAGTGGCCCTCAAAGACGACGCCCATCAGATCATAGGTCTCTCGCTCGTGCCAGTTGGCCGCCGGCCAGACCGGCACCACGCTGGCGATGCGCGGCGCGTCGCCTTGCAAGGGCGCTTTCAAGCGCAGCCGCCGACGGTGCGTCAGCGAATGAAGCTGATACACCGCTTCGAACCGGTGACCGTCGGCGCTCTGCCCATTCCGCGCCAGGTTGTCCACCGCCGAGACGAACGTCAACTGATCATACTTGAGATCCGGATCGTCCCGGAGAAACGTGCAGACCTCGACGATCCGCTCCGACTTGACCGTGACTGTCGTCTCATCCCGGAACTCTTCCACGCCCAGCACCATTTCTGGGAACCGGGCCCTAAGCCCCTCAACGTTGATATACCCTTCCGTCAACAGTTACCCCCTACGCCCGATCCTTGAACCTTTCGGTCATCACCTTCTCCTGCAACTGAGTAATGGCGTATAGCAACGCCTCCGGCCGGGGCGGGCAGCCGGGCACGTAAACGTCCACCGGGATGATGGTATCAACCCCTTGCAGGATGGCATAGTTGTGGAACATTCCCCCTGAAGAGGCACAGGCCCCCATAGCGATGACCCACTTGGGCTCCGCCATCTGCTCCCACAGACGGCGCACCACCGGGGCCATCTTTTGCGACACACGCCCCGAGACGATCATCAAATCGGCCTGGCGCGGCGTCGGGCGAAACACCTCAGCACCAAAGCGGGCCATGTCGTGCCGCGAGCTACCGGCGTGCATCATCTCGATAGCGCAACAGGCCAGGCCGGCCGTCAGCGGAAAGAACGAGCGGCTCCGCGCCCAGTTAACAACGTTCTCGAGCTTGGCCGTGATGATGTTATCAGGTAACCTGGTCTCCAGTCCCATACCTTCAACCTTTCAACGTGAATCGTGAACCGCAAATAACGAATCGCGATCAAGGCCCGTAACCCGTAATTCGCCATTCCGAATTTGCAACTCGCTAGTCCCACTCCAGCGCGCCCTTGCGCCAGACATACACATAGCCGACCAGGAGCAGGAGCACAAATACGCCCATCTCGATCAGGCCGAACAACCTGGGATCGAATTTGCGAAAGAGGACAGCCCAGGGGTAGAGAAAGATGACCTCGATGTCAAAAACGACAAAGAGCATAGCCACCATGTAATAGTGAATGGGAAAAGACCGGTGTGCGTCACCAAAGGGGAGTTTGCCACATTCATAGGTGGACATCTTGGCTTTGTTGGGCTTGCGGGGGCCGAGAAGAGAGGGAAGGCCAATAGCAACAACAGCAAAAAATACGGCTACACCGATAAGAAACAAGAGCGGAAGATAATCGGTGGGCATTAACGAGCCTCCTTGATCGGTGACCTGTAATGAATCCAGAGTTTGCTGGCGAGTCACTAAGGTTCATTTTAGCACAAGCGGTGCACGTTGTCAAACTCCCCGATTGTTTGACAACAAGTCTTACTTATGGTATGATCCGGCGAGTTGAGATTTGGTTTTCGGCGGGCAGTCCCATGCCCAATAGCGGAATTGACTTCTTTGGCGCGATTCGGGTTTCTAAACATTCCCTGATTTATGCTAACCCAAATGGACGCGCTGTTCAGTCCTGGAAAGGGCAATAATCATGTCGTTCAAAGTCATTGACAAGAAGGATATGGCCTCTCTCGTGGAAAGCATCATGGAGGAAAGAGAAGTAGTAGGGCCAGTGGCTAAAGATGGCAAGTTCGTCTTTGGCCCGATAGATGATTATTCCCAACTGCGGCTGGACTACAACATCACCCTGCTTCCCCCCAAGGAGTTTTTTCTCCCCACGGAAGAGCCCATCCTCAAGTATAAATTGGGTGAGGCGATGAGGAGCGAACCGGTGATCGAGGCACATCCCCGCGTCATCATGGGCCTGCATCCCTGTGACATCAACGCCACCTGGCTCCTTGACCTGGCCTTCTCCACCGACAATCTGGACACCAACTATATGGAGAAACGCAAAAAGGCCGTCATCATCGGACTAGACTGTAACGAACCGTGCGATGAACATTCCTTCTGCAAGAGCATGAGAAGCCTGACGGTGGAGGGGGGGTATGATCTGTTCCTGACCGACATCGGAGATGCCTACATGGTGGAATTCGGCTCCCCGGTGGGAATGGAACTCCTGGCCAGGCACAAGGGAGCGCGGGAGGCGACCGATGCGGATATGTCTCGCTTCAGAGCCGTTCAGGACGCCAAGTGGCCCAAGTTCACCTACAAACTGGAAATGAACCTCAGCGATCTGCCCAATCTGTTAGCCATCAGCTACGATAATCCCCTCTGGGAAGAATTGGGAGAGAAATGTCTTGCTTGTGGAGCCTGTACTCTGGTTTGTCCCACGTGCTATTGTTTTGATATCGTAGACCGGCTAGCGCTCAACTTGAAGGAGGGGCAACGTCTGCGCGTCTGGGACTCCTGCCAACTGCCCGAGTTCGCAACCGTGGCCGGAGGAGAAAACTTTCGCAAATCTCGGGCCGATCGGCAGAGGCATCGTTTCTTCCGTAAAGGAAAATACCTGACAGAAATGTTTGGCAAAGTGGGTTGCGTGGGCTGTGGGCGTTGCGTGCGTTCCTGCCTGGTGCACATTGACCCTGTTGAGGTGTACAACACTCTGAAGCGTACCTCCACTCCCCGTGGCTGGGCCGAGCGGGAGGTGGTGGCAGCCTACCAACAAGGATCTTGACTCTAGACCCTTAGAGTTTCGGAAACCAAGGGTCTGGATTGGAGGCTTGAGAAAAATGACGAACCAAGGTATAAGCTCCCTTTATCAGCCTACTCTGGCTGAAATGGTAAAGATAGAGCAATTGACCGAGACAGAGAAACTCTTTACCTTGTATCTGGAAGGTGGCCGTGACCTGGGACACCGGGCTGGTCAGTTCGTGGAGGTCTCTGTCTTTGGTATCGGCGAGGCCCCTTTCTCCGTTACCTCCTCACCTACCCGCAACAGCACTTTTGAGTTGTGCGTGCGCGATGTTGGAGATGTAACGGGAGCTTTGCATCGCATGAAGCCCGGCTCCACAATAGGCATCCGTGGGCCTTTCGGCAACGGCTTCCCGGTGGACAAGATGAAGGGCCAGGACCTGCTCTTCGCTCCCGGCGGTCTGGGCTTGGCTCCTTTGCGCTCCCTCATCAATCAAGTCCTGGATGAACGAGAATCCTTCGGACGCGTCATCATCCTCTACGGGGCCAGGAATCCCTCGGAGCTCCTGTTCAAGGACGAACTGGCCCAATGGGAAGCCAGGGACGATGTGGAGCTTTACGTCACAGTGGACCGGGGCGACGAAAGCTGGACGGGCAATGTGGGGGTTATCACCACCCTCTTCCCCAAGATCACCTTGAACCCCCGCAGCACTGTGGCCGTGACCGTGGGCCCGCCCGTAATGTACCGCTTCGTGCTCATGGAGCTTTTGGGCAAAGGGATACAAGACGGCCGTATCTTTCTCTCACTGGAGCGCAGGATGAAGTGCGGCCTCGGCAAATGCGGCCACTGTCAGATCAACAATGTGTACGTCTGCCAGAAAGGCCCTGTCTTCAGCTACGCTCAGTTGAAGGAGTTGCCGGAGGCAATTTAGCTTTTGTTCGCCGAAGGCACTTGTCCTGGACGACAAGCCCCTGGTCCTTTGGCCCAGGGACAAAGGGTACAGGGTCTTCGGCCAAGGCGGGAGAGGGCTTGGTCAGGAGACCTTCGCCCAACCTTAGAGAATGGAGAGGGGAGAATGATAAAACCCAGAATCGCGATATTCGACTTTGGGTGCTGCGAGGGTTGTCAGTTACAGATCGTCAACCTGGAAGAAGAGCTGTTAGACCTCCTTGGGCTGGTGGATGTGGTCAGCTGGCGGGAGGCCGTGACGGGACATTCCGACGAATATGATATCGCTCTCGTCGAAGGGTCTATCACCCGCGAGGCAGAGATGGAGCGCCTAAAGAGCATTCGTCAAAATGCCAAGGTCCTGGTGGCTTTGGGCGCTTGCGCCCACATAGGAGGCATCAACAGCCTGAAGAACTTTTCCGAAATGGACGAAATGCTCGAGTACGTCTACGGTAAAGATGCCAAGCATTTCGATACCATCCCTGCCCGTCCTCTGAGCGCCGTGGTGCCGGTAGATTACGCTATCCCCGGCTGCCCCATTGACCGCAACGAATTCCTGGAGGTGATCAAAGCCCTGCTCCTGGGCAAAAAGCCCCCCATCCCCAACTATTCCGTTTGCGTAGAGTGCAAGATGAAAGGGAACGTCTGCGTCTTTGACAAGGGGATGACTTGCCTGGGGCCGGTGACACGGGGCGGATGCGGGGCTATCTGCCCCACCTACGGCAACAAGTGCGAAGGTTGCCGCGGCCTGGTGGATGACCCCAATCTCGATTCCCACAAAGAAGTCCTGCAAGAACATGGCCTCACGGTGAAGCAAGTGCTGAACAGCTTCCGTATGTTTGACGGGTACATGGAGGTGGCTAAATGAGAGATGGCAAAATCAACGTCCACTATGTGACCCGGGTTGAGGGACACGGCAACATCGTAGTTGACCTGAAAGAAGGCGCCATCAAGGAGCTACGCTGGGAGATACCCGAAGCGCCCCGCTTCTTTGAAGCTATGGTGCGGGGCCGGAGCTACGCCGACGCCCCCCACATCACCTCCCGCATCTGCGGTATCTGCTCCATTGGTCATACTGTGGCTTCCCTCCGGGGGATCGAGGCCGCGCTGGGCGTCCAGCCCTCAGAGCAAACGGTTCTCTTGAGAAAGTTGATCCTGCACGCCGAGACAGTACAGAGTCATACCTTGCACGTCTTTTACCTGGCGGTCCCTGATTTTCTAGGGGTGAACAGTGTCATCCCTTTGGCCACCACCCACAAACAGCCACTGCTGCAGGCCATCCATCTGCACCGCCTGTCCAACGAATGGAGCGATCTGATAGGCGGCCGCACCACGCACCCTATCAACATGGTGGTGAACGGCTGGACCCGCCTCCCCACGCAGGATGAACTGCAGACCCTGCGCCAGCGGCTGACGGAGGCCATCCCCGACCTGAAGGCCTGGGTAGAGATCTTTAAAACCCTGGACATCCCCGATTTCGAGCGGGAGACCGAATACCTGGCCCTGCAGAGGGACGATGAGTATGCCTTCTACGATGGAGCCATCGCCTCCACCGATGGCGGCACCACCCCGGTACCCCAGTACAGGGAGAAGATAAAAGAGTTCGTCGTACCCTATTCCACGGCCAAGCACGCCAAAGCTGCCCGCGAATCCTTCATGGTCGGCGCCCTGGCCCGCTTTAACATCAATTATGAGCAGCTATCCCCCCTGGCCCGCTGGGCTGCCGAAGAAATGGGCCTGAAGCCAGTGTGCTACAATCCTTTCATGAACACCGTCGCCCAACTGGTGGAAGTGGCTCATTGCCTCGAGGACGGTGTACGCATCATTGACGAGCTCTTGGACAGGGGCATCAAAGAAGAAGACCGCAGCGTCGAGGTCAACAGCGGAACCGGCCCTTCGACGGAGTTTATCCCGAGCCCAGCCGAGGGGCCCCTGGTCCTTTGGCCCAGGGACAAAGGGCTCAGGACAGGCGTAGGAGCTACAGAGGTGCCGAGGGGCACCCTCTATCACGAATACACCCTGGATGACAACGGTATCATCACCGGAGCTAATTTCGTCATCCCCACCAATATGAATCACAACAACATTGAGCGGGACCTGAAGGCTCTGGTACCCACTGTCGTGGACAAAACCAAAGAGGAAATCACTCTGACGCTAGAGATGTTGGTGCGCGCCTATGACCCTTGCATCTCGTGCTCAACCCATCTCCTGAATGTAAAATTTGTGTGAGTTTGTGTGAGATAGAGGAACGGGGGATGGAAGAAACCAACCACTCGTTACTCGTTACTCGTCACTCGCCACTCGGTACTCTCGTTGTCGGCCTCGGCAACCTGCTGCTGAGAGATGAGGGAATCGGCGTGCGGGTGGTCGAAGAGCTGAAAGGACAAGAACTGCCGGATAGTGTGGCGGTGGTCGAGGGTGGCACGACCGGGCTGGGCCTTATTTGCCTGATGGAAGGATACCAGCGGGTTATTATTGTGGACGCAGCGGACATGGGTCATCTCCCTGGTCGTGTGGTCAGGTTCACTCCAGCGGAAGTGCAGCTCAAGATAGCAAAAGCCCCGCTGTCTCTTCATCAGATAGGGTTGGGAGAGGTGCTGGCTCTGGCCAAAGCTCTGGAGGTAGCACCCACCAAAGTGGTCATTATCGGTATCCAACCCGGCCAGATGGAGGGCGGGTTAGGGCTAAGCCCAGAGGTGGAAGGGGCAATTCCCCAGGCCATCAGGATCATCCTTGACGAACTCGATGCTAACTGAGCAGCGACCTGATCAGACCACGCTGCACTGTGCTGTACGGCCCAGTACAGTGTCTCGGAAACAAACAGGAGGAAGGCAATAATGGCTAATGAAAAAATCTTGGTCGTTGATGATGACCCGGATTTGGTGGAGGTGATCAGGCTGACCCTGGAGGCCAACGACTATCAGGTCTTCAGCGCCGCCAGTGGCAGCGAGGGACTGGAAAAGATCAAAGATATCCACCCTGATTTGATCATCCTGGACGTAATGATGGACTACACTACCGAAGGGTTCCAGGTCTCCTTGCAGTTGCGGAGCCCCGACCCCAAATCGGAGTATGCCCCTTATAGCAAGATACCGATCCTGATGCTGACCGCCCTCCACAGCACGACGTCGCTGCGTTTTGCGCCAGACAAGGATTTCCTGCCCGTAGACGATTTCGTCGAGAAGCCTTTGGAGCCAAGCGCCCTGGTGCACAAGGTGGAAAAGCTATTGGGAAAATAGCTTGACAACTGTCCGTATGAAATAATGGGAAACGTTCAACCTTTTTGTCACCGTTGTTGACATTTGGGTTATCAGCGACGGGCGGCGCGGCCCGTCGCTGTATTTTGGCCCTTTTCCACGGTTGTATGAACGGCACTGTACTGGGCGTACAGCACAGTGCGGCACACCCAGGAAGCTGTGGCGGCCACATTCTTGAGGAGAACATTTTATGGAAGAAAAAAGTGTTGGGCCTCCTAGAACACCGGTTGAGGAAGAGCTAGCTGGACGGGTTGCCTGGCAGATCCAATTGAGATGGTTTGCCGCTCTGGGTGTCCTGGTCGCTACCTGGTTCGCCAGTTCCATTCTGAACATCCAACTCTCCCCATGGCCGCTTTACGTCGTTGGCTTGTCCATCCTCTTTTACAACGCCCTTTTTCGGTTCTACTTGGGACGGCGGTTCTCGTATCCGAGCCGGGCCAAGTCTTCAGGCTACATTTACGATGCCCTTTTTCGGTTCTACTTGAGGCGACTAGAGAGGGAGACTGCCGCCACAGCAGCTACCTTTGACCGGTTTGCCAAAGTCCAGACCAGCCTGGATTGGATGGCCATGATTTTATTGGTCCACTTTTCAGGAGGGGTGGAGAGCCCACTACTCTTCTATTTCATCTTCCATCTCATCATTGCCTCCATCCTGCTCTCACCCCAGGTCTGCTACTTCTTTGCCACCCTAGCTGCCCTTGCGGTGGGAACTTTGGCCACTCTAGAATATGGTGGCCTGCTCCCTCATACATCTTTGGGGTTCATCCCTGCCTCTCTCTATCAAAACGGTTTGTACATCACCATTGTCCTTTTTTTCTTCACAACTTGTCTCTACATTTCCGTCTACCTGGCAACCTCGGTTACCATCAACCTCCGCCAGAAGGACAAAGAGTTGCTGCGTCTTCAACAGAGACTGTCTAACGCTTACCAGCGAATACAAACCCTGTACGAGGTAACCAAAACTGTCAACTCGACCCTCAATCTGGAGGAGGTATTGAACCTCATCGCTCAAAGCGCTGCCGAGGCGATGCAAATCAAGGCCTGTACCATCAGACTGTTGGACGAAAGCGGCCAGATAGTTGACACCGTCTCCGCCTACGGGCTCAGCGAGCAGTATTTGACCAAGGGGCCGATAGACATCCAGAGGAGTCGCCATATTTATCAAACCCTCTCCTCTGGTCAATCAGCCATCATTCCCAACACCTCTCGAGATGACCGCCTTCAATATCCGGCCGAGGCGAGGGCCGAGGGGATCAATGCCATGCTCTGTGCTCCTCTCCTTATCAAAGGCAAGGCAGAGGGGGTGATTTGCGTCTATAGCACCGAACCAGATCGCTTTAATGAGGGCGACGCCGAGTTCCTCGCAGCCCTGGGCAGCGGAGGGGCCACTGCTATTGAGAACGCCAGAGCATATCAAGCTCTAGAGATGGCCGATAGAGCCAAGTCTGACTTTGTGCGAATGGTCACCCACGAATTGCGCTCTCCCCTTTCTGCCGTGCAGAGCATGTTGAGAGTCCTGGAAGAAGGCTACGTGGACCCCATTACCCCCAAACAACGGGATCTCATTCAGCGCTCGAAGCGGCGCATCTCCTTCTTGCTGGCTCTGGTCAAAGACCTCTTGGAGTTGGCTGCCGGCAAGATGGAGCAGCTCC
Source organism: uncultured Anaerolineae bacterium (assembly GCA_964453885.1). Classification (GTDB taxonomy): domain Bacteria; phylum Chloroflexota; class Anaerolineae; order CAYNKW01; family CAYNKW01; genus CAYNKW01. Next base: position 27,998 of record CAYVPU010000002.1, on the reverse strand, counting down.
AGGGGGAGAAGAAAAAAGTAGTACTCAATGAAATCATCACCAAGGTCACAGAGTTAATGCAGACCAACGCAGAGGAGAAAGGGCTGGAGTTGAAAGTAGAGATAGCGGAAGAGCCTCTTGTCCTCGTCGGGATCGAAGATGGATTGGAACGGGTCTTTATGAACCTGGTGAGCAATGCTGTCAAGTACACTCCGGCCGGCGGCTCGGTGGCGGTGAGGGCTTGGAGTGAGAATGACCAGATAAAAGTAGAGGTTTCTGACACAGGGATCGGCATTCCAGAGGATGCCCTACCGCGCATCTTTACCGAGTTCTACCGCGCCAAAAACGCCAAGGCTATGGAAATGGAGGGGACGGGGTTGGGGCTGGTCATTGTCAAAGACGTGGTTGAGCAGCACGGAGGCCAGATCTCATTGAAAAGCACAGTGGGAGAGGGAAGCACCTTCTACGTGACCCTGCCGAAAGATTGAGGGGTGTCAGACCAGTTGATCCATGCCTTGAGGCTAGGAGAAAAAGGGAAATGCAAGGACAAAAGATCAAGATCGGTGGTATCATCCAGAACCGCAACCTGGCCAAGATTGGCGCAATGTCCATTCCCAACCGTCCCGGTGTGGCCAGTGTTGTTTTCAGTGCTTTGGGTGCCAAAGGCATCAAAACCCCCTTCATCGTTCATACTGTTGACCTCAATAATCTGGACAGCATCGTCATCTGTGTGACGCGAGAGGACCTGGCAGCAGCTCTAAAAGTGCTCAACACTGTCAAAGAAACGGTAGGAGCGAAAGAAGTAGTTTATGAAAAAGAGGTGGGGACAATCTCCATATTCGGCCCTCACTTTGCGGAACGGCCAGGCATCGCCGGTGTTATGTTCTCGGCCCTGGCCTCGGTCGGCATCAACATCCTGGCTATCAGTACCTCTATCTCCAGTCTTTGCTGTATGGTTGACGCGAGTGACATGGACGAAGCGGTGCGAGTCCTCGGAGAAGCTTTCGAACTGCCCTAGGGGTACTTTACAGCTATCGCGCGGTGCACATCCCCACCCCCTGTAGCGGCGCAAGCGGTTACCCTGATCGAAAAGCGCTGGAAGAATTGCATCGCCTCAATGGTATCAAAAACAAGGGGGAGAAAGAGAGCAGAGTATGTGCCTGGCTGTGCCGGCGTTGGTAAAAGCAATAGATGGAACAAAAGCCTGGGTGGAACTGGGTGGCGTGGAACGGATGGCTAGTCTGGCTCTCACGCCAGACGTGCGCGAAGGCGATTACGTGTTGGTGCACACTGGCTTTGCCATCAGCGTGGTGGACGCGGAAGAAGCACAGGCTACGCTGCGTCTCTTCCGCGAACTGGCCGACATGTACGAGTCACCAGGCTCTTCTGGATAGCCACGACGTGCTGGGCGTGAACCTCATGGCCTCACCCGGCGCTGGTAAGACCAGCCTCATTGAGCAGACGATTGATGCACTGCCAGGCCGCAACCTGGGCGTGGTGGCCAGCGACATCACCATCTCGCTGGACGCCGACCGTGTGGCGGCGTGAGGCATCCCGGTCGTGGCCTCGAGTCCGCCGAAGGTCTTTGACCGAGGATTGAAACCTCGTGCAAAACTGGAGAGGGAATCGCGGCCTGGACGGACTGGCTGGCGGAACAAGTCCCACCTGGAGTGGGGCAAGCTGCGAAACACCGAGCGAAAATATGACAGAACGTTTCATCGGCAAGAGAATAACTGTGACCGGCGTCGTGCAAGGGGTGGGCTTCCGCCCCTTTGTCTATCGCTTGGCCCACGAGCATAGACTGACCGGCTGGGTGCTGAACCACTCTGGTGGCGTGGACATCGTGGTCGAAGGCCAGTCAGCCGCGCTCGACGCTTTTTTGCGCAACCTGAGCGCTGAAGCGCCGCCGCTGGCCCGCATTGAGCGGGTCACAACCAAAGACGTGCCTCCCAACGGCTACACAACTTTCGAGATACGCCACAGCGTCGCCCAGGAAGGTCGCTACCAACTCATTTCCCCTGACATCGCCACCTGCCCCGACTGCCTGCGGGAGTTGTTCGATCCAAGCAACCGCCGCTACCGTTACTCCTTTACCAACTGCACCAACTGCGGCCCCCGCTTCACCATCATCGCCGATATGCCCTACGATCGGCCCAAGACCACCATGCGTGTCTTTCCGATGTGCCCTGACTGCCAGGCTGAATACGACGATCCGCTGGATCGTCGCTTTCACGCCCAGCCCAATGCCTGTCCCATCTGCGGCCCCCACATCTGGCTTCAACCATCAGAACCTTCAACCCTCAAACCTTCCAACCCTTTGTCCTTAGGCACCGTACTGGACCGTTCGGTACAGTGCCAAAGGCCCAAGGACCTTCCAACCGATGCGGATGAAATTCAAGCCGCAGCACATCTCCTGCGCAACGGCGCGATTCTAGCTGTCAAAGGACTCGGCGGCTTTCACCTGGCCTGCGACGCCACCGATGCCGACGCCGTGGCTCGCCTTCGCCGGCGCAAAGGTCGCCCCTCCAAGCCTCTGGCGGTGATGATGGCCACCCTGGACGAGATTCGCCGCCACTGCGAGGTGAGAGACAAAGAAGAAACGCTGCTCACTTCCCAGCAGTGTCCCATTGTCCTCTTGCCCTGGAAGCCGGAATCGAGCGTGGAGCGAGTGGTAGCGCCGGGCAACAATTACCTGGGCGTTATGCTCCCTTACACGCCACTGCACCACATCCTGTTGCACGATGTGGCCCGTCCCCTGGTGATGACCAGCGGCAATCTCTCCGAGGAACCCATCGCCAAAGACAACGACAAAGCCTGCCGCCGATTAGGCCATCTGTGCGACTATTTTCTGTTCCACAACCGGGAAATCTACGCGCGGTATGACGATAGCGTGTGGATGGTGGCAAGTGGGCAAGTGGCCAAGTCTGCAAGCGAGCAAGCAGGAAAGAAAGACCCAAAGACCTGCAAATCTGCAAACCTGTCTTTGCCATTGCGTCGTTCGCGGGGCTATGCGCCCTATCCCATAAAGCTACCTTTTGAGACGCGGCAAACGCTGGCCGTCGGCGCGGAACTCAAGAACACTTTTTGTTTCACCAAAGAGAACTATGCTTTCCTTAGCCAGCACATCGGCGACATGGAGAACCTGGAGACACTGGAGCACTTTGAGGCCAGCGTTGCCCTTTACCAACGCCTCTTCCGCCTGGAGCCAAGAATTGTCGCTCACGATCTTCACCCTGACTACCTGGCGACGCAATTCGCAATTCGCAATTCGCAACTCGCAGTCCCCATCCAGCACCACCACGCCCACATCGCCTCATGCCTGGCCGATAACAAGTGGCTGCCGGAGGCCGGGCCGGTCATTGGCGTGGCCTGGGATGGCACGGGCCTGGGCGACGATGGGCACATCTGGGGAGGAGAGTTTCTAATCGCCGACTATGCAAAATACCATCGCGCTGCTCACCTGGAATATCTACCTCTCCCTGGAGGCGATGCAGCGACGAGGAATCCCTATCGCATTGCCCTGGCGTATCTCTACAAGCTATTGGGTATTCCTCCAGCAAACAAGTTCGCAAGCACGCAAGTAAGCACGATGGAACTCGAAATCTTGCAGCAGCAAATAGACCGGGGCATCAACACTCCCTTTACCTCCTCGGCGGGACGCCTGTTCGACGCGGTATCGGCACTGTTGGGGGTCTGCACGCGGGCGACGTATGAAGCCCAGGCAGCGATAGAGTTAGAGATGGTGGCGGACAGCGGGTTGGAAGGCTGGAAAGCTGGCAGATCGGCCTATCCTTTTGAGCTCGAGAGCGGGGAAAGCGGGTGGCTCATACGCTTGAGAGAGACCTTTGCAGCGCTGCTGGCTGATCTGCAGGTCGGCGTGTCTGTGCCACAGATGAGCGCGCGTTTTCACGCCACGATGGCCCAGGTCATCGTCGAGATGTGCCAGCGCGTCGCGGAGGGAACGGGTCTGCGTACCGTGGCCCTCAGCGGCGGGGTGTTTCAGAACCGGCGGCTGCTGGCAGCAGCAACTGCCGGGCTGCGAGAGCGCGGCTTTGACGTGCTCACTCACCGCCAGGTTCCAACCAACGACGGAGGGCTGTCCTTGGGGCAGGCCGTAATCGCCAACCATGTCGCCCCAACACACTTGTGAATCATTTCTGCCAGTCGAGCATCGCGTGGGAGCGTCGGTCGAGATGGAATACGATGAAATACATTGACGAATTTCGCGACCCGGCCCTGGCCCGGCGGCTGCTGGACGACATCGCGGCGCGGTCCACCCGGCCCGTCAACTTGATGGAGTTCTGCGGCGGGCACACCCACGCCATTTTCAAGTTTGGCATCCGGCAACTACTGCCATCCACCGTCAGACTTCTCTCTGGCCCTGGCTGCCCGGTCTGCGTCACGGCCAACGCCGATTTAGACCGGGCCATTGCCATTGCTCGACTGCCAGAGGTGATCACCACCACCTTTGGCGATATGCTCAAGGTGCCGGGCAGCCGATCTAGCCTGCAACAGGCCCGCGCCGAGGGCGCCGACGTGCGGATTGTCTACTCAACCCTCGACGCGGTCCAGATTGCGCAGCAGAACCCGAAGCACAGTATCGTCTTTCTAGGCATCGGCTTTGAGACAACAGCACCCACCATCGCGGCGGCGGTGATCCAGGCAAAAGTGCTCAATCTGACCAATTTTTACGTCCTTTCCATGCACAAGCTCACCCCCCCGGCCACCCACGCCATCTTGTGTGCTGGCGAGGTGAGGCTTTCCGGCATCATTGGGCCGGGGCACGTAACGACGATCATCGGCTCTGACGCCTGGCAGTTCCTCCCCCACGACCACGGCATTCCGGTGGCGGTGGCTGGATTTGAACCACTGGACATCCTGCACGGGGTGCATTCGCTGGTAGAGCAGGCAGAAAGCGGCCACCCGACAGTGACCAACACCTACTCCCGCAGCGTCCGCCCGGAGGGAAACCAGACAGCGGTAGAAATGATGTATCGTGTCTTTGAGGTGAGCAATGCCCAATGGCGCGGCCTTGGCCTCGTGCCGGACAGCGGGCTGACCCTGCGTAAAGAATACGCCCACTTTGACGCCGCGCGCGCCTTCCCGGTGGATCCTGGTCCCGTCCGCGAGCACGAGGGCTGTCGGTGCGGCGAGGTGCTGCGAGGCGTTGTCACGCCTCCAGAATGTCCCCTGTTCCGTCGGGCCTGCACGCCGCAGAACCCCATTGGCCCTTGCATGGTCTCCGCCGAGGGCACCTGTGCTGCCTACTTTATGTACAGCCAGGAGGTCTGATGCCCGAAACCAATAGAATCCTCATGGCCCACGGCTCCGGGGGACAACTCAGCCACGACCTGGTGGAGCAGATTTTCCTAAAGCACTTTCACAACCCCACCCTCGCCAACCTGGACGACGCTGCCGTGTTGCCCTCCCCCACGTCCGATTCGCGCTTTGCTCTCACTACAGATTCTTATGTCATCCACCCCCTCTTCTTCCCCGGCGGCGACATTGGCAAACTGGCGGTATGCGGTACGGTCAACGACCTCGCTATGCGCGGCGCGCGGCCGCTCTACCTGACGACCGGGTTTATCCTGGAGGAGGGGTTGCCGTTGGAAGACCTGGAGCGCATTGTGGTCTCAATGGCGACCACGGCCAAAACGGCCGGCGTCCAGATCGTGGCCGGCGACACCAAGGTGGTGGAGCGAGGGAGCGCCGACGGGCTGTTTATCAACACGGCGGGCGTGGGCCTCGTGCCGGAGGGCGTGAACATATCTGGGGCCAACGCTCGCCCCGGCGACATAGTCATCGTCAGCGGGACGATTGGCGATCACGGCATAGCCATCATGAGCCAGCGCGAGGGGTTGGCCTTCAACACGCCGCTGGTCAGCGACTGCGCGCCGCTCAGCGGGCTGGTAGCTACCCTGCTGGAGGCGTCACCGGCGGTTCACTGCCTGCGCGACCCAACACGCGGCGGCCTGGCAACGGTCCTGAACGAGCTGGCCCGTCGCAGCGAGGTGGGAATCGAAATCGAGGAAACCCACATTCCGGTGCGGGACGCCGTGCGGGGGATGTGCGAACTCTTGGGATTGGACCCCCTCTACGTGGCCAACGAGGGAAAACTAGTAGCTGTCGTAGCACAGGAGGACGCCGAAAAAGCCCTGGCCGCCCTGCGGGCCCACGAATACGGGACCGAGGCAATGATCATTGGTCGCGCCGTAGCGGAGCATCCGAGGCGAGTCGTGGTACGCACGCCGCTGGGAGCGCGCCGCATCGTAGACATGCTGGTAGGCGAGCAACTGCCTCGCATCTGTTGACCCCTTGGTTCCCATACTTTACCTTCTCCTTTTCTTTGTGTCTTGGCTATCGAATAGCCTCCCCCAGGTAGGTTTTACGTTTTACGCAAAATGAGGTACAATAACGTTCAACCGCTTGGCGGACATACCTCATCTCAGGAGAACTATCAATATGGCTCTTGAAAAGACACCCGATACTGCTTTACCCAGGAGAAAGAGTTATGTGACCTCTATCGTATCCATTGTTATCGGGTTGAGTCTATTGGCCTTGCTGGCGTTCGCCTTCCTCTCGCCAGGCGGTGGCCGTCCACTGCAAGGAGATCCCGCGCCGGACTTTTCCATGGTCCTGTTTGACGGCACCGAGGTGTCCCTGAGCGATCTGAGCGGGCAAGTGGTGGTGCTCAATTTTTGGGCCAGTTGGTGCAATCCCTGTCGAAAAGAGGCTCCCGACCTGCAAAAGATCTGGGAACTATACGAGGGCAGAGACATCGTCGTCCTGGGTGTAAGCTACAAGGACGCCGAGGATGCCTCGCGGGCTTTTGTCGAGGAGTTCAAACTTACGTACCCCAACGGGGCCGACTTGAAGGGCAAAGTCAGTCGCGCCTACGGCATCACCGCCGTGCCGGAGACTTTTATCATTGACGCTGAGGGAAAGGTCGCCTGGTTTTTCGCGGGGCAGGTGACAGCGGAGGAATTGACGCGGCAGTTGGCGCAGATTATGGGGCAGTAGGACAGACTGGTGGTGACTATGTCCGAGCCTGGAGAAAGGAGTAGAATGTATGCCTGGAGTAGCCGTTGAACCTGAATTGTACAAACGTATAGAGGAAGCCGCTCTGGAACAACAAGCCTGCCCTGACGAAATACTCGTCAAAGCTATCGAATGCTACCTGTGGGAACTGGATCGCCGTAAAATCTCTGAGGAAAGTCAAATCTATCATCAACGACACGCTGAACTGAAAGCCGAGTACCAAGGTCAGTACATAGCCATGCGCAACGGTCAGGTGGTAGACCATGATACTGGCTTCCAGACACTGCGCCGACGCATACGCCAACGATTCGGGCGTACACCTGTGATGATAACGCTGGTAGAAGAAGCCGCCGAACGACCTCTGGTCCGTCACGGCTTTCGCATGGAGACGACGAAGCCATGAAGTATCCCTACGACACCAGTTACCAGCCTCCCTTTCCTGTCATCCGGGTAGTTCTCTACAACAGCGAGGAAGAATTGCGCACTGCGACAGAGAATGCCTTGTTGGACACCGGATCCGATGGCTCCCTGGTTCCAATCGCTTATCTTCGACAGATCCTTGCACCGACTCTCACCGACACTCGCATCCGTAGCCATTGGGGGGAATGGCGACCCGCCCAACTGTTCCTGGTAGACCTCGAAATAGACAACCTGAGGCTACCAGGCATTTTTGTTGTCGGGGACGAGCAGGGAAATGAGATTGTCCTGGGACGCAACGTCCTCAACAGGCTGCGCATATTGCTTGACGGTCCAGCCAATCTCGCCGATATAGCGTTACAGTAGGACTCGCGTCGCAAAGCGGTGACAAAACACACAGAAAGAAAAACACAAGGCGGTACTCATGTCCACCAACTACGACGTCATCATCGTCGGGGCCGGGCCG
>CAYVPU010000002.1:16021-19998 GCA_964453885.1 uncultured Anaerolineae bacterium | reverse complement strand
CAAGGCGGTACTCATGTCCACCAACTACGACGTCATCATCGTCGGGGCCGGGCCGGCCGGCATCTTTGCAGCACTCGAACTGAGCCAGGATGGCAACCTATCAGTCGCCATCCTGGACAAAGGTCCCAACATTGACAAGCGGATCTGCCCTGCCCGACTGCCCGGCGGACGCTGTATCCAATGCAAGACCTGCTTCCTGCTCTCCGGCTGGGGCGGAGCCGGTGCCTTCAGTGATGGCAAGCTCACCCTCTCGCCGGCCGTGGGCGGTCACCTGCCGGAGATCATTGGCCAGGAACGCACCACCAAACTGATCGAGCAGGTAGACGGCACCTACGTCGGCTACGGGGCCAGCGGGCCGGTGCACGGCACTCGCACCGACGAGACCGAGGAACTGGAGAAACGCAGCGCCCTGGCGGGGCTGCGGTTGCTGAACGTGCCCATCCGTCACATGGGCACCGAGCGCAGCGCCGACGTCCTCCGCGCCATGCGCGCCGAACTGACCCGCCGGGGCATCCACATCGCTGATCGCACCAAAGTGACTGACATCCTGACCGAGAACAGGCGCGCCATTGGCGTCGTCACCACCAGTGGAGACACCTTTCGTGGTCGCTTCGTCATCGTCGCCCCCGGGCGCGAAGGTGCACAATGGCTCTCCAACGTTGCCACCCAGCTCGAGCTGTCCCTCACCGTCAACCCGGTGGACCTGGGCGTCCGTGTCGAGTTGCCAGCTCAAGTTCTCCGCCCGCTCACCGACCTGCTTTACGAACCCAAGCTGCACTACTACTCCCGCGCTTTTGACGACAAAGTGCGCAGCTTTTGCGTCTGTCCTTACGGACAAGTCGTCGCCGAGTGGGTGGATGACGTGATGACAGTCAACGGTCACTCTTATGCCGACCGTCGCACGACCAACACCAACTTTGCCCTGCTGGTCAGCAAGAACTTTACTGAGCCGTTCAAAGACCCCATCGCCTACGGCAAGTCCATTGCCCGCCTGGCCAACCTTCTCAGTGGCGGCATCATTGTCCAGTGCTTGGGCGACCTGGAGCAAGGACGTCGATCCACGGTGCAACGCCTGGCCCGCAGCATCGTCACTCCCACCCTCAAACAAGCCACCCCCGGAGACCTCAACCTGGTGCTACCCTACCGTTACGTCGTCAACCTGCTAGAGATGCTTCACGCCATGGACAAAATCGCGCCGGGCGTCGCCTCGCGCCACACGCTGCTCTACGGCGTGGAGGCCAAGTTTTACTCGTCGCGTCTCGAGTTAACACCCGAGTTAGAGACCAAAGTGTCCAACCTCTTTGCCGCGGGCGATGGCGCAGGCGTCACGCGCGGCCTGGTGCAGGCCTCGGCCTCGGGGATGGTCGTGGCCCAGGCTATCCTCAATCGTGTTTTGCCTTGAAGAGACGTAAGATCTTACGTCTCAACACTTGACATGAAAGCCTCTGGCAAGTACAATTGAGGTTGCCGGAAGCACTTGTCGCCAGTGATAAGCAAGGAAGAGAACCATGGCCGGGGAAACGATCCTGGTAGTAGATGACAAGCCCGAAAGCCTCGAATTCATTACTGAATATCTGCTGCGCCCCAGCGGATACGTGCCCCTGGTTGCCGCCAATGGACAAGAGGGGCTAAGGATGGCCCTGGCCGAAAGACCGGACCTGATGATCCTGGACTTTAAAATGCCAGAGATGTCTGGGCTGGAGGTCCTGCGAGCCCTGCGCGAAAAGCAGGCTGACATCCCCATCATCCTCATGACCGCCTATGGGTCGGAGGAGGACATCGTCACCGCCTTTCGGTTGGGCGCCAAAGATTACCTCAGCAAACCATTTCGCATTGAAGAGATGCTCGCCGTCATTGAGCGCCTCCTCAGCGAACAGCAGCAGCAGGAGGAATGGGCTCGCCTCCAGCGCGAACTCGAAGATCGTGTCAAGGAACTCACTACCCTGTATGGCTCCAACGTAGAGCGGGTGCTCAACCGCATTGTCGAAGCAGGTGTGGCCGTGACTGGCGCCGATGAGGGATACCTGCTCCTGGTGGACAAGCAGACCAACGAGCTTTATCTGCGCGCTGCTCTCAACCTCGGCGAGCGCTTTGCCACCGGCTTCCGCCTGAGAACCGAGGACAGCATCGCCGGGCGCGTCGTCCGCACTGAACAGCCAGTCATGTACAACTACCTGGAAGACTCCCAACGCTTCAAAGTCAAAACAGGCTACCTGGTCAAGTCATTGGTCAACGTCCCCCTACGCACCAAGGATGGAGTCATTGGCGTGTTGGGCGTGGATAACAAGCACTCCGCCAAGACTTTCTCCCGCACTGACCTAAACCTACTGACCTCCCTGGGCGACTATGCCGCCATCGCCATCGAGAACGCCAGCCTTTACGACCACACCGACAAAGCCCTCACTCGACGAATGCAAGAACTCTCTATCATGCAAGAGGTCGCCCGAGACCTGAACGCTATGCTGGACATGGACCGCATCGCCAGCCTGGTGTTGCATCAGGCGCTTCGCATGACTTCTGCCGAGGCGGGCCTCGTAGGGTTGCAGGTGGAAAAGGGCCTGGACTGGACTTCTCGGGGTTATATCACGCCGGCGCTGACAGGTACAGCCTGGGAGCCCAAATGGGATGCCGGCATTATCGGGCGAGCCACTAGCAGCGGGCAACCGGTGCTCGTCAGTGATGTGCTAGCCGATCCCGACCGTGAACATTCTCTGCCCCAGACACGCTCACAACTGGTGGTTCCCATCCTGCGGGGCGAGCGAGTGTTGGGAGTCATTGACCTGGAGGACTCGAGAGTTAACGTCTTGACTAAAGACGACCAGCGTTTTCTGATGGGCTTGGCCGACCACGCTGCCGTTGCCATCGAAAACGCCCGGCTCTTTGAGATGGTCATAGGCGAGCAGTGGAAAACCAGACTCATCCTGCAAGGCATTGCCGACGGCGTTTACACCGTGGACCGCAGCCTGCGCATCCTCACCTTCAACCCGGCTGCCGAGCGCATCACCGGCTGGCAGGCCACAAAAGTCCGGGGCAAGCTGTGTTCAACCGTCTTCCGGAACTCAGAATCCGACGGATCGGACCACCAGACTCTACTTATCCAACAAGCCCTGGAAAGCGGCCAGCCCGTCTCTTCTGGGCCAGACGAACCAGCCATCCTTCGTCGTGACGGATGGGGGATTTTTCTGTCGAGTAGCGCTGCTCCCCTACTCAACCGCGAAGGAGGAATAGTCGGTGCAGTAGTCGCCTTCCGGGACGTTTCGGCCGAACGGGAATTTGACCGCCTCAAATCCGACTTTGTGTCACTTGTCTCTCACGAACTCCGTTCCCCCCTGACCAACATCAGCGCCTCCGTCGAACTGATGCTTAACCCGTCCCTGGAACAAGAGCTATTGCAAGAGATGCTTCAAATCGTGCAGACCCAATCGCAGCACCTCGTCCGCATCGTCGAGGACATCCTGGACATCTCACAGATTGAGGCGGGACAGATGAAAGTGCGTCAAGAACCAGTGACGTTGCTTCCTATCGTCCGGCGAACCATCCGCGCCTTCCAGGGGCAAACTGGCCGGCACCGGATCATGCTCAAAGCACCCGACTCGGTGCCCTTTGTTATGGCCGACCGTAACAAGGTCGAGATAGTGCTCAACAACCTGGTGGAGAACGCCATCAACTACTCTCCCGATGGAGGTCGGGTTCTATTGGAAATAGTCGGCCCGGCCAACGGTGAACTCACCATCAACATCATTGACGAAGGTGTCGGCATCCCCCAAGACCACCTGGACAAGATCTTTGACCGATTTTACCGGGTGGATACCGGCGACGACCGTAAGGTCTACGGTCATGGCCTGGGGCTGCACATCAGTAAGCGATTGGTCGAGTTACAGGGTGGGCGCATCTGGGTACGAAGCAAAGAAGATCAAGGTTCTTGTTTTAGCTTTTCGCTTCCCATCGTGACTGAATCCAAAATCGTAGAGGAGATG
>CAYVPU010000002.1:4467-15921 GCA_964453885.1 uncultured Anaerolineae bacterium | reverse complement strand
CTCATCACGGAGCCCAAGAAAGCCGGTCTTGAAGCCAATCAGGATGCTCCACCGCCACATCCAACACCTTGCTCAATGTTTTCCCATCCCGGCTTGTAACGTAGACCGCCCACGTCCCTTCGCGGTCGGAGAGGAAGGCGATGTATTGGCCATCGGGTGACCACGTAGGCAGCCCGTCTTTGGCCTCGTGATTTGTCATCCGCGCAATTTTGCCCCAGGGAAAGTCCAGCAAATAGATCTCCCAATTGCCATCGTGATCGGACATGTAGACGACCTGAGAGCGCTCGGGCTTCCGGGCATCAGGGGCCCAGGAAGGGCCGATGTCCTGTTCATCGCTGGTGAGCTTGATAACGTCACTGCCGCCCAGGTCTCGAAAATGAATGCCGCATAGGCGGTCGCCATCGCCATTCTCGTCCATGTCGTCGTCGCAGCCATTATAGGCCAGCCAGTTGTTCGGTCCCCAGGTAGGGAACTGACCCAGCATCAGTTCTTCCGGCGGGCCGTTGCCGGCAGCGATGGTGTATATCCTCCATGCTCCAGTCTCATCCTGTGCCGTATAAGCAATACGCGTGCCGTCAGGCGACCAGGTAGGTTGTTGCGCGGTGGCAGGGACGTCCAGCGTCAGCGCGTTGGAGCCGTCGGCGTTAACCACTCCGAGGCCAGGAAACTCGCCCAGGGTTCGGAAGGCAAGTCGCGAGCCATCGCTGCGGAAAGCGGGCTGCGACGCACTGTCCCGAATTTTTGTCCAATGCGTCGCACCAGCGTGGGCAATGTAGAGATCGTATGCACTGGTGGCCGAATTGTAGACACTCAGCGCCAGCTTGCCAAAGGGGAGCCCGATGGCCGGCAGCGTGGCACTGACCACCCGCGTCGGCTTGACGGTGGGTGTGGGCTGTGGGGTGGGCGTGGCCGTGACGCAACGGGTATGAGCATTAACTCGCTTCTGCTCCGTGCTCTGCTGCGGAATGATGGCTACCGCTTCAGCGAACTGCTCCCGCGCCTGACACCACCGACCATCGTCGGCCAGGCTGTCGCCATAACTGACGTAGGCATCGTGGAGACGCTGCTTGGTATCCTTGTACTCAGGGCTCAGCGCATAGAGATCAGTAAACGTGGCGATAGCACGCTGCCAGTCTGCCTCCCAATAGCTCTGCCCAGTCTGGTAGAGAGCTGCCATGCGGCGCTGCGCCTGCAGACTGTTGTCGTCGGGACGCATCTCCAGAGCACGGTCAAAGTAGCGCAAGGCTTCTTCCAGAGAATCCTCGTTGACCAGTTGCATCCCACGACTGGACAACGCCCGGAACGTCATATCCTGAACGTTTTCCGGCTGATACGAATTGTCAAGTTGGCGCAGTTGCTCCAGATTGAGAATCGCCCCGTCCCACTGCCCCTGAGCGAAATGGGCCACAGCCTGATCATAGAGAACCTCCTTGTGCGACTTTTGTCTCTCTGATGTGGGCGTAGGCAGGATCTGGCACTGCGCCTCAGCTTTGAACAGCTTGTCGTAAGCCTCCGCGTGATCCGGCGCCAGGCGGATGGTGAACTCGAACTCAGCGATAGCCAACTCACACTCACCCGCCTGCAGATAGGCCAGCCCTTTCTGGTAATGCTCTTCGGCTTGTTGCCGCGTGTGAAGGTCGCGATCTTGCCAGCCATGATACATGGCCACCAGCATCACGCCAGCAGCGCCCAGCACCAGAAAGAGTAACACGAAACCTGTGCCAATGAGCCGGGTGATCATCCGCCGGAGCCAACCACCCCGCCTGGGATGCGGTCGTGGCAACAACTCGCTCTCCTGCAAACGGAAACCGCAGTAGGGACAGAACGGTGTCCCCACCTCGACTTTGGATCCGCAATGGTCGCAAAAAACCGTGTTTTCTCCCAATATCATCCTACCCCTGATTTTGCTCACCCCGCCATGCCAGAGCACCGTACTGTGTCCGGCACAGTGTTCAGGGCGGACTCAATCCTTGAGACTGTAATCCAGCAACACCTCGCCCCCCTGATTGACCAACTGCAATCTCAGTTTCGCATCGGCAGCCAGGTTCTCCGGCAAAACGACTTGCTGGCGCAGCGGACTGGCAGGCAACAGATCGACAGCCTGCTCCCAGATACTCTCCCCCTCACCGTCCATGAACCTGATCAAACCTTGAATGGCCATCGAGACACTGAGGCCCAGATCTATCTGGCCCGCCCCGCGTTCCAGGTGAAGCGTGGCTACCTCGTTGGCATAAGTCAGACCGCCGATATCCGCAAAGGGAAGCCAGGTCTCCTCCCAGGCTATCTCACCGCCCGCCGGCAGCAGAACATCGTCTGCCGACCAGAAGGAACGATTTGGCCCTCCCCAGAGTTCAAAATATTGCGAATCGTCATCAGTGTAATGGCCGCGGTCGCCGAAATCGGAGCCAAAAGCAAAAAGCTTGACGCCCGGAGTCTCCTGGGGGGAAAAGATGCGCGCCACGCCGAGCCTGGTGGCATGGTTGTACGCACCCACAAAACCCTGTTCTGGCTGTTGGACGAACACGCCCAGCCATTGATGCCAGTTGGCATAGCGAGACAGATCGCGCCCACCATAGATGGGCCAGGTCATCGCTTCTCCTGACGTTGCCAAGGCCACGTCTCCCGTAGAGTGAACCACGATTGACCCATCAGGCAACACAAACTCGGTCTCCGGTGCAATGGTGTGGCTGCCCAGGGTGAGCATGGCGTTGAGCCAGAGTTGTACCCTCACGTCCCCCGGTAGAGGGTTCATCAACCGGGGACGCAGAATAAAAGCCGCCCGCCGGGGCGGTAAGACAACCTGAACCTCAAACCGCAGACGGTCCCCAATGTCGGCATCCCACAGGACGACAGTGATACCCTGCGACGTGGCCTGAACCGAGTAGTTCCAGGGTACACCGAATTCGTAGCCATGCTCGTGGACCGGCAAAGCCCACTCCATACCCCCCGCCGCCAGCCACCAATTGTGCTCCGCAGGTGCCAGCGCTCCCCAATGGGAGGGCTTGATCACAGGATTCTGATAAAAGATGTTCTGCCCGGTAGGTTTGTAAATGCAGCGATAAAGACGTCCACCCAATTCCGGTAAAAAAGTCAACTGCAAGTATTCGTTCTCGACGACCAGCGCGCGGTAGGTTTGCGGCATCGGCGTGGGATGGTCTGCTTCGTACTCAGCGCGCTCCAACCGCCACAGTGGGACGCCGTAACGAACGTCTGTCTCCTGCCACAAGTGATCCGCGTAAGGATAGGTAGCAATAGTCAGAGTCGTCTCATAATAGACATTAACCGCCGGGACCGAGGTCGGGGTAGGCGTGGCCGTGGGCAATGGAGTGACCGTGGGTGAAGGAGAAGGTGAAGGGGAGGGAGAAGACGTAGCCGTGGGAGAGGGCACCGGCGTGGCTGTGATGGTAGGCAAAGGAGCTGCGACCACCAGAGGCTGCTCCAGAGTCACAGCATTGCCGGTCAAATCGTAGGCCCGGCTCATCACCACGTGCTGCCCCATCGTGTCGAGCGGGAGGTCCCAGCAATAGGTCGCCGCTGCGCCCACCTCCTCCAAGACACGCTGTCCGTCAATCCACAACTCCAGCCGGGCCACGGCAACATTGTCGTAAGCGGTCACATAGATAGCCACATGCTGGCCGGCGTGAGGTCGCTTCGGCAGCAACTGGATGGCAACTGTGGGCAGCAAAACATCCACCAGGGAACCATCTACCGTCGCCCACTCCCCAGCAGACAAAACAAGACTCTGTTCCAGCGCCTGATAGCCATCCTTTTCGACGCGAACAGTGTGTTGGCCCGGTGAGAGAGTGAGCGTCAGCGGAGTGGTACCACAATGCTCAGCATCCACCAACACAGTGGCGCCCCGAGGCTTGACATCCACCCGGAGCGTGACCGACTCGGTGTGGACGACGGAGACAGCGGTCGTTGTCGGTTCACCCAGAGTGACAGTCGGTCCACAGCCTGTCACAGCGATGACGATCCCCACCATCAGTGAGGCAGCCCAAACGAAACGAGCAACTGCCGCCGGATGCTGCTCTATTCTGCTCACCCCCACGCGCCTCCGCACGAACATTACCCAATTATAGTGGTTTTAGTCAAGTTGTCCAACCACGTCATTGTCCCCCTCCCTCACACTGTTCAATCCCATCCCAACAGGGCCGACAATAGGGATCGCGCTCCAGGGCCTTGTCCAGCCAGGGGACACCAAACTCACAGCCTTTGGCCAGATCTTCCGGCGTGAAACCCTGCAGGGCGTTGGTGTAAGAATAAATATAAGAGAGACCCAGTCCATAATAATACTCCAACGAAGTGCTGCCACCTGCGATGGCCCTCTCAAAGCTAGGAACGGCGTCTTCGTAGTGCCGCCGAACGTAATGAATGGTGCCTAGATGGCCATAGGCTGACGCAAAGTCAGGATCCACTTCCAGCGCGCGCTTGACTTCCACCACGGCCCGACTGCTATCCCCCATCTGGAAATATGTCCAGCCAAGCTGATCATAGGCATCTGGGTTGTTGGGATCCACTTCGACAGCTTTGTGAAACTGCTCGACGGCCAGGTCATAGTTGCCCAGCACACGGTAATTGAGCGCCAGACCAGTATAAAGGTGACTGAGACGAGGATGAAGCTTGATGGCGCTCAGGTACGCTTCGACAGCCCCCTCATAGTCCTGGCGGACTTCCAGGGCGTAAGCCAAGGCACGATGGGCTTCTACGCTACGCTCATTCAGTTCCAAGGCTTTGAGTGCCTCATCGTAGGCCTCATTCCACTTGCCCAGGTCAGAGTAGACTTCTGACAGGTAAGCGTGAGCGTCGGCATGATCGGGATCTTGCCCCACAGCTCGAACGCAAGCGTCTAGCGCTTCCTCATATTGATCATTCCAATCATAGGCCAGGCAGAGAACGGCATAGGTCTCGGCGGTGTCAAAAGCCCACAGAGCCTCTCCATACTCCTCGATCGCTACGGCGGCCTGGTTACGAAAGACCATCAGCCGCACCAGTCGAGAGAGGGCGATCCAGCTTTCCGGTTCGCGCTGGTGGGCATTCCGGAAGGCAACTATGGCCTCGTCCAGCCTACCTTCGCGATAGAGCACCTCCGCTTCGTCAAAGTAGGACGATGCCGTGCGGGTGGGTGTTGGCGTGGGGGCGAAAGGTTGGAGCCAATCCTGCCGTCGGGTGACAATGTACATCCCAAAAAGAATGAGTAGTGTCAGGATGAACACTCTGCCCAGCGAATCGCGCCGTTTGAATTTGCCGGTGCCGAGATACGATTCCCGACGAGGACCGAGATCCATACAGTCTCTCCTGCTTTGATATGTGATGTGTAGTGCGTGTTGCGTGACGCTAAAGATCTACCAAACCGACTTTGTGCAAAAGCTCAAAGTACTTGACGACGAGTTCCGCATCGCGGATGCCGAATTCCATCTCCACCAGGTCTACGATCTCTAGCGCGGAGCGGCGGCCATCGGCCCAGTATCCGGCCAGAGTGGGCAGCGTGCGACCACCAGCCTTGCGCGACTGGACCAGCTTGCGAACAGCCACGCGTTCTTCCAGCGAGAGTTCGGACATCGCGGCGCGGAGAGAAACCGGGCCGCGATAGAGACGGCGAGGGGTCATGGCCACTGCCTTTTGCTCCCACTCGTCCGGTTCTTCCGGTGGCTCGCTCAGTCCATCGGCGCCCAGCGCCCGGATGCAGTCGCCGGCCGCGCGTCGGCCGCGGTCAAGTTCCAATTGCACCAGGTGCGCCGCCTCTCCGCTCAGGCTCTCAATCAGTGACCCGATGCCCACCCACAAGCGGGTCAGTGTTGCCAGGGCCTCCTCGTACCGGTCTACGACGTAGGCAACCTGCCGCCCCAGCCTTTCCAGTGCGTCTCTGCTGGCAGTGGGTGCTTTGCTATCCCACATCTGAGTGATCTGCGCCTGCGTCAACCGCGCCAGACGCACCTGGAAGCGAGTCTGCATCTCGTGAGCCAGCCAGGTCGCTTCCGATTGACCGGCATCCGCCACAAAGAAAGCATAGGCAGCGGCCAGCGTACCGGCACGGGCCAGCATATCCGGGTCTACCTTGTCCAGCGTGTCGGCCGAAGTATGGTAAAACTTGTCCGGCCACTGGATGAGCATGGGCATTGGTACACCGACCGTGGGATCGGAAAAAACGTAATGATCGGATCCGCCAGAAAAGTTGGTCGTAGCGTGACGGAAGAGGGGGTAGCCACCCAGTCCGGTGTGGGAGGGCGCGTCGTCGAACAGTTCCTCGCGCAGACGCTCCAACAAGTCAGGAGCGAAGGAACTCACAGCGTCGGGCGGGCACTCAATGAGAAAGGACGCACCGGTCTGAGCCTGATCCTGGCCCACCATGTCCAGGTTAACTCCGGCTACCATGCGCGGGATGTCGTCCTCATGGCTTGCCAGATAGGCGTAGGTGCCGGTGATTTCAGGTACCCAGAGAAAGCGGATGCACCGCCGTGGCCGGGGTAGATCGCCGCCCGCAATGAGGCGGGCTAGCGTGCGAGCCGCTTCCAGAGCTGCCGCCGCTCCGGAGGCGTTGTCGTTGGCCGAGGGCTGCGGATGACAGAGGTGCGCCACGACAATGACCTCCTCGCACCGTACTGTGTTCGGCACAGTGTCCGTCTCGCCGGGGATGAGGGCGGTAACGACTTCCATCGTGCCGTCGTAGAGACGACTGTCTACACGAGCGCGCACCCTGACCAAAGGCCGACCATCCCTGGCCCTCTGCCGGATAACTCCTCGCAGCCACTCCCCCTGGCGCGGCGAGAGGACAAAGCCAAAGCATTTCTTCTCTCCCGGCTGGCCCGTCCACCAGAACGAGGTGTACTGACGGGCGTCGGGCAGGTCCACCGCCTGCCGCACCGGCGGCGACTCCCTCATGCCATCGGAGAGGATACCAACCGCACCGTACTTTTCGACGGCCAGTTGGCGCACGTGCTCTACCTCGCCCCTGGTGAGGACGATCTTGCCGGCCAGATCCAGGCCCTCGTATTCCGCTTCCTCCAGGCCGTCCTCCAGCAGCACGACCTCGGGCTCGCCATCAAAAGAGATGCTGCGCTGGATGAGGGAAATTTTGAGTTCTCGGTAATCGGCCAGCTTGCGGGCCTCGTCGGCCGGTTCGACGAGGTGCAGGGTTGCGGCGGTAGCATCCCATTCTTGGAACGAAGCCGCCGTCCAAAAGGTCGTCTGGTGATCAGCAGGAAAGGTCTCGATGTGAGCGTCCAGGCCGGCCCTTTGCAGTTCACGCAACATGCACCCGGCAGCGTCCCGATAGCCAGGGCTGGCCTGGATGCGGTGATGGCAAACGATGGCCGCCACGTCGTCTTTGGCCGCCTGGCCGGAGCAGGTTTTGCGAATAGTAGCAAAGATATCCTTGAGCATATAGAATCGGCTCCTTGTACTTCGTTCAGATGTTGAAAGATATCGTTTTCCAGGAACACGCACTCGGACATCCTGGCAGCCAGCTCAAGGCAAAGCGTGGTCTTTCCTGAGCCACTCGCCCCTGTGAGGACAAACAAGGGAAGCTGAACAAAACGATGCCGGTGTCCACAATGAGGGCAAACGGCAAAAGGGCCTTGTGGCTCTATCAGTCTTTCGTCCGAATAGATTCCACAACCAGGGCATATGTTGAACACTGGCGAATCCTCTCAAAAGTGCCCTCATGTAGGCACCATGATAGCACCATGTGGGCCAGATGTCAAACGGTTTGGGGATCAAGGTTGGAAAGTTGGAAGGTCAGTTCACGTCTCACGTTTTACGGTCCAGTGGTTTCCACAGAGCCATCAAGATTGCAGCTATCAGAGCCAGGGTCGCACCGAATAAGAAAGGAGCTGAAGGGCCAAAGCCCTTCCAACTGCCCACACCCTGCCACAGCAAGCCAGCGATGAGTGAGGCCGGAAAATCCAGCAGGCCCAGCACGGCGTTGTAGGTGCCATAGGCTGTGCCGCGCAACTCGGCCGGGACAATGTCAGCCACCATGGCCTTGGTGGTGCCGTAGGCCAGACCATAGTACACGCCGTAGAGGGTGTACAGCACCCAGACGTGCCAGCCCATTCCGGCCACAGCAAAGCCAAAGTAGATGGCCGCGTAGGCTAACCAGCCACCGACGATGAGCTTCCTCCGCCCGACGCGGTCGGAGAGTGAGCCGGCCGGCGTCGAGACCAGCGTGTACACCAGGTTGAACGTGACCAACATGCCCAGGATGCCCAGCACGTTGAGGCCCCGCTCCTGCGCCCGCAGCACCAGGAAAGCATCGGACGAGTTGCCCAGGTCAAACAGACCAACGATGACCATGAAAGCGAGGAACGGCTTGCCCAGCCCTTTGAACGTGACGACAGGTCTCTCGCGCTGGCTGGTGACAGGCACGTCTTCCGCGCCGAGGGCCAGGGAGAGCACCGCCAACGCCGCCGGTATCAGGCTGGCCAACACCACGATCTGGAACGTGCGCCGTCCTAGCTCTGTCGAAGCCGATTGCGCTGCCCAAACCACACCCAGGGCAATGAGCAGCCCCAGCATCGCCCCACCTGTGTCGGCCGCCCGGTGAAAGCCAAAGGCCAAGCCGCGCTGGCTTTCGTCAATGCTGTCGGCCACCAGCGCGTCGCGGGGCGCGGTACGGACGCCCTTGCCTACCCGGTCGGCCCAGCGCACAGCCAGCACCGACGTCCAGGCGTTGGCAAAGTAGAAGAATGGCTTGGCCAGTGTCGAAATGCTATAGCCAGCCACGGCCAGCCACTTGCGCGCCCGCAGCCAGTCCGATAGCCAGCCGGAAAAGACCTTGAGCAAACTGGCCGTCGCCTCAGCGATGCCTTCGATGAGACCGATAACGTTCGTGCCCACACCCAGCACATTGCTCAGGAACAGTGGCAAGATGTTGATCACCATCTCGCTAGAAATGTCCATGAAAAAGCTGGTCAGGCTCACCGCCCACACGTTGCGAGGCAGCGCGCGCCAGCCGGTCTTTTGTTTTGTGGATACGTCGTGATTCACTAGAACCTCCTTGTTCGAGTTGGCAGCTGAGAAATTGGTAGATTGGGCAATCGAGACCCCAGTCGAACCAATTTACCAGTCTGCCAAACTACCCTCTTTCCAGTACCTCACTGACCAACTCTGCGATCTTGCAGCGGGCCTCGGTCAGGGCAACCTGACCTTTGTCAGTGAGAGTGTAATATTTGCGCACCCGCCCGCTGACGACACGGCTCTCCCGGTCAAGGTAGCCACGCTCATAGAGTCGGTGTAGAGCGGGATATAGCGTGCCAGGACTGAGATTGTAGCCGTGGCGAGCCAACTCCTGGGCCAGTTCCGCTCCGTAGACTGGCCCCTCGGCAGCATGGTACAGGATATGGATTTTGACAAAGCCCAAAAAGAACTCTCGAAGCATAGTATCAGCTCCCGTTATCGAGATGCGATATTATACACCAAAACTGTCAAGAAGCAAATCGCACAAGATGCAAAAACACACTTGGTGACTCTGATTGCTATTGGAGCCAAAGCGTGCTACAATAGAATTGGTAAAGACAACATGACAGCACTGGAGGAACAGGGGATTATGGCCATGCCGCGATTGGTGCGCAATACGGTGTTTCGTCTGGCTCGCAGCGACGTGCGAGCTTTCCTGGAGGAGAACGAGGATCGTCTTCTGGCGTTGATCGTGGAGGAACTTGACCATGTAGACGATCGCGTCGAGGAGGAAAAAGCCTTCATTGACATTCACATGGCCGCCCTGGGCCAGGAGTTGATGAAAGGAGTCTTTGCGGCCCTGTATCGGTTCCTCGACGAGTATTGAGATGATACCCCATTTTACCGGGTTTCGTCGTATCAGCGGGGCGTTTCAACGCTCCGCTGTGAAGTAAAGGGGTTCAACCCGGCGGACTAGATGGACTACAAACTGGTCCGGCGAACGTGGTCCGCCGCCACTTGGTGCGTGCGGCTATGGTCAACGGTTTTGGGTTTGACGGGCAGATTGCTTCTTCGACCTTAACAGGCGACAGGCCACCTCTGCTAACACAGCAGCGCCGATGGGAAAAGCCGACTCGTCCAGGTCAAAGATAGGGCTGTGATGCGGACGGTTCTCCTGGCCGATCTGCGCGCCGAGCATGAACATGGCTGCCGGCGCTTTGCGGGCCATGTAACTAAAATCCTCGGCGCCCATGCCCGGTTCCGGCGGGTACAAGCCGTCCTGGCCCAGCATCTCCTCGGCCACTTGGCGAATGATTCCAGCGATTTCTGGGTCATTGTAGGTGGACGGGAACCCCTCCTCAATCGCAAGTTGGTAGTCGCCTCCCAAAACACGAGCTACGCCCAGGGCCTTTTCCAGTTCTTCCCACAATTGATGGCGGGTCTCGTCGTCGTAGCTGCGGATCGTGCCGTTTATCTTGACCTCGTTGGGGATGACGTTGTCAGCGTCTCCGGCGTGGATTGAGCCGAAAGAGATGACGGCCGGACGCACCGGGTTGATACGCCGCGCTCGGATGCCGTGAACCGCGTTGATTACTTGGGCCAGGATAAAGATCGGATCCACACCCATGTGCGGGTAAGCACCGTGACAGCCAGCTCCCACGAGGGTGGCGTCAAAGGAATCCACTGCCGCCAACGCATAGCCGCCATCAATTTCTACCTTGCCGGCCGGAATTTCGCTGGCCACGTGCAGAGCGATGACTGCATCCAGGCCCTCCAAGGCACCGTCCTCAATCATTCGCACCGCGCCACTCTTGCCCTCGTCGTCCTGGCCTTCTTCGCACGGCTGGAAGAGGAAACGAATTTCGCCGGACGGACGGTCTTTCATCTCGCTCAACAGTTTAGCGACGCCCAGCAGGATACCCACGTGAGCATCGTGTCCGCAGGCGTGCATCACACCCGGCGTCCGCGAGGCATAAGGCACATCGTTGGCTTCCTGCAACGGCAATGCATCCATGTCGGCACGGATGCCGACGGACGGACGGCCTTCGCCCAGATGGCCCACGACACCCGTCTTGCCAATGCCTGTTTCCACCCGGATGCCTATGTCCCGCAACGCGTCAGCCACCAGTTGAGCCGTCCGGTGTTCTTGAAAACCCAGCTCCGGGTGTTTGTGAACCTCCCGCCGCCAGGCAACGATCTGTTCTTGCAACACACGTGCGCGTTCTAACATTACTGTTGACTCCTTGTCCAGGATTCTCGCTGCCGGGCGATGGTCTCGTCCACGCCCAGCAGAGGGGTTTTGAGCAGCTTTTTTGCTCTTGTTATGTCGAGAGTGCAATCCAGAGGCCGCACCAGGCCCAAAGCCGATGCCCGGGCCGGCACCACGCCGGACAAATCCGCCCCGTGAAAGCAAAGAAGGCGGGTACCAAACTCATAACGATCAAGTGCCTGTCCCCCGGCTACGTGCAGCACGCCAGCATGGTACTGGGTCGCCAACTCTATCAATGCGGCAGCCAGTGTCTCCACCCAGATAGGACAGCGGCGCTCGTCGGTGAA
>CAYVPU010000002.1:0-4367 GCA_964453885.1 uncultured Anaerolineae bacterium | reverse complement strand
CCTGGGGGGCAACTTGTTCAAACAGCCGCACAACTTGCTCGGCTTCACGAACATCTAGCCTTGTCCAACGGCAGTCAGAAATCAAAGGCCGACGGCTGAGGTACGTCGCCGTCACGTCCCAATGAGCCTGGGCACAGCGCACTAGCCGCTGGCCCAGGTAGCCGCTGCCGCCAGTGATGAGCAAACCAGGTTTCTCGGACATGGCAACTCACAGGAACCGTTTAAAGAACACGAGCGAATAAGCGCCGGCGAAAGCAAAGACAATCGTCTTGATGCTCTTGCCCAGCCAGCAAAAGAGCAGGAAGCGAAGGAGCGGATAATGCAACACACCAGCCGCTATACCGGCCAGGTCGAAAAAAGGGTTGGGGATGAGCGAGAGGATAAACACCGTCAACGCCCCGTTGTGTTGCATCCAACGTGACAGGCGATCATATATGCGTCGGTTTTCGACCACTGCCCGGCCACTGTAGCCAGCCAGGTAGCCGGTGAGCTCGCCCAGCGCCTCGGCAGGACCGGCCACCAGGCCCACGAGCAGCGGGTTGAGGATGCCGCCCATAGCAAAGACCAGGGCCAGGCTCGGCGCGGGCAGGATAACCGTCGCATTGCCCAGAAAGCTGACCAGAAAGACGCCCGGATAGCCCCACAGCTTGAACTGCTCCAACTTGTCGGCCACCCGCCAGATAGCCAGCGTGATGACGATGACGATGGCAACAGCCAGCAAACGGGTCAGCATCTCCCGGCGCGAAACTATCTGGGGCGCATCCGTCTCATGTCCCGGCAGGTGCTCAGGCTGGCCGTCGTTCGTCGTTCGTCCTTCGTCGCTTACCATTTTGACAAGGCACTACAGCTCTTCGATGCTGATGGTCTTGATCAGATCGCCGGGTGTAGAAGCCTGGGAGGGATCGCGGGGCGTCAGCGATTGCAGGACATCCATACCCTCGGTCACCCGCCCAAAAACAGCATGGCAGGACACATCGCGGCGGGCACAATCCTTGAGCTTTGCGTTTTCGTCATAGGCATCCAGCCACGGGGTCGCCACATAGGTGATGAAGAACTGACTGCCGTTGGTGCCGGCGCCAGAATTGGCCATGGAGAGAATGCCAGGCCGGTCGTGCTTTAGGTCGGGGTGAAACTCGTCATCAAAGCTGTAGCCTGGGCCACCCCTGCCGGTGCCGGTGGGATCGCCGCCCTGGGCCATGAAATCCGCGATGACACGATGGAAAGTGGTGTTGTCATAGAACCCCTGGCGAGCCAGAAAGACAAAGTTGTTGACCGTGTTGGGGACCTTGTCGGCGAATAATTCGACGATGATGTCGCCCTTTTCGGTTTCAAAGGTGGCGACGTAGGTCTTGCTGGGGTCAATCTGCATCGCCGGAGGCGCGTTGTACATGTTGTCGCGGTCGGCAGGAATAGCAGGCATCACGTTAGACTCCTTTTTTGTTTTCGTTGATTCTGTCGGCGTTGGCGGCACGGTAGCCGTAGGCAGAGAGGTGGGTGTAGGCATCACGGCAGCCGTAGGTAAAGCCAGAGTAACAGGCGTAGGCGTGGGTGGTATAGGTTTGCCAGGTCCAACAGTGAACCAAAGAGCCACGCTGATCAGCAAGACAGCCACAGCTATGCCTCCTATCCACCACCAGGAACGCCCAGGATCAGTCAAAGCTGGCTTTTGTTGAGGTTGCAGCCGACTTTGCTCCCGCGCCCCGCCGGTCGGGGGCCTGGTGCGACGCTTTTCCTGTTTCTTTCTGGCTCGTCTGCTCTTCTTGGACATAGAGACTCCTCGGTGTGACTTGATTCTTTGAAGGTGATGCATGGTGCGTATGCGGAACACGCAATATGCAACACAGCCTTTCAAGCGTAACCCATGTACTAGTCAAGCGAAAAAGGCACGCCGATGCGGACGATTTTCTCGCGCCCGTCCGACACCTCTATGGTGGCATTGACTGTATCCACGATCAGGTTGGCGTGACGGACGATCCACGGATAGTCATAGACACCATGACCCGCAACGATAACGACGGCGTCTTGTTCGGCTAGTAACGCCGATGCAAGCTCCTGAGAAGTAAGAGTGACCCTACTCCGATGAAAGGCATCCTGTCCCACGCTGTAGCTGGGTACGTAAGGATCGTTGTAAGCGATCTGTGCCCCAGCATTAAGCAGCAATTCGATGATCCGCTCGGCGGGAGAATTTCGGGCGTCATCAATGTCTCGCTTAAAGGCCACACCCAGGATAAGCACCCGAGCGCCCTTTAGCGGTTTACCCCGGGCACTGAGGGCCTGTCCGATGCGCTCCACCACGTGGTAGGACATTGACTGGTTCACCTCAGCGGCCAACTCAATGAACTTGGTGTAAAAGTCGAACTCACGGGCCTTCCAACTGAGATAGTATGGATCCACCGGGATGCAGTGCCCTCCAACGCCGGGGCCAGGGTAAAACGGCATGAAACCGAATGGCTTGGTCTTGGCCGCCTCAATGACTTCCCAGAAGTCTATGCCCATCCGTTCAGAGAGCAAGGCCAGTTCGTTGACCAGGGCAATGTTGACGCTGCGAAAAATATTTTCCAACAGCTTGGTCATTTCGGCAGTACGGGGCGTGGAGACAAGGCATATCTCGGGCGTCAGTTGACCTAACAAGTTGCCGGCCAACCGGGCACAGAGAGGGGTAAGCCCGCCTACCACTTTCGGCGTGTTCTCGGCGGTGAAAACCTTGTTGCCGGGGTCAATCCTCTCCGGCGAAAAGGCAAGGCAAAAGTCCACGCCTGCCATGAGGCCAGTGGATTCTAGAATAGGCTGCACGACCTCCTCAGTGGTGCCAGGGAAAGTGGTGCTCTGCAACACGATCAACTGGCCGTATTTGAGGCGGGGTGCAATCCCCTCGGCAGCGGATCGGATGAAGGAGAGATCGGGCGCTTTCATAGCATCAAAGGGCGTCGGTACACAGATAAAGATGACGTCTACATCGCGCAAGGTTTCATAGTCAGCCACTGGCTGGAACAGGCCGCGCGTCACCACATCGGCGACGGCCTCGCTCTCCACGTCCTGGATGTAGCTGTGGCCATCGGTCAGGGCTGCGATTTTGCGCGCATCTACATCCAACCCAACGACCTGATAACCACGCCGGGCAAAGCCAATCGCCAGGGGCAGCCCCACGTAACCCAGGCCCAGGACGCACACCCGCGCGCTGCCACCGGCAATCTTGTCTTCCAATTTCAAACAGGCTTCGGACACAACCTCACTTGCCAAGTCCAACCTCCTTATCTCGTTGTCTTGAACATCGTGGCCCGATGTAACGCGCCGGCACGATAACCGAGGTTTCCATACCTCTCGACCCACACGCGCCATGGCAAGCGCGACTACCCAGGCGGATCCATTCTCATAGTCGCTCGGTACAGGCGTTCCAGGGCAATCAGAGCCCCTACTCCCGCCAAAACCACAGCCCCGCCGACTGCATAACCTTCCAGAATCGTCGCCTGGGTCACAAAGATGGCCAACAACCCCAGTGCGCCCCCTGCCAGGTAAAGGATCATGACCGCCTCTCGCTGCGTGAAACCCATGCTCACCAACCGGTGTGAGGTGTGGTCTTTTCCCGGGGTAGTGAGGGGGTTAAGCCCTCGCAGAGAGCGGGAGATGATAACAAGAGTTGTGTCAAAAATAGGCACGCCAAGAATAAACAACGGCACCATCCAGGTCACAATGTCCACGTTCTCCGGGAAACGGAGTTTTATGCCCACAGAGGCCAGCATGAAACCCAAAAAGAGAGCGCCGGCATCGCCCATAAAGATGCTAGCCGGATTCAGGTTATAGACGAGAAAACCAATGCAGGCACCCAGCAACGCTGCCGATAACACCCCAACCAGGTATTGGCCGTTCATAGCAGCCAGGAGCAGAAAGAAAGCAGAAGCCACTGCCCCCACTCCCCCCGACAGGCCATCCATGTTGTCCAAGAGATTCATAGCATTGGTGATGCCCACCACCCAAATCAACGTCATAACGATGTTCAACCATTCATAGGGGAAGGCACCCACCCGCACGTCGGTTACGAGCAAAACGCTCGCCGCCCCGAACTGCCCCAACAGCTTGAAAAGGGGGCTCAAACCACGCCGGTCGTCCCACAGGCCAAAGAAGGAAACCACCGTCGCGCCCAACAGAATGCCCACCGCCTGGTAGATATTGAATCGCTCGCGGAAGACCAGCAGAGCGACAATGGCCGCCAGGTACATCGCTGCGCCACCCAACCGGGGCATCGGACGCCGATGCACCCGCCGGGCGCTGGGCTGGTCTATAAATCCCAGACGAGGCGCGACCCAGCGGGCAACCGGGGTACCCCAAACGGCCAGCAACAAAGCAGTGAGAAAGATGAGTATATAGAC
>CAYVPU010000001.1:54603-70074 GCA_964453885.1 uncultured Anaerolineae bacterium | reverse complement strand
CCGCGCCCTGACGACTGTTTCGCTAGAGTGAGCTGGCGGGCGGTGATTGCTCAAAACAGATAGGTGATGGTATAATTAGCAAAGTGAGGCGGTGCCAGTTGGAGACTCAAACGAGATAACTTGAGTACCTTTATGGATACAGAACGACCTGATCTGATTCGGCTTTACCTCTTGGGACAGATACGCGCCGTCTGGCAGACTAGCGGCAAACTGAAGCCTTTGCACATTCAGCCCAAACCGCTGCACCTGCTGGCCTACCTGGCCCTGGATTGGCAACATTCCCACCGCCGCGAAGTGCTTCAGGCCTTGTTTTGGCCGGACAAGCCTTCCCGCCCGGCGGCCAACAACCTGCGGCAGGCGCTCTGGCACCTGCGCCAGGCGCTCCCTCCGGCGACCCTGCATCTGGAAGGAGACGTTGTGCAATGGGACCCAGAACAGCCGCCGTGGGTGGATGCCCTGGTCTTTGAGGCGGCTCTGGATGCGGACGACCTGAACGCGGCCATGGATCTCTACACCGGTTCGTTGCTGCCCGACGCCTACGACGAATGGGCGCAATTGGAGCGAGAACGGCTGCACCTCCGCTACCTGACGGGGCTGGAGACCCGCGCCCACCGGCATTACGAGGCCCGCCGCTGGAAGGCCGCCCTGGCCGATGCCGAAACTCTCCTGGCTGTTGACCCCTGGAACGAAGCCGCCGCCCGCCTGACCATGGCCTGTTACTGGGCATTGGGCCAGCGTGAGGCCGCCCGCCGCTGCTTCGATGCCTTTCGGCAGCGGGTGCGCCGCGAATTGCAGACCGAGCCTCTGCCTGAAACCACATCCCTGTACCAGCGCATTCTGCGCGGCGAACCCCACCCCGATCAGACCTCCCCTCCGGATGATGCGGCCATAGCTGCCCAGGTCGCTCATCTCTCCCTGCTAGAAACGTTAGGAGCATTCCGGCAAGGTCTGGAGCGCTCTGCTGCCTGGACTGTCGAGGCCAGCGGGTCAGCCCTGGCAGCAGCCTGGCGTTGGCAGGGTCGATTTTATCTGCGTCTCGGTCAACTCCCCGCCGCTCGTGACGCCCTGGAAGCCGCCCTGCCCCTGGCGGATACTCCTGACTTTAAAGCCCTCGTACTGGCTGACCTGGCTACCACCGAAACCGGCATGGGTGACTATGCTCCTGCGGAGGAACACTATTCCCAGGCTCTGCAGCTTTTCCCTTCCGGGTCGGCGCCCCGCCTGCGTCTGCTTAGCAGCCTGGGTGGGCTGCAAGGGCGCATGGGACGCACCGTTGAAGCGCGCCACACGCTGGAGGAGGCCGTGCGCCTGGCTCGTGAGCACGGCGATCCGGCCCCCCTGGCCATCGCCAGCGGCAACCTGGCCATCCTGCTTGTCGCGCAGGGCGAATCAGGGGCCGCCGATGTCACGTTCCAGGAGGCCCTCGCAGCCGCCCAAAAGGCCGACGCCCACTGGCTCACCGCTCACCTCACCGGGCACCTGGGCTTGCTGGCCCAGGACCGCAACGACCTGGAGGCCGCCGCCCGGTACTACCAGCGCGCCCGCACCCTGGCCGAAACCTTTGGCGCTTCGCGGAGCGCAGCGCTGTGGATGCTCAACCTGGGCGCCGTCCGTTGCGAACAGGACCGACACACCGAAGCCCTGCCGTTGCTCACCAAAGGTCGAAAACAGGCGGCGGCGCAGGGCAGTCGCAGCCTGGAAGCTGGCGCTAGCATCTTTATCGGCTCCTGCCTGGTGGCCCAGGGCAAGGGGGCTGAGGGGTTGAGCAGCATAAAAAATGGCCTGGATCAGGCCCAGGCCATCGGCGACCAGGAGCGCATACTCATCGGCCACCTGCACCTGGGACGGGCAGTGGCTGCTCTGGGACGAATCGAGGAAGCCCGTGCCACGTTGGAAGAGGGGCTGCGCCAGGCCGAGGCCAGCCAGATGCATCGCCTGAAGGATTACCTTCGCACAGAGCTAGAGAACCTTCCCTGACTGGCCGTCAGAATCCCTCGCCGCGTTTTTTCTACATTCCACACCCCGGTGCCGACACCTGGAATCCTAGACCTCCCCCTCGCTCTACTAACGCTCTACTAACGGCCCTATGATATCATAAAACAAAAGACTACGACCATTCTGTATTGAATCTTGGCTCCGTGTCCAATGGGACCGAGAGCAAAAGATTATGCCATCTTGGGCTCCTAACGTCTCTGTGGTATCATAAAAGTACGCAGTCGGTTGACCATGATCTGAATCCGTCAGCGAAAACAATCTGTGCTCTACCTATCTTATTCACCATTGCTGAAATACGAGGAGGTACAAGATGAAACTGAACACAACTCAGAAAACGAGGCATTACATTTTCCTGGTCGTCTTGCTGATTTTCTCCCTGACGACCCTCTCCTGCGGCCTGCTTGGCGGCGGAGACAAGGAAGAGGAAAGCAAAGCCACACAGCTACCTGCCGCGGAGGCCACCAAAGCAGCGGCCGAAAAAGCCACCCCTGCCGAGGAGCAACCAACAAAGCCTCCCGCCGGCCCCTCTGGCGAAACCGGCATGTTTGCCAACCCCGAGGAATTCCTCGATAGCTACCGCATGCGCACCAAAATGACCCTGGTAGAAGGCGAGGGCATGTTGGGCGAGGAGATGATCACCGAGATCGAGTGGGTGCGCGATCCAGAGGCCCGTCACACCACCATGTACGGCGCCTCCGGCGAGGTGATGATGGAAATTATCATCATCGGCGACGATTCATGGACCAGCATGGACGGCGAGAGCTGGATGCACGTCAAGAAAACTGAGACAGATGAAGAGTCTCCGTTTTCGCCAGAGGATTTCCAGACCGGCCTGGAAGACCTCATGAAAGACATGGAAAGCGGTATGAAGAAAGCGGGCAAAGACACGGTGGACGGCGTCAGTTGCCAGGAATATGATGTGGATGCCGATTTCTCGCTGCCGTTTCCCGTACCTGAAGACGCATCCGCTGAAATGCTCCAGTTCATACCCCAAGAGATGGCGGGCCACATCAAGGGCAAAATCTGCGTGGCCGATAAGCGCGGCTTGCCGGAGGTCATTGTCCGGTCTGTGACAACGCAGGAAATGACGCTCAAGTACGCTTCGGACAAAGAAGAGACAATGGTCTACGACGAAGACCGCGAGATGTACGATATCAACGAGCGCATAGACATCAAACCGCCCGAAGGCCAGGTGGAAGAGATGCCCAGTATGCCCACCCCGCCGGCCGACCTCCCAACTCCGCCCGCCTCCGGCGAAGGCCCTGCACAGCCCGGTGAATCAGTGACGTACGCCGAGCTGAACGAGTTGGATAGCTACCATCTGGAATGGTCGGTGACAGTCAAGACCGGGGACGACGAAATGTCCACGAGTTATGAATACGAATGGACCAAGGACCCCCCGGCCACTCATCTGACCGTGAACATGTTCGGAGTCATACAGGAATACATCTGGCTCAAAGATGAAGTATGGATGAAAGTGGGCGGCAGTGAGTGGATGATAGGCAGCAAAGAAGACATGGAAGACGCCATCAACCAGGTGGGGAATCTCATGTCGGTAGACGACGATATGGTGTTTGTGGACGAAGAGACGGTGAACGGCGTCAAGTGCAAGCACTATGCCAACGAACTCACAATCCAATCGCAAACCATAGACACAGACGTCTGGGTGGCTAATCAGAACAACCTGCCTCCCATCGTTATCCGAAGCATAATGAATCATCAGATAGAACTGGAAACCGGCAGCATGACCACGGTGACGGAGGGCAATGTCACCGATATCAATACCTCCATCACCATCGAAGCTCCAAAGTAGGAGCCATGGCCTGAGAACACCACGTCCTGCTGGCAATTTGGAGATCTACCATGACGCATCCGATCCGTCCCGTCAAAACCTTTGTCTTGCGCCTGTGGCGAGAACCCGGCGACCAGGAAACAGAAGCAGCCTGGCGTGGCCTGCTCCGTCCTCTGGGCACTAATGCTGCCGCAGCCAACAAGCATGAGGTGCTTTTCCACGGCCTGGACAATCTGCTGGCGGCGCTGCACCCGTTGCTAACTCTTGAAGAGATGGAAGGAGCGATGGACACGCCGCAACGCGCACCTGCTGACGATGTGGCGGGATAACAGGAACAAGATAGGCCATTGCTCCAAGCAATGGCCTATCTGTGTGCATCCCTCGTGTATAAAGCGCGAGAACCGAGGGGGCCCCAACCCTCGGTTCTCGATGTGAAAAGGAGGAGAAAAAGAAGCTGACTATAGAATACAACATTATTGTATACTTTGCTTGACGCAAAGACTACGATTTCCCTACGATAAGAGAGTCGTTCTTTCAGGCGCCGAGTGCCCGGCACCTCATCCGTTGACAAATTGCCGACGTTGTGTTACCATTGCTGTCGGAGGGTTTTTTATTACAGACTTTACCGGGGGCATCATGGCCGAGTTCCCTGACTACTATGCTATCCTTGGCGTGCTACACACCGCCAGCCGTGGCGAGGTCCGCGCAGCCTACCGGCGACTGGCTCGACGGCATCACCCCGACGTGAATCCGCCCGACGAGGACGACGTGGCGGCCAACAAGTTCATGCGCCAGCTCAACGATGCCTACGAGGTGCTGAACGACCCCCGGCGGCGAGCAGCCTATGATCGGCAGCGTTGGGCACAGGCTCCGACGTCCCGGGCAGAAACCCCCTACCGTTCCGGTCCCACCTGGTCGCCACCGGGCGACGCTGGCTGGGCGTCACAGACCAGTGGTGGACGCTGGCGAGAGCCCAAGTCCCGCCGCGTGGTCTACGAGCAGCCTATGCCAGGCTGGATGAAAAGCCTCCTGGTCATCGGTCAGCACCTCAAAATGCGCTTCGAGCCATTCTGGACGATTATCGGCGTGATGGTGCCGGTGCTGGCAGCGGCGGTGCTGCTGGTCCTGGGCTTCTTGGCCTACGAAGGAGTTGTCGCCGATCCCGGTGCCGTGGGATTCCTCAACTGTATCGTCGGCGCTGCGGGGGGGATCTGGGTTGTCATTGGCGTGCTCGGCGTTGTGTTTATGTTTTTCCTCGTGGCGTGGTTTGCCGTGTGGCGAACCCTCAAGGGCTACTAGCGCGATCTTGATGCCCGCAAGCTGTTCAGGGAGCAGTGACCGGCACCTTCCAGGTGCCGGTCGCGTGCTTTACGATTCCCAACACGGGCCTATGGGCATCAGCCGTCACGGCTGCGTGCTGTTTCGATCCGCCATACCATCGTGAGGGCATCTGGGCTGATCGTCACCGCCTGCAACGTGCTGTTGGGATTGCGTTGACCAGCCCGCTCCAACTTGGTCGCGATACGCTCGTTCCAGCCTGCCACGCGCGCCTCTTCGATGGGCAGACCATTGAGTTGCACCTCAGAAATGGTCGCTGTCAGGTGCCCATCGCTCACGCCCAGGTCGAGCCGAAAAGTCATCGTGTCGGTCTCGCCGCCACTCATGCGCTCGCGCTCGGCGGAGACAAAGACGTACCCCTTGCGCAGGTCAGCCGTAAAGTCGCGCATCAGCGGGTCGGCCATGGCGGCCTCGAGTTCGGCCTGCAGGCTGGCCTCTGTCATACTCGATTCCACGGTCAATGAACCGTCGGGATTGCGCTCGATGTCCAGACTGCACGCGCTCACCGTCACGATCATTACGATCAGCAAACCGAGCATTGTAACGAATTTCTTGGTTTTCATTGTCCATACCTCCTGAATCCAGTTTTTGGATTTGAGCCAGGCGTGGTAGCCTGGTTTGCGGTGAATTTGGTTACATTTTAGCAGAATACGTGTCGGCGGTCTAGTCAATGGCGTCACGATTTAGCCTGAGCCAACTCACTCTTGAATATGACAGGTGTCATACATAGAGATGACGATGCTCAGTTTGCGTTGAGAGCAGGCTCTGCTATAATGGAAGGTATGAAACGGACATCCCTTGAACCAGGCCTGCTACACATTTTTCGGTTGTTCACCGGCATACGGCTGGCGTTGCTGTTGCTGACATTGTTTTTTAAGCTGATCCAGACGGAGCAACGCGTCCTGCGTTACCCCTCGTTGGGCATCGTCGAGTTGGCCTTTCTGATGGGCTATCTCTCGTGGCCGTGGCTGCGCGACCTGTTGGGCCGGGCCTACCTGCCGTTGGCGTTGGTGGTGGCTTCGGCCGGCCCCATTGTCGAGCAATCGCTGACGGTTGGCCTGCGTCTGAGGGCCGGTGTACCTGGCTCTGATGCCTCCGCAGATGCGTGGCAATTGTTCCTCGTGCTATTTGTGCCCTTGATCTTGCAGAGCTGGCAGTACAACTTGACGAGTGTGATCGCTTTTTGCACCGGCACCGCCATGCTCGACCTAATGTTGGCCGTTCCTCTCACCATGATGGGCGGAGTCCGCTTTGCGAATGTGTTTGGTCTGGTGTTTGCGCGGAGTCTGTTGTTTGCGCTGGTGGGCTATGTGGTGGTCAGGCTGATGAGGGCGCAGCGAGCCCAACGCAAGGCGCTGGCCCGGGCCAACGCCCAACTGGCGCGCTATGCGATGACCCTCGAGCAGCTCACCATCAGCCGCGAGCGCAACCGCCTGGCGCGTGAACTGCATGACACTCTGGCCCATACATTGAGCGCGGTGGCCGTGCAACTCGAGGCGACAAGCGCTCTGTGGGATAACAACCCCGCCGCGGCCCGCGCCATGCTGGAAGGGTCGCTGACGGTGACGCGCGAGGGTTTGAGTGAAGCCCGCCGCGCCATACAGTCGCTGCGTGCGGCCCCGCTCGAAGACCTGGGCCTGGCGCTGGCGATCCGCAACCTGGCCGAGTCGGTCGCGACGCGGGCTGATCTGGCGCTCAATTTTCAAGAGCCAGAGCACATCAGCGACCTGGAGCCAATGGTCGAGCAGGGCATATATCGCATCGCCGATGAGGCGATGGTCAATGTGGCGCAGCATGCCAACGCACGTCACTTGACAGTACGCCTCGACCAGGTCGGCGAGCGGCTAACATTGGCTGTTTCGGACGACGGGTGTGGCTTCGACACGACCAGTCCACCGCCTGATGGGCACTATGGGCTGAGAGGTATGCGAGAACGGGCCGAGATGATAGGCGGTGCGCTAGAGGTTGAGAGCCGGCCAGGGCAGGGGACAACCGTCCGGCTAACAGTGGAGGCGGTAAAATGATCCGCGTGTTGATCTGTGACGATCAGGTGGTTGTACGCGAGGGGCTACGGGCGATCTTGAGCACCGCACCGGGAATTCAGGTCGTTGGCGAGGCCAGCGACGGCGCTGAGGCGCTGGAACTCGTCCCCCAGACCCAGCCCGCTGTGGTACTGATGGACTTGAAAATGCCGGGCATGAATGGTGTTCAGGCCACCCGTGCTATCCGAGATCGCTGCCCCGGCGTGCGTGTGCTCGTACTCACGACCTACGACGCCGACGAATGGGTTTTTGACGCCATCCGGAGCGGCGCGTCGGGCTACTTGCTCAAAGACACCCCTCGTGAGGGGCTGATCGCGGCGATCAAGGGCACTGCTGCTGGCAAGACCCATGTCGATCCGGCAGTCGCTGGCAAGCTTTTCGAACACGCTGCCCGAGTCACTGCGTTGCCCCAGACCTCAATTGCCGACGACCTGAGCCCGCGCGAGCTTGACGTATTGCGCCTCTTGGGGCGCGGTCTCAACAACGCCGATATTGCCCGGCGGTTGTATCTTTCAGAAGGTACGGTGCGCAACTATGTCAGTGCCATTCTGGCAAAATTGGATGTATCCGACCGCACCCAGGCGGCGGTGCTGGCGCTGCGGCACGGGCTCGTTGGTCTGAACGACGAGCTTGGCAATATGAGGGGCGTTTGAAACAATCCCAATCGTGAGTGAGGGAGGAGCACAGGGTGCAAATCGGCATCAACGCCTGGTTTCTGCGCCAGGAGACGACCGGCAGTGGGCAGTACCTGCGCCACCTGCTGTGCGAGTTCGCCGCTGCCGGTGATAGCCACCGATACACATTGTTCTTTAGCCGCGCCCAACCCGGCCATGCTGCTTTGCTCGATCTCTCCCCGCAACGCCTCCGGCAGATGACACTGACCACACCCTTTGACAGGTGCAACGAAAACCTGACCAAGCTCTGGTTCGAACAAGTGGCTGTGCCCTGTGCCGCCCGGCGATTGGGCCTGGACCTGCTACACGTACCCTACTGGGGCTCACCATTGCGACCGACCACGCCTACCATCGTCACCCTCCACGACGTCATCCCGCTACTGCTGCCGGCGTACCGGGGCGGGGTGCTGGTGCGCGCCTACACCCGGCTGGTCGGCGCTGCTGCCCGCCGCGCCGATTTCGTCCTGACCGACTCGGTCGCTTCGCAGCAAGACATTGTGCGCCACCTGGGCATCCCCACCCGCCGCGTGCGTACCGTGTTCCTGGCTCCCGATGCTCGCTTCTGCCCTGTGACGGCTCCGGCAATGCTGGCTGCTCTGCGGCAGAAGCACAGCCTGCCAGACCGTTATCTACTCTACCTGGGCGGCTTTGACCAGCGCAAGAACGTGCCAGTTCTTCTGCAAGCCTTTGCCCGGTTTCAGGATCGGCAAAGCGAAGCGCGGCTGGTCGTAGCAGGGAAATTGCCGGGGGAGGATTCGGCCTTCTTTCCTGATCCCAGGCGTATCGCAAGGGAGCTGGACGTCGGGGAGGCCGTGCAGCTTGTTGGTGGAGTGCCGGACGAAGAGAAACCGGCGCTGTACGCCGGGGCGGTGACCTTTGTCTTCCCCAGTCGCTACGAGGGGTTTGGGCTGCCGCCACTAGAGGCGATGGCCTGTGGCACACCTGTCATCGGCTCCACGGCAGCCTCGCTGCCGGAGGTGATCGGCGACGGCGGGCTACTGGTGCCGCCCGACGACGTGGATGCTCTGGCCGAGGCGATGTCCCGCCTGTGGAACGACGCCGACTTGCGGGCGACTCTGCGCCAACGCGCCTTGGCCCACGCGGCGAGCTTCCGTTGGACCAGGACCGCCTGTGAGACATTAAAAGTGTACACCATGGTGAAGGAGAGCACACCATAAAGTTTTTACGAGACCGATGAACACGATACCATTGACCAAGCACCACCTCTCCACACTGGCCCAATGGCTCAACGCCCTGCCCGGCATGAGAGGCTGGGACGCCGATTGGGTCCGGCGCAAGATGCTGGCCCCTAACACACCCGTTTGATTTTGTGGCTCGAGGTGGTATAATGGAGTACGCTAACTCTCACCTACAAAAGAGGTCGCCTTGTTTGTCCTTCGCTCCGACGGAACACCACCTTTAGATGACGCCCGATGGGATACCTTTACTGCCGCACACCCGGCCGGCCACCTGCTGCAACTCTGCCAGTGGGGAGCGCTCAAGGCTCGCTTCGGCTGGCAGGCCGTGCGCCTGGCCTTGGAGCAGGATGGGGAATTGCGCGCTGGCGCGCAGGTACTCTTTCGTCGCCTGCCGCTGGGGCGTACCCTGGCCTACGTGCCCAAAGGCCCAGTGATGGATTTCGACGACGGCACGGCAGCGACACAACTCTGGGCTGCCCTGCATCAACTGGCCCGTTCTCGGCGGGCGATCTTGCTGAAAGTCGAGCCAGAACTGCCCGACGCCCCCCCCCTGGCAGCGCGCTTTCAAGGTTGGGGTTTCCGACCCAGTCCACAAACGATCCAGCCTCGCCGCACCATCTGGGTGGACCTGACGGCCGGCGAAGACACCATCCTGGCCGGCATGAAGTCCAAGACGCGCTACAACGTTCGGCTGGCGGCGCGCAAGGGCGTGCTAGTGCGCCAGGGCACGCCCGACGATTTCGATGCCTTTTACGCCCTGATGCAAGAAACCGGCGGGCGGGACGGCTTTGCCGTTCACAGCCGGGAATATTACCAGACAGCCTATCAACTCTTTGTGCCAGCCGGCCTGGCTCGCCTGTTCCTGGCTTTTTACAGAGATGAACTGCTGGGCGCGCTGATGGCCTTTGCCTGTGGCGACAAAGCCTGGTACTTTTACGGCGCGTCGTCGAACCGGCACCGCAACCGGATGCCCAACTACCGGCTGCAATGGGAAGCCATGCGCTGGGCCAAAGCACAGGGCTGCACTACTTACGACCTATGGGGCATCCCGGACGAGGACAAAGCGACGATGGAAGCCAAATTCACCAAACGCCGTGACGGTCTGTGGGGCGTCTATCGTTTCAAACGCGGCTTTGGCGGCTGTGGGCACCGCTACCTGGGCGCTTTCGACTATATCTATTCACCACTGTGGTACAGACTCTATGCCACCCTAATCGCCCGCCGCCAACCATCTAACCACCCAACCACCTAACCACCTGACTACCATGAACATCCACCAAATCACCAATCCAACTCAATGGAACGCCGCCCTGCTCGAGTTCCCCGCTCCCCACGTCTTGCAGACCTGGGAGTGGGGTGCGTTCAAGGCCAAGTACGACTGGACGCCAACCCGTCTTTTATTCGAGGAGAACGACCGAGTCCTTGCTACCGCGTCGGTATTGCAGCGGCGCTGGCCCTGGCTGCCGCTGTCTGTCATGTACGTCCCCAAGGGGCCAGTGCTGGATTTTGACGACGTTGCCCTCCTCGACCGCGTGTTGGCTGAACTGGAAGCTCTGGCCCGTCGCCGATGGGCTATCCTTATCAAGATTGACCCGGACGTGGAAACCGACACGCCGCAGGGAGAAGCAGTCGTCGCCGCGCTGTGCCGCCGGGGCTGGCGCGTCTCGACTGAACAGATCCAGTTCCGCAACACGATGACCCTCGACCTGACGCTCGACGCAGGCGGCCTGCTGGCGTCTATGAAATCCAAGACACGCTACAACGTTCGGCTCGCCGGGCGAAAGGGCATTGTCGTGCGGCCCGGCAGCCCCGACGACCTGCCGCGCATCTACGACATGTACGCCGAGACTGCCGCCCGCGACGATTTCATTATCCGTCCCATTGACTACTATCGCGACGCCTGGGGTGACTTTATCGCTGCCGGGCTGGCCCAACCTTTCGTGGCCGAGTTCGAGGGCGAATTCCTGGCGGCGCTGATCCTGTTCCGCTTCGGGCCCACGGCCTGGTACATGTATGGCGCGTCGTCCAACCGGCACCGCAACCGGATGCCGAACCACCTGCTGCAATGGGAGGCCATGCGCTGGGCCAGGGCGGAGGGCTGCACCCTCTACGATTTTTGGGGCGCGCCCGATGAACTGAACGAATCTGATCCTATGTGGGGCGTCTATCGCTTCAAGGCCGGCTTTGGTGGTCGCTTTGTGCGCCGCGTCGGCGCTTACGACTATCCTGTCTCGCGCCCGCTCTACTGGTTGTACACTGTTGTTATGCCCCGCTACCTGGATCGCCTGCGGGCGCGACATCGTCGCACCCAGGCCAGCGATGGGATAACAGACTTTTGATTTACAAGTCACACCAGGTACACCGGGCTCGTCCAGGCCATGTGTCCGTCTTCCTGCGCTATGCGGACATAGATGGGATTGTCACCCTCGTGCAATTTAGTCATCGGCAGGGTAAATGAGAATTCGCACGGGCGCGGCGGGTCAGGAAGCCGATAGACCTCGATCTTTTTCTGCAGACCTCCGCACTCCCATGTTTTCGGCTCAAGGCCTACCGAACTGATGGCACACTTGATGGAACGCTGAAGTGTCTCAACTTTAAGCGATCCGGCCTGTGGCTTCTCCAGTGTAAGGATCACGCCGGCCACTCCGCCCGTGGTGATCGATCTCCACACGAGTTGATCTCTTTCGACCCTTTCAAGTGGCTGGTTGACATTCCAGCAATTGATGGGGGTTACATTCAGAATGGCATTGCCCTGCACGCGCAGGCCCCCATCCCACGCGACCATGCGATCGCGCCCGCGCACCTCGGCCCCGCTCCAGACAATTTTCACGCGGCTTCCGAGGTCGTCCCTGCCCCATGGACGAAGCGTCTTGACCGTCTCCAGGCCATTGTGCACCTCCACGCTCTCGATGGGTGCGGTACCGATCACTCGCACGTGGAGGCGCGGCGTGCCTGTACCAGCGCCGATCACATCCCCCATGATAGCCCTGCGGCCATCGCCGGTCACCAACTTTACGTCCACCAGACAACGATTGCCGGTGGTGGCGTAAAAATGCCGCGACTTTAAGGCTTTAACAATGCTCCTACGATCCAGCTTGCGGGACAGCACGCACGTGAGACCGCCTAATGATCCGAACTTGCTCGCGCCCGGATACGAAGCACCGGGGCGGCACTTGTGCCCGTCAGAGTTGGCGCAGATGCCGATGCGGTACCCTCTCCGCAACGCATCCTCCACCAGCCACTCGAACGTCCCCCAGGCGGAGTGGACTTCAACTGCCAACTCGATCTCGGGGTCGTGCATAGTTATGTCGGCGTAACGCCCCCCCACGTGCGCAAAGACAAACGCCTTGGGCCCCTCCTGCTTTCTCAGGTTTTCAAATAGCTCTGCAGCTGTGGGCGAGTTTTCATAGACAGAGTGTTTGCCGGGGAGCAGGTCGGTGCAACTGCGGGTGATCTGCCCACCCTCGGACGTAAAGTAGACATTGCGGTCACCGCCCAGGGGCGTGTTGCCACTCCACTCGTAGCCGGGAAAGGTGACAAAGACACCCGGCTCGTAGAACGCTTTCGTCACGTTGTTAATAGTCTCCCAGAACTCGTCCGTCACCTGAAAGTCGTTGCCCTGATGCGCCGAGGTGTCCAGCAAGCCATAATCGCGCGCAAAGGTGAAATAATCCTCGATAGAGTTACTGCCGATGGTCTCCTCCGACTGGCCGTGAAAATCCGCCCAGTATGAGTGCCAAGTCGCATCCTCTGCCAGAACGTCAATGGGGTTGCTACGCGCCGAGAGGTTCGTCTTTTCGTCCTCTGCCACGATGGTCTGCCCTCCTGCTTTTGAAAAACCAGGGTGCATCATCTTTTGCGGGCTGTCTGTTGGATTGCCCCACTTGTCCTCCAGCTTGAGATAATAGGTGAACTTTTCATTGACCATGACCTGAGAGGGCGCGATGCAAACCGCCCGCGCGGGTTTGCCTGGCACGAAACGCAGTGTCGGTGATTCGGGCAGTTCCTTGAATTCATACGTGGCAATGGGATCCACGAGCGTCTTGAACTCGAACGTCTCCTCACAAAAGGTCTGCACCTGCCAGCCCGGTGAACCACCCGATGTGTCGCCAAACAGCACGACGATCTCTTCCCCCTCGTTCAAAAAACCGCCTCTGACCTTCAGAAAAAGCGAGCGGCTCCAGGGGCGTGTGTGTCCCTTGGGGTCCCAGCGAGGCTCGATACGACAGTTGCCGCTAGTGTGGATAGTGCAATAGTTGGGCGCAGTGGGGTCGTCGAACTGCGGCGCGCCAAAGTCGCCCACGTGCCGAAACACGATTTTTACATATCCCGAGTCATCAATAGGATGCCCGGCCGTATAGGTAAAGGTGATGGTAGTGAACGAACCGGCCACGACTGGCCGATTTGGCCGAATGATTGCCTTGCCGAGGGCGATCTGCTGCATGGGATACCTCCATTAGATCCGTGTCGAACGATGTGGATACATATATGCAGAACCATTTTACCACAAACGTCCCGAAGGCACTAGCCGAAGCGTTTGTCATTGTTTTCCAGGATGCCAGTGCTCCCGTTTTTTGTTTTCAGGCATTTTCAGGCAGCCTGCTTGCCCCCGGGCGGCTTATAGTGTACAATAGAATGTCGAGATCCGATCTCCGTCCTGACGGTTGCTCATGTAAGATGATGGACGGACTTCTGGACGGTGTGTCAATTTAGGAGAAAGAGCCCATGGCTTACAATGCTGCGAATCCGCTCATTGTTCAAAGCGATAAATCGCTCCTCTTGGAAGTCAATAACGACCACTATGAGGAGGCCCGGAATTGGCTGGCCCGCTTTGCAGAGTTGGAAAAGAGCCCGGAACACATCCACACCTACCGTATCACGCCACTTTCGTTGTGGAACGCGGCTGCTTCCGGCCTCCCCGCTGAGGCCATCGTCGGCGCACTGGAAAAGTACAGCAAGTACGACCTGCCGGGCAACGTGCGGGTAGACATTCATGATTACATCTCGCGCTACGGACGGGTCAAGCTCATCATGCGCGACGGCGCATTGCTGTTGGTCTCTGACGATGTGCCCCTCATCGTCGAGATCAGTCGCCACAAGCGGATGAAGCCCTTCATTATCAAGCGAGTAGACGACCTGACACTGCAGGTAGACGCTTCTCAGCGAGGCCACGTCAAGCACGTGTTGGTGCAGATGGGCTACCCGGCCGAAGACCTGGCCGGCTACGTGGACGGCGCCGAACTCCCCTTCCATCTGCTGCCGGTGACTCATTCCGGTCAGCCCTTCGTTCTGCGACAATATCAGCAGCAGGCCACGGAGGTCTTTTACGCCGGGGGCCAGGCCAGTGGCGGCAGCGGCGTCATTGTATTGCCTTGTGGCGCAGGCAAGACCATGGTCGGCATGGGCGTCATGGAAAAGCTGCAAAGCGCCACCCTCATCCTCACGCCCAGCACCGTCGCGGTGCGCCAGTGGATCACCGAACTGCTGGACAAAACCGACCTGTCACCCGACGACGTTGGCGAATACTCGGGCCTGGTCAAAGAGATCCGGCCGGTGACCATCACCACCTACCAGATCCTCACCTACCGTAAGCGTCGTACCGACGACTTTCCGCATTTCAAGCTGTTCAACGAGCGCAACTGGGGATTGATCATCTACGACGAAGTCCACCTGCTGCCGGCGCCGGTCTTTCGCATCACCGCCGAGATCCAGGCCCGGCGGCGACTGGGCCTCACCGCCACCCTCATCCGCGAGGACGGCCGCGAGACCGACGTCTTTTCGCTCATTGGCCCCAAAAAGTACGACGTGCCCTGGAAAGACCTGGAGAGGCAGGGCTGGATCGCCGCCGCCGAGTGCCACGAAATTCGTATGCCGCTGCCGGACGAACTTCGCATGGTCTACGCCCTGGCCGAGCAACGGGACAAGTTCCGCATTGCGGCTGAAAACCCTGACAAGCTCAAGATCGTCCGGCAATTGCTGGTCAAACACCGCGAGGACACGGTGCTCATCATGGGCACCTACCTGGATCAGTTGCGCGAGATCGCCCAGGCCATCGGTGCACCGCTCATCACCGGCAAGACGCCCGTGCGCAAGCGGCAGGAGCTCTTTGACCAGATCCGCCAGGGCGAACTCGGGAGGCTGGTCGTTTCCAAGGTGGCCAACTTTTCGGTAGATTTGCCCGACGTCAACGTGGCCATCCAGGTTTCCGGCACCTTTGGCTCGCGGCAGGAGGAGGCGCAGCGGTTGGGGCGCATCCTGCGCCCCAAAAAGCACGGCTTGCTGGCCCATTTCTATACCCTCGTCACCCGCGACAGCCGCGACCAGGAATTCGCTGCCAAGCGCCAGCTTTTTCTCACCGAGGAAGGCTATCGCTACGAGATTTTGTATGACGACGAAGTCGTGGATTACGAACCCGTGGTGCTGGATCTGGA
>CAYVPU010000001.1:46729-54503 GCA_964453885.1 uncultured Anaerolineae bacterium | reverse complement strand
CGTCCTGGCCAGGGCCATGCGTCTATACCAATATGATCACGTGTACGCTCCTGTCTGCCAGGGCACAACACTCGTCGCCAATGTTCTGGGGAACGACGGATTTTACTACGACGTGGCTATCGCCGTGACCGCCGGTGGGGTTCGGGCCGGGTGCGACTGTGAAAGCGAGCACTTTTGCGAGCATATCGGCGCGGTGCTGCTTAACTGGATCCATGCCCCTGCGGATTTCACACCAGGTAACGATGCGCTCTCGGCAGACTTTCCGGGCTATATCCAAGAGATGATTGCGCACCTGGAGGCTGAGGAGGCGATCGAGCCCCACGATGGTGAATTGGCCTTTGGCGGAACGCTGCCCAACCGGTATGAGACCGAAGCATTGGCAGCGCATACTTTTCAGATCATTGAGCAAGAATTACGCGAGCTGCTTTGGGAACAGACGGTCAGGCAACTGCGGGCCATCGCCCGCTGCCGGGGCTGGAAGCTGCGGGGCACCCGCAAGGATGGCCTGGTGAGCCAACTTGTCCAGTTCTACCTCGACACGCAAGATACCGCTAACGCCGTCTCGTCGCTGGATGACGACCATCACCTGGCGATAGAATTCCTGTCCCTGCGCGCCTCCGCGATGCCCGTCCCCGAGAGAATTGTCAAAAAGACCATCCGCAGCCTCAAGGGACGGCGTTCGGAGAAGGAAGCCTCTGCCCTGCTGCAAGACCTTCAAGAACTGGGCCTGGTCTTTGCGGTAAAAGGTCACGGTGGTACAACATACCGCACTCCCCTTGCAGTCACACGCCAACTGCCTCCCTGGCCCGACTTGCTGACTCCTTTCAAGGGCGCTCCTGCCAAGCTTGATCTACGCCAGTCGCCCCCTTTTGCGCTGACGCAGGTGGCCTACCAGGTGTGGCAATTCCTTCGAGAGACGCCCACACCCAAAAAAGCGCG
This sequence comes from uncultured Anaerolineae bacterium, assembly GCA_964453885.1. Classification (GTDB taxonomy): domain Bacteria; phylum Chloroflexota; class Anaerolineae; order CAYNKW01; family CAYNKW01; genus CAYNKW01. The sequence continues at coordinate 53,564 of CAYVPU010000001.1, read as the reverse complement.
GGCCTTGCCCAAGCCGGGGCGACTGGAAAGGCAATGGCCTGCCTTGCAAGGCTGGTTCAATCCCCCCGATGAGTTGGCTGAACTGGAGCGACAAGGAAGTCGCTTCTGGTACAGGGGTGAGCAACAGAGCATCAGCGTGCAATCCTTGCCCCCCGCACTGCCTGAGGCCGATTTAGCTCAGCTACGCCAGCGCACCGCCACCACCGACGACATTCTGAGTTTTGCCTTCAACTTGTTGACGTCCCTGGGCCTGCTCCGGTGGAAACACGGCGCTGAGATTCAGATCAACCAAGACGGCATGACCACCTTTCTCACCCACTCCGACGCCGACCGGCTGGGGATTCTTACCACAGCCTGGATGCGCCTGGATTGGTGGACCGAGATGGCACTGGTGCTGCGGCATGTGAAGCATCTTCGGCTGCGGCGCAGCCTGGGGCAGGTTGACCTGACGTACGACGCTCTCGTCCAGGAGCTGGCTCAGGCGCGGATGGTCGTGATCACGCTTTTGCGTCGCTTGTCGCCGGGCAAGTGGTATCGGGCCGCCGATTTTCGCCAACTTCTTCGCCGCTTCTGGCCCGACTACCTGCACGCTGCCTCGGCCAAGTCAAACGAGTCCTGGTGGCTGGAAACCGCCGGCAGCGACTACCGGCTTTCGCCGGACAAGGCCGAGGACTGGCAAGTGGGTTATGCGCCCTTTGTCACAGCCTGCCTGGAAGGGCCGCTGGCATGGCTTGGCGTGGTGACACTGGCGTATGATCGGCAGGGCCTGGCTGCTTTCCAGATTACCGACCTGGGCGCTTATTTGTTGGGCCTGCGAGAGAGTTATGGCCAAGCGGTTAAAGAACTTGCTGGCCCGGCCCTGACTGTCCACAGTGACGGCACGGTGATTGCCCGCACCGGCTATGCGACCACTGGCGCTTACGATGTGCTGAACGTCGCCGGATGGCTGCAAGAGACATCCGTCCAACAGTTTCGCTATCGCATCACCGCCGATAGCGCCCGGCGTGCCTTTGAGCAGGGTTGGACAGGCCAGGCGATTTTGGATGAACTGGAGAAGCACAGTGCTGGCCCTGTCCCAGAACCCCTGCGGGAGCACATTCTGGCCTGGGCCGAGGGCTACGGACGGGTGCATCTCTACGACGGGGTGACGCTCATCGAGTTCGCCGACGACTTTGCGTTGCAAGAGTTGTTGGCTTCGACCAGCCTGCCGCAGCACCTCGTCTACCAATTCTCCCCGTGCCTCGTCGCCATCCGGGCCGATGCCGTAGACACTCTCCGTGACGAACTTATCCGCCAGGGGTACACGCCGCGCATCGAGTAGACCGTAACGCCCGATGCGAAATTCACGCATCACGGATTACGTTCCAGGATCGAGCATGAACATCAAAGAAACTCTCCACAGTTACAACTTTAGAGTTCTTCAAGCTATGGTTAGGGCAAGTGACGTCGCCGTGACCTCGAATCGAAAGACGGCGCATGTCAATGCTTTGGCCAAGGCATTGTACAACAAGGGAGCCGTGGAGCGCGCCCTGACGCGGATCTCGCCCCGAGAACGCCGAGCGCTGGATCTGATTGTCATCTATGACGGTTCGACAACCAGCCAGCGTCTCAGGCAGGCCCTCAAGCGAGAGGGGTTGATCGAGGATCACCCCAAATCCCATGACAGATACGGCTATCCGCATCGCGTGGAAGGCGATCCTTTTCGCAAAAACTCTCTGTATTTTGAGGACATTGTGATGAGGCTCACCTGCCTGGGCCTGATCGTCAGCCAAGGCAGCAGCACCCCTCACGCCGCCGTTATCGGCTTTGCCCCCGGCATCCGGCTGGTCATCCCTCCGCAGGTCATGCCCTACCTGCCTCAAGTGGTCTTTGAAGAAGACACCACCATGCCGGCGATTGACATCAAAGCCGAGGCCTCGGCGCGTGCCTTCCAGCGCGATTTATACCTTTATTGGAGCCACATTCGCGATCACGAGACACGTCTGACGCAACAGGGCTACGTCTTTAAACGCGCCCTCAAAGAAATCAACAAAACACTACTAGTGCCCGGTGACATGGGTAAGGGCATGGGCGAAAAGGAAAACCCCCGCCTGCACTTTGTCCGATTGCTTCTCCAGGAAATGGGGTTGTTAAAAGTGCGCCGGGGTGGGTCTATTGTGAACGCCATCCAGGCCAGTAGCTTTTGGAGCGAGCCACCACCAGCCCGTGTTCAAAAGTCCTTTCAGGCCTGGCGCGACGCGGCGTTCTGGAACGAACTGCGGTATCTGCCAGCCATCACCGTGCAGTCGTGGTACACGTCCGACCTGTCTCTCATCGTAACTGCCCGCAATAAAGTGCTCGACCACCTGGTCAAGCTGCCGGCCGGAGAATGGGTGGGGTTGGAACGGCTGATCAATCGGCTGCGCATGACCGATTACGAGTTCTTGTTTTCTCGCGAGGTGCCAGATCAGCGCCGATATTATGGTTACGGCTACTATTCGCCCGATTACGATACCCCTTACTCGGCCTACCGTAATCCCCTGGGCTGGCAGTTCTCGCCCATCACCGGCGAGGCTCAAGGCTGGGAGGTGGTGGAAGCGCAGTTCATCCGCAACATTGTCACCAGCGTTCTGCATTGGCTGGGACTGGTAGACCTGGGCTATGCGGGGCGGGTGGACAAGGACGGTGCTCCTCTCCAAGCGGTGGCCTACCGGGTGACAGAGATCGGGGCCTGGCTACTAGGCCGGGGCAGCGCGCCCGAGATCCCCGTCGCCGAGGGCCGGGTCGTCGTCCAGCCCAACTTTCAGATCTTTGCCCTGGATCCCATCAGCGACCAGATACTTGCCACCCTCGACCAGTTTGCCGAGCGGGTCAGCGCTGAGCGAGCCATAGAGTACAAGCTCACGCGGAGGGCGGTTTACGCCGCGCAACAGAAAGGGTGGACGGCCAAACGGGTGGTTGAATACCTGGAAGAGACCTGCCGCGCGCCGCTGCCACAAAACGTGGCCCGCACGTTGGAAGAGTGGGAAGCCCTTCACCGTCGCATCGTCATCCATCGTCGCACTGCCCTGGCGCAAACGATCACAACTGAACTCATGGACAGGTTGCTGGCCGACAAAACGTTAGCGACGCATGTTAGTCGCCGGCTGACCCCCACCATTGCCCTCCTCACGCCCAGCAAAGACGCCGTGACGAGGCTGGAGCGAGAACTCCAGAAGCAAGGTCTGCCGCCAGCGCGGACGACCCAGCCCAGCAAAGCGCGCCGTCCCTGCTTGACCTTGGCCGACGACGGGCGGCTGATCTTTGCCCACAAAGTGCCCAGCATCTTTCTCTTTACCACCCTGGGCCGTTTTATCGAATTGGCCGACGATGGCACCTGGTGGCTCACCCAGGCCGCCGTGCAGCGAGGGGTAGCCAGCGGATTGAGTGTGGATAACATTCTCAAGGAGCTAACCGACCTGCACCGGGGACCGCTGCCCGCCTGGGTCGTGAGGGTAGTCAAAGCCTGGACAAAGTTCTACGGCGACGCCCGCCTTGAGACGCTGACCCTCATCCAGTTCCGAAATGCCGCCGCCCTGCGCGAACTGCTCGATGATCCTGAGCTATCGCTCTACCTCCGTTCCTTTATCCCCGATCGTGGCCTGGTCCGCGTGGAGGTAGCCCACCTGGACGAGGTTCGCCGTCTGCTAGCGGAGCGGGGGGTGAAGATTGTGGGCAAACTGGAAAATCGGTAGATTGGTAGGCTGGCAAGATTCCTCTTGTACCAACATTGGCTACCCATCTTTGGGCGGCGGCTGCCATCTCTTCCAGCACTAGGGCTGGATAAGGGGCTGTCTCTGCAAACTGCGGATCAAGCGTACAAGATGAGCGGAACTGCTGTAAGAAATACTGCCGCGCGCCTGCTATTGATTGAGCGATGGCATCCACGTCTTCAACTGTCACCATTCCTGGCACGACAGTAGTGCGAAACTCGTATTCTATTTCCAGCGAGAGGACGAGTTGGATACTGTCTTCTATCCGTCTTGTATCGATTCTCCGACCGGTTATTAATGGATATTTCTCCAGGGAGCCTTTGACGTCCATGGCCACGTAATCCAACAACCTCTCTTGGAGCAATCGTTGGAGTGTCTGTGAACGATAACCATTGGTGTCCAGTTTGACAGCCAATCCCAGGGCCTTTAACTCCCGGATGAAATCTGCCAAGTCAGCTTGTAGCGTCGGCTCTCCCCCGGTGATCACAACCCCATCCACAAACCCTTGTCGTTCGGCCAGCAATCGAAGAACCTCCCCAACCTCAATGTCTGGGAGGCTCTCCGGTCGCAACACCAGATCTGCGTTGTAGCAATATGGGCAGCAAAAGTTGCAGCCACCCACGAACACGACAGTAGCAACTTTGCCGGGGTAATCAACGATAGAGGTTTTAACCAGCCCCTTGATCAGCATTTGCGCTTTTGAGCTCAGACCTGGGGGGCACCGCATATGGCCGACGATCGGCAAACTCTTGCTGTTTGCCCTTATTCCAGTTTTGGACAGGGCGCAGGTAACCCACAATGCGGGAATAAACCTCGCAAGGTATCTTTCTCTTTGGCTGCGAGTTTGTCATTTAGTGTCTCCTTTCAGATTGGATTTGAGTAGCTTTTATTTTGTTCATCTGCTTCAAGGTTGCATGGTCACGCCAAACTGGGCCAAATCCTCTTCCGTGTGTTCGTAAGGACAGTGAGCGTGTTCGCCAGGAATATAACCATGGACGGGACAGATGCTAAAGGTGGGGGTCAAAGTGAAATAGGGCAAGCGAAAGTTCTCTGCAATTCGACGCACCAAAAGACGAGCCTGGCGCCAGTCATCAATTTGTTCACCCAAGAACCCATGTAACACCGTGCCTCCAGTGTAGAGCACTTGCAGGCTATCTTGATGCGTCAATGCCTCGAACAAGTCGTCAGTGCAATTCACTGGCAAATGGGTCGAGTTAGTATAATAGGGCGCCTGTTTGGATCCAGACGTCTTGATGTCTGGAAATCGTGCCTTGTCCTCTTTGGCCAGGCGGTAGGATGCACTCTCTGCCGGGGACGCCTCCAGGTTGTACAGATGACCGGTTTCTATCTGAAGTTCTCGGATTTTCTCTCGCATAAACACGAGTACCCGTTCAGCGAATGTCTTTCCCGCTTTATGAAAAATGTCCACACCAAGAAAGTTGAGACAGCTTTCATTCATCCCGTTTATCGCAATCGTTGAAAAGTGATTTGCCCAGTATAATCCAAAGCGTTGTTTGATAGCCGCCAGGTAATGCTTACTATAGGGATAGAGCCCGTCTTCTGTGAATTGCTCCAAGATTTTGCGCTTGATCTCAAGACTTGTCTGGGCCGCTCGCATGGCCGATTCCAGCAAGAGCTCAAAATGGTTCTCATCCTCAGCCAGGTAGCCGATCCGCGACATATTGAGCGTGACAACGCCGATGCTGCCGGTGAGTGGGTTCGCAGCAAACAGGCCACCACCTCGCTTCCTGAGTTCTCGATTATCCAGGCGAAGGCGGCAGCACATTGAACGAGCGTCTTCCGGTTTCATATCGCTGTTAACAAAGTTGGCAAAATATGGGATTCCATACTTGGCGGTCATTTGCCATATAGGTTTCAGGGTCGGCCTGTCCCAGTCAAACTCTTTGAATATATTGTACGTCGGTATCGGAAAAGTAAAGACCCGGCCTTTGGCATCGCCTTCCAGCATGATCTCGGCGAATGCATGGTTTATCATGTCCATCTCTGGCTGAAAGTCGCCGTAAACCTCGTCTTGGAGTTCTCCGCCGACGATGACCGGTATATCCCGCAGTGTCGTGGGCGGGATGAGGTCCATCGACAGGTTGGTGAAGGGTGTTTGAAATCCCACTCTTGTTGGCACATTGATGTTGAAGACAAATTCCTGAATGGCTTGTTTCACCTCCTTATAAGACAGACCGTCGGCTCGGGCAAAGGGAGCCAGAAGGGTATCGAAATTCGAAAAGGCCTGGGCCCCAGCCGTCTCACCTTGTAGGGTATAAAAAAAGTTGATAGTCTGTCCCAGCGCCGAGCGTAGGTGTCTTGGTGGTTTACTCTCGATTTTGGCACTAACACCACCGAACCCCTGACGCAACAGATCTTGGAGATCCCAGCCGCAGCAATAAGCTGCCAGGACGCCAAGGTCATGAATGTGCAGAGCGCCCTCCACATGTGCCTGTTGAACCTCTGGAGGGTAGATCTTTTGAAGCCAATAACGAGCCGCAATGGAGGAAGCCACGTGGAAATTCAGCCCCTGCAAAGAGTAGTTCATGTTGGCATTTTCGTTCACTCGCCAATCAGAACGCAAAAGATAGTCATCCACCAGCTTCATGCCATCTAGAACAAGCTTTCGCGTATCTCGGACCCGGGTGCGTTGATCTCTGTAAAGGATGTAGGCCTTGGCGATCTGCGCTTGTCCATCTTTGATGAGTACCTGTTCCACAATATCCTGGATGTCCTCAACGCGAGGACGGTGTCCGTTTGCGCTAACTTGCTGGATGAGAGAAACCTCTACACGTCGGGCGAGATTTTCTGCCCATGGGCGACCATGCTTACTGTTAACGGCTTGCGCGGCTTTGAGAATGGCGTTCGTGATTTTCACCCTTTCATAGAGCACGCGGCTTCCATCGCGCTTTTCAATCAATTGAATAGATTCCACAAGTCAACTCCTCTTGGTAGTATAGATCATCCTGAGTAGCTGCAGAATGTGATAAGGCAACATATCAAAGGGGATAGATTTTGGTCATTAGTGGGGGTGGGGGAGCTTTATGGGTTTCCGTTTCCTTCTCCCCGCACCCGTCGTTCCAGTAAAGTCTCAATCTCCTGCG
>CAYVPU010000001.1:42654-46719 GCA_964453885.1 uncultured Anaerolineae bacterium | reverse complement strand
AGATCATCCTGATTCGCTGCACAATATCATGAGGCAACATATCAATGGGGATAGATTTTGGTCATAAAGGGGGGTGGGGAGGGGGGGAGCTTTATGGGTTTCCGTTTCCTTCTCCCCGCGCCCGTCGTTCCAGTAAAGTCTCAATCTCCTGCGCCAGGCTTTCGACGTCGGCGAAGCGGCGGTAGACCGAGGCGAAACGAACGTAGGCCACGTCGTCGAGTTGTCGGAGCCGCGCGATGACCTGCTCGCCCACGACCTGACTGCTTACTTCTGATTTGCCCAATGACCGGATGTGGGCTTCAACCTCGTCGGCAAGCCGTTCGATGTCCTCTACCGGGACAGGCCGCTTGGCGCAGGCGATGCGCGCACCCCGGAGCAGTTTCTCTCGATCAAAGGGCTCTCGCCGGCCATCGCCTTTGACCACCATTACCGGCGCGGAATGGACGCGCTCGTAAGTGGTGAAGCGTTGCTCGCAGATCTTACATTCGCGCCGTCGTCGTATGCCGTCGCCGGCCTCGCGCGTGTCCACGACTCGTGAGTCGCGCTCGCCGCAGTATGGACATTTCATGATACCTCCCCTTTATGTTCAGAACATCACCATCATTTTGCTGCTGGCATCGAATGATAAGCAGCGTCTTAATCCGTCGCTGTGCCTGACAAAAACGCAAACCACGGCCAATCTAAGCATTAACTGGCTGCGTTGTTGACTGCGGCGACTGTCGGAAGATCAAAGCCCAGGTGGAACGGCCCGATCCATTGGATACGATATATAGGTGTATGTGAGGAAACAACCACAAGATATAGTGGTTATGAAGGAGCTTATAATACCACACAACGAGGCAAAATGCAAGCACAGAAACGGGGCAAAACCTTAAAATTCCTGCAAATTTAAGACTTTCCAAACTTACGAGGATAGAGAGCTCCCCAGCAGCATGGAGGATGCCGGTGCAGTAACAAACGGCGCATAGGCGTCTACAAGGGGACGCAGCCAGAGCAGCAACCAGTCGGGGCGACGGCCCAGCCAGAGGCAGGCTATCATGAGGATAATGAGAAGGAGCCCGGCAACGAGGGGCGTCCGCCGGGCCAGCCTGGTATCGCTGGTCGGCGAATCTGTGGCGGCAAAGAGGGTCTGCGCACCTCGCAGCCAGCCAATCATGGCGCCCAAGCTGGAGATCAGCAAAACCCATGCCCATTGGCCACCCGCCGGCGCCACCAGGCCCAACAGTGCCCATCGCGCGGCAAAACCGGCCGTGAGCGGAAACCCGCTCAGCGAGAGTCCACCCATCAGCAGGCCGGCCGTGGCCAGCGGCAGACGGTGCCCCAGACCGGCCACTCGAGCAAAAGAGGTGGGCTCTGCACGAAAGCGGATTACGGCCAGACCCGCACCCGCCAGCAGCAGCCCTACCGCTCGCGTTGTGACTATCAAGAAAGCAATGGTCAGCCCTATCCTACTGTTCAGCGCCAGGGCGACCAGGCCAACTCCCAGGTCACTCAGGGTTGTGTAGCCCAGCAGCGACGCAAAGTCTCGCTGGGTGGCTGCCAGTCCGCCGCCAATCGCCGCTGTCAGCAATCCTCCCCGGGCTAGCAGCGACAGAATCTGCCCGTCGGCAATGAGCCACGGCTGATCGCGAAATAGATCCAGAGCCAACATAAGGACGACGACCTGATAGCCGGAGACAACCAGCGCTACGGTACCAGGTTGAGCATCGGTCGCCATCGCCGAAGCCCAACCTTCAAAGGGGAACGCCGCGAGAAGGATCGCCAGTCCAGCAGCGGTCAGCAGAATCGCCGGCTGTACCTGCACAAAGTCGTCCGGATTGACGGACCGCGCCTCTATCAAGCTGCTGGATAGCAACAGCAGGGGAACTGCCAGCGTCAACATGACCATCTGGCGTCCGGCACCTCGCGTCGAGGCCAACCGTCCACCCTGGATCACCATCGTTGCCAGGGTGGAGGCCAGCCAGAGCATGATCCCAGCAAAGGCGAAAGGTCGCATCAGGAGAGCCGCCACCCACCCGCTGAGCAAGGCCAGGCCCAGGGGGAAGAAAGAGCGGCCAGGGGATACTGGCCAGGCCAGCAGGAACGAAACGGCAGCGAGGCCAAATAGAAAGCCCAATGCCAGTTGATTAGCCGGTGTCAGTGCCAGTTCGCGACCCAGCACTGCCACTGGTTGTCCCAACAGAAACGACCATCCGAACAGACTGGTCGGCTCGGAAAGGGGGATAGCAACGCACAGCCACGCCAAGGCCGCTGCCGTCCCTCCCGCGAGCAAAGCGCCCAGGAACGCCCAGCGCCTCACCACGTAAACGAACGGCGCGATGACCAGCGGCAGACCCACCAGCACCCACGGTCCGGCTATCACGCTTCTTCCTCCACAACCGCGGGCGGCGCCGGTGCCCCCCGCACCGAGGTCAGGTAGCCAGCACCCAGGGCGACGAGCAAGGTCGCTATGCCCAGGAAACCGACGATGGTCAAGCTGCGCTCCCAGGTCACGTAGAACATCTCGAAAGCCATTAGCCACGTGAGCAAGCTCATGCCGGTTCGGAGAGGCGACTCTGTCAACCCTAGAAGGAGTAGGGCGGCAACAGCCAGCCAAATACAGGCCAGTCCCACGGCCGGCGTTAGGCCCGGTAGGGGATACCGCGTCGCCAGCCCATAGGTGGCCAGGGCAGCCAGAGCCAGCGCCGCCACGCGGAAGGGCATTCGCATAGAGAAACTGGTCGCAATCCGAATTGCTTTTTGTCGCGCCGCCGCTTGCCGGAGGCGGGTCGTCTCATCTAACTCGACGGACTCAAAGGGTAAAGCCGGCAGCTCTCCGATGCGCCGGGCCGACCAATAGAGAATGACGCAGGCGATGGCTCCCATCAGCGTCTTGATCAACGCCAGGGGCAGGGGGATGAGCGTTGCCAAAAGCCAACCAAAGAGGAGGTATTGAATGACCAACGCCAGCATCGCCTGCGACCAGTCGCGGAGCAGGATCATCAAGCTGGCGGTAACAAACATGCCGGCAACGGCAGTGGAATTCGTGATGGCGGGCAATGAGACCAGAATATCAGTTAGGGTAGGCATAATGTGGCACCCCTTATGATCGGCACAATGTGGTTCAGTGAAAACAGTCCGGTTTCATACCTCTCACATGCGCTCGGTACAAATTATCAGAGACTCAGGATGAGCAGAAAGATCAACAACAGGCTAAAAACCACCCAGGCCAGGTATCCCTCGCCGTGCAACACAGCGCCTACAGACCACAGGGCTCGGCGTGCCTGGTCCAACAACCGGGCTGCGGCACGGTGCAGCCAGCCGAGACGCAAGACCAAAGCCAGTTGTGCTGCTGCGTTGGCCACGTCGCCAGGCCAGGGGATCTCGCTGCAATAGATGCCGTAACCCACTACCGGAGGCAGCAAAAGGGTCGCCCACAAGCTGATGCCGCCCTGCGTCACCTGACTCAACTTGGGGAAAGCCAGAAAGCTGTCCCCTGCATCCGGGAAACCAGCCAACCACGCCACCAGGGATGGGCGCCATCCCAGGAGCAGCAAGGGAACGGCCAACAAGGCCATCGTCCCCCATGCGCTCCAGGGCAGTCGCTCCCCTGTCCTTTGCCGGGTAAAGTCGCCTGTGTGGAAACCGCCCCACACACGCAGGAGCGTTGCGGCCAGCGCGCCTTCTGCCGCCAGGAGCAAGGCCAGCCAGAGAACTTGCCGGTCGCCCAGCAGTACTCTGTAAAGGGGCTGGCGCGCGAACAGGCCCACCGTCAGCGGCAGACCGGCCAGCGCTGCGGCAGCCAGGCCGCCAGGAACCGCGCTCCACCAGACCAGGGGTTTGCTCTCTCGGCTATCAATCCATGCCCGGTGCATCGCCAACGCCATCATCCCCATCGTAAGGGTGAGGCTCATCCAGAATCCGACGAGCGGCTCGCCCAGCACTGCCCAACACAGGAGAGCCACGTTAGTCTGATACAGGCCGATAAAGGGCACAGCCTGCCGGGGTTCGTGTTGTGCGCTGTGCCACGCCAGCAGCGTCGCCACCAGGCATCCCACGGTGCCGGCGATCAGGGCCAGGTGTGCC
>CAYVPU010000001.1:0-42554 GCA_964453885.1 uncultured Anaerolineae bacterium | reverse complement strand
CCCGGCCAGCAGGGGCGTGATACGGGTCACCAGATATAGCCCGACCACCGACGACGAAAGCCGCACTGGCCAACGCCAGGCTGGCAGCGCGACTTTTTGGGGATCGGGTAGCCAGAAATGAAGGGGATAGGGAGCCAGGCGGACGAGAGCCGCCACGGTGATGAGCAGCGCCACCGTGGGCGGCAGTGGCTCACCCCCGCTCAGGGCCAGGCTGTGATGGCCGGAGGAAAGCATAAATGCCGCGGTGAGGACCGTCAGCCCGCTCAGGCCGTTGGCCAGGAAGCTCCGTCCACGCTCACTCTGGGGGGCAGCCGTTGCCAGGTAGACGAGGTCGAACAAGACCAGTGCAGCAGCCAGCGTCAACCAGTCAGCGGCGGCCAGCGTCAAGTGAGCAGCCGCCAGCAACGACAACCACTGGGACCAGGCTGGCGGGTCTGCTGCGTCCCCGGCATCAGAGGACGAACCAAAAAGACCCAGCCCGGCCACGGTCAGCGCTGGCCACAACAGAGACAGTCCAAATAGTCGTCCCCACTCGTCTAGCTGCACCCTCAGCGACAAGTCCAGCCCTAGCGTCGGTGGAAGGATCAGCAGGAAGCGAGAGGGGGACACCGGCTGGCGCAGCGACCAGATGGCGAGGACGGCCGCTAACGCTGAAACAACTGGCAGTGCCCGGTGGATCAGCGAAACCATAGGCCAGTGGCTCGGAAGGAACCGGCGAGCGAGCCAAGTCATAGCCGCGCCGGCAACCAGGGCCACCGCTGGCAGAAAAGGGGACGTCAACCAGGAGGAAAGAGCAGGCACGGGTTATGCATCCCTTTCAAAAGGCGCTTTGCGATAGCCTCCGTCGGCGTCGGGCAGCAGTTGGTCTACTCGCAGCTCTGCCTGTTCCAGCTTCTCGTCGCACAGCCGGGCCAACACCTGGCCCCGCTCAAAGAGAGCGATGGCTTCGTCCAGGGTCAGTTCACCGTTTTCCAGGCGTTGCACGGTTTCTTCCAACTCTTGAAAGGCGGCCTCAAAGGTTGGTTCTTTGTCTTTCTTCTCACTCATCTTTACTTCTCTCTCTATTTCTGTCTAACCCTACAACGTGACTTTCATTCTGAGGAGCGAAGCGACGCTGTAGGTACTAACCCACCGTGGCATCAAACTCGCCATCTTGTACGCAGACGACGACGAGTTCGCCGGAGACTACCTGCTTTACCGATGTCACCACGCGCCTGGTATCTTTGTGGCGAACAATGGCATAGCCACGCTCCAATGTGGCAAAGGGGCTCAGTGTCACCAGCCGGCCGACCAAACCGTTGAACCGCTCCCGCCGCAGGGCCAACAGATGCCCCAGGCGGACGCTGCTGACCTGGAACAGTTCATCCACGCGTTGTCGGAGGCTTTGGATGCGTCCCACGGGCGAGTTGCGCTGAAGGCCTTGTGCCAGGTTAGCAAGCAACTGACGGCGCTCGGCTAGCCACCTCTGCAGCACTCCGGCCAGGCGCATCCACTGTCTGCGCACGGCGGCTTGCAACTCTGCCCTGTCCGGCACGGCCAACTCGGCCGCCGCCGAGGGAGTTGGTGCGCGCACATCGGCCGCAAAATCGGCGATGGTAAAATCCACTTCGTGTCCCACGCCCGAGACCACCGGCACGCGCGAGGCTGTTATGGCCCGCGCTACCCGCTCGTCGTTAAAGGCCCATAGGTCTTCCAGCGATCCACCGCCCCGGGCGATGATGATTACATCCACGTCGGAATAGTCGTTGAGGGACTGGATGGCGGCCACGATTTGGGGCGGAGCCTGGTCACCCTGCACGAGTGTGGGCGACAGCACCACCTGCGCGAGTGGGTAGCGCCGGTTCAGCACATTGAGAATGTCCTGCAGCGCCGCCGCTGTCGGCGAGGTGACGACGCCCAGCCGCCGGGGAAAAGATGGCAGGGCACGCTTTCTCGCCGTGTCGAAAAGGCCCTCTTCGGCCAGCCGCCGCTTGAGGGCCTCGAATTCCAGGTACAGACGGCCCACGCCAGCCAGTTGGATGTGATCCACGTAAAGTTGGTAGGCCCCTGCTGTCTCATAGACCGAGATTCGTCCATGGGCCAGCACCGACTGACCGTCCTGCGGCAGCATGTCTTGCTGTCTCACATCGGAGCGCCACATGACGCAGCGCAGGCTGGCCTGGTCGTCTTTCAGGGTGAAATAGGCGTGTCCTGAGGCCGTCACCCTAAAGTTAGAGACCTCGCCCTCCACCCACAAATGCTGGAGGACATAGTCGCCGTCGAGCAAGCTCTTGACGTAGCGGGTGACTTGCGCCACAGTCATTGGCTCGGCGGAGGAGGCAAAGAGATCAAGTTGGGATGGTCTGCGCCGTGTTCTAATACTCATGGACTATCCCTCCAACGGGTCGTGATGCATGACTTGCGGATCACGTTTCACGCCCACTTATCATATCTCACGTTGCCCAAACTGTCAAATGAAACCCACAATGAAAGATTTGAACTTCTCCCCAGAAGATGCTATAATAGCTGCCGCTCTGGGCCGTGCCAGGAGTTGCCATCTTGGAGGTTAGCTTTCATTTTGTCACAACTACAGACAGTTGGGACTCGCCATACATTGGCATTGGTGTGCACCGTCGCTGGCCTGGCCTTGCTATTGTTCCTGGGCTTGGCCGACTATGGGTACGATGATCCGTTCATTACGTACAGATACGCGCGGAATCTGATGGAGGGCCGTGGGTTCGTTTACAATGTGGGGCTGCGAGTGCAAAGCACGACCACTCCGCTGTACACGCTGTTGCTGGCTCTGCTGGGACATGTCTGGCTAGATTTGCCCCGCTTGAGCAACCTTCTCTGCGCAGTGAGCCTGGAAATTGGTGCCTTGTTTCTCTACTTGCTGTGTCGTCGGTTGAGTCAACCGGTTGTGGGCGCTGGCGCGGCTTTGTTATTTGGCCTTTCGCCGCTTTTGCTGTCCACTTTTGGCGCTGAGACGTGCTTTTACACCATGCTGGGCCTGGGTGCGTTCTATTATTACGCCGCCGATCATCTTAGTCTTGCAGCTCTCTTTGCTGCTTTGATGGCCCTCAGCCGCACCGATGGTGTTCTGGTGGCCGCTGTTCTGGGATTCCATTATCTAGTCACCCATCGGCGAATCCCCTGGCGACAGATTCTCTTGTATGGATTGATGATAGCCCCTTGGTATCTTTATGCTTGGTTCTTTTTCGGTTCACCTTTTCCCACCACCCTACTCACCAAGCAGCAACAGGCCACCATGCTGATCAGCGACAGTTTTTGGCAGGGATTCTCAAGGCTGTTGCGCAACTATGGGAAGGTGCCCCTCTATTGCCTCTACGCTCCCTTTATCATCCTTGGGACAGCGTGGGTGATCGGTAACCGGCTGTGGAAGTGGGTGCCCTTGTTGCTCTGGACGGGATTGTATCTCCTGGCCTACGTTTTTCTGGGCGTCTCACGGTATTTTTGGTATTATGGGCCCTTGGCTCCCGCCATCGCACTACTGGCAAGCTTGGGTCTTGTGGCGTTTTCGCGGTGGATTGCCAGGCGTTGTCGTTTGCTGCGCCCCTACGCACCAGCGTTGTTGGTCCTGGGACTACTCTTACTGTTGGCTCCCCAGGCAAAATCTGCAATGTACCGTTTGCAACGTTCAGATCGGCGCCAGGTCGCCTATCGAAAAGCTGGCCAGTGGCTGGCTGCCAATACGCCTCAAGATGCGACAGTAGGAATGCTTGAGGTGGGTATCATTGGCTATTACGCTCGCCGTTCCATAATTGGCTTTGCCGGATTGATTCAACCAGAGGTCGCCAAGCAGATGGCTCCTGAAAGCACGTATGACGATACGACCCTCTGGGCCGTAGAGAACTATCACCCAGACTATCTGGTTGTCCCTGCAGGATGGTTTGCCGAGATGATTCAGAGTGAATGGTTCAAGGGAGAATATAAAGTTGTGGCTCGACTCTTTGAAATCGGCTACCCACTCAACCCTGTGCGCATCTACTCTCAACGGAGCAGTAGCCATGCGCCGTGAGATGGTATTCACCTGGGTTGCCCTTGCTTTGGGTCTAGTCATCGTTGCCTACTCGGCTCTGAATCAGATCCAAATGCCCATCGAAACCCAAGACACCCACACCGAATCAGTGGGCCAGATCGTCAGCGGAGAGACGGTGGGCCAGACCTTTCTGGCTCGCTACAACCACCTCCACCGCATTGATATCTTTATGGGCACATATGCCCGCCCAAACGCGCGCGAGGTGATCTTTTATCTAAAGACGGCCCCGGACGCGCCCGACGACGTCTTTACCCTGCCTCTTAACGCCAGCGAGGTGGAAGACTTTGCTTATCATTCATTCACTTTTTCGCCCATCCCGGACTCGGCGGGGCGGACATTTTACTTCTGTGTCGAATCCCCGTCGTCGGTCGAAGGCGATGCCATCACCATCTGGATGCAACCTCGGGACCTGTACCTGCAGGGAATGATGTTTCGCAATGGCGTACCGGCAGGAGGGGATCTGCACTTTCAGGCCTACTATCAGGGGTCTTACCGTGATAAGGCGACAGCTCTGCTGGATCGCCTGGTCGAGAATAAACCCTCTATCTGGGGCGAGCGGTGGCTTTACATTCTCTTGGCCATGGCGACCATCGGTGGTGCTGCATGGCTCCTTAGCCAGACTACCAGATTGTTTTTTGAGGAAGACCATTGACTAAACCGGCCGTCCGTCTTGACCGTGTCTCAAAACGATTTCTAATCCATCGGGACAAGCCACGCTCTTTCCAAGAGTTGACCCTGAACGTCCTCCGCCTCAAAGGGCACGGCCCTCGCGAGGAGTTTTGGGCGCTGCGGGACGTGAGCTTTCAAGTGTCACCCGGCGAGATGGTGGGCCTTGTTGGCCCCAACGGCGCGGGCAAGAGTACTATCCTCAAACTCATCTCGCGGGTCATCGAACCTACCTCCGGCCAAGTCATCACCCATGGACGGGTGTCGGCACTGCTAGAGTTGGGCGTTGGCTTTCACCCTGACCTGACGGGGCGGGAGAACGTCTTTCTCAATGGCTCTATCCTGGGGCTGAGCCGGAGGAAGATCAAAAAGCGCTTTGACAACATCGCAGACTTTGCCGGCATAGGTTCATTCATTGATGCGCCGGTGCGCCTTTATTCCTCGGGCATGTACATGCGCCTGGGATTCTCTATTGCCGTCCACTCGGACCCCGAAGTGCTGCTGATTGACGAGGTGCTGGCTGTGGGCGATCACACCTTCCAGAACAAATGCCTGGACAAGATCCGCGAGTTGAAGTGCCAAGGCGTGACCGTGCTCTTTGTATCTCACGAACTGGAAAAGATTCGTAGCATGTGCGACAGAGCTCTCTGGGTCGAGCAAGGGCAGATTCAGGCGGCCGGCGATGTAGAGCGCGTCACCCACGCTTACCTGGATGGTATAGTGGCCCAGGGCACAGCTGACTTTGCGCCGGCCGATGCCACTGACAAAGCACATCGTTGGGGAAGCCGCGAGGTGGAACTGGAACGGGTTGAATTGCTCGATGCGGCGGCTAAACCCCGGCGCGCCTTTGTCACCGGAGAGGAAATAACCTTGCGCCTGCACTATCAGGCGCATCAGCGCATCGAGCAGCCCCAGTTTGGGCTGGCCATTCACCACGAGAGCGGCGCCCAGGTCAGCGGCCCCAATAATGTCTTCTCTGGTTACGAGGTAAGAAGCATTGAGGGTTCTGGGTACATGGACTACCGTATTCCCTCGCTGCCGCTGTTGCCTGGCCGTTACCTGGTCACCGCTGCCATCCACGACTACGAGGGACTCCACGCCTACGACTTTAGGCGTTATTGCGCCGAGCTCATCGTCGTGCCCGCAAAAGAGATCAAGGAACGTCATGGCATGTTTCACATCCCCGCGTCCTGGCATCTCACCGCGAAGGATGGCCGCCAATTAGCAGCATTTCCCTATCCAGAGCGATGATGTTTAGGAATGAGTTACAAGGTCATCTATAATGGACTCTGAACGACACCCGCAGGTTAGCCTGCTTGTTTTGAATAATGATGGCAAGGCACAATTGGATGCCTGCCTGGCCACCCTTCACTCGTTGGACTATCCACCAGATCGTCTCGAGTTGATCCTGGTGGATCATGGGTCCCCCGATGGCTCCGTCAAGCGTGCGCAATCTCGCTATCGGCAGTTGCGTGTGGTCCGGTATCCCCAAAGCCTCAGTGTCTCCAGGGTGCGCAACCTGGCCGCTCAGGCTGCCCGGGGCGAATGGCTCGCTTTTCTGAACAGCGATCTGCAGGTATCCCCAAACTGGCTCACGGCGCTGATGGAACCGTTGCGCTCGGGCGAAGCAATCTGCGCGACCTCGAGGATTTTGACCCAAGAGAGTGAAAAAGTCATATCGGGCAGTGTGACCATAAACTTTCACGGACACCTGTTTCCCCGTGACGTTCGGGATTCACTCCATGGCCCAATGCAACCAGAGCCCGTTCTCGCGCCGAGCAGCATGGCGATGCTCATAGACCGCCAGATTTTTCTAGATGCCGGCGGGTTTGACGAGGATTTTCAGGGCAGTTATGCCGATCTTGACATGGGATGGCGACTGTGGGTGATGGGTTACAAAGTCATGTACGTGCCCGCCGCCGTCGCACGGATGGCCGAAAAGACGCCGGCAAGTGATCGCTCTCTTCTCCACGAGCGGGATGCCTTGTTGGCCCTGGTAAAGAACTACGATGAGCACAACCTGGAACGGGTCTTACCGGTGGCATTGATGTTATGGGTGCGCCGCCTCTACTTGACGCAAGTTGAGGACGTCACGCAGTATCGCTCGGAATCCCGTGAACTGAAACCCCTTCTGTACGACTCGCCCCGCGCCATCCCGGTGCAGATGTCTGGCGAAGGTCTTGTCGTCGTGCGCCGGTCACTCTTGGACAATTTTGCCAGCATCAGTCAGGTTGTAGACCTCATGCCCCGCTTCATGGAGAAACGCCGGGCAGTCCAGGCGCTCCGCCGCCGCCCCGACAGCGACATATTCGAGCGGTTCGGCCAACCCTTTGAGCCTAGTTTGGCTCAGAACACCTACCGGGCCACGCAGGATTTTCTTGTTGATGCCTGGGGCTTGGAGTCGCTGCTCGGCGAGAGATCGGCCAACCGCGTGCTAATCGTCAGCGACGACAGAATTGGACGCAAGATGGCCGGGCAGGCGGCGCGGGATTGGGAGTATGCGCGAGTGCTCAGCCGCTACTTCCCTGTGACCCTGGCCTCGCCTTACGCCAGCGACGTCACGTCCAATGATTTTGCCATCGTGGAGTACGACGATGCCGCGTTGCGGGGACTGGCAGAGGCTTCTAATGTCATCGTGACGTCGGGCAATGTCCTCGAGAAACACCCGGGGCTGAGGACAATCTCTCGCCCGTTGGTGGTGCTTCTTTCCCATTCCTTCGACCTGGAAAACCTACACCTGTTTTCCGAACAACATCCTTTGGTTCGGTGGAGCACCCACCACAAATCGGCCTCGGTTATCAACGATCTCTTGGTCACTGGCGACTTTTTCCTTTGTGCCAGCGAGCAACAGCGCGACTATTGGCTGGGCAGATTGAGCGCCCTCAATCGCGTAAACCCCGACACCTTTGCTCACGATCAAGAACTGCGCAAGCTCATTGACGTGGCTGCATTCGGACTGCCCGAGCGTTCCCCGGCCCACAGAAAACAAGTGCTGAAAGGGGTCTGGCCCGGCATAAATGCCGACGACAAAGTGCTCCTATGGGGCGGTGGCATCTACGACTGGCTGGACCCCCTGGTCATCGTCTGGGCCATGGACGTGGTGGTGAAACACCGCTCCGATGTCAAGCTTTTTTTCGGTGGGATTCGGCATCCCAGTCCCAACACCGTGCATATGCGCAAGATTGAAGAGACAGTCCGCCTCAGCGAGCAACTGAATTTGCGGGACCGTTACGTCTTTTTCAACGACTGGGTGCCCTACAAAGATAGGGAAAACTACCTTCTTGAAGCCGACGTCGGCCTTAGTCTACATGCTGCTCACATAGAAACGCGGTACAGCCTTCGGACTCGGATACTCGATTACATCTGGGCTGGATTGCCCATGATAGTCAGCACTGGCGACGTAACCAGCGAGCTGGTACAGCAGTACAACCTGGGGCACGTGGTGGACTTTGGCGACGTGGAAGGCGTCGCCCAGGCGATCCTGGATCTGGTCTCAAAGTCTGATTTGCGGGAGCAGTATCACAAGAGTTTTTCCCAAGTGCGAGAGCGTTATCAGTGGGAGCGCGTCCTGGAGCCGCTGATCGAATTCTGCCGCCAGCCACGCCTGGCTCCAGACCAGCAACTGTGGCGTCCTCCCACCGTTTCCCGATGCGATAGTTTCTCTGAAGCCGAGCGCTCGTGGCACCAGCGTCTCGCCCAGGGATGGCGAGCCGTGCGATCGGGTGGTTGGGCAGCGTTCAAAGGTAGATTGCGGCAGTACGCGGAGTGGAAGATCCAGGGATGGGCCTGGTCGCGATGGGGAAGCCAATGAGAGAAATCGGCACAAACACGGCCCACTGGCCCAGTGTAACCGTGATCGTCCTGAACTACAACGGTCTGGAGCACCTGGAACCTTGCTTTGTCTCTTTGCAGGCCTTGGATTATCCCCGTGACAAATTGGAACTGATGTTGGCGGATAACGCCTCTGCCGATGATTCAGTGTCCTTTGTCCAACGCCATTTCCCGGAGGTAAGAATCGTCCGCCACGACCGCAACTATGGCTTTTCAAAAGGTAACAACATGGCAGCGTGGAGGGCCCAAGGTCAATACGTTGCCTTTCTCAACAATGACATGCGAGTGG
Source organism: uncultured Anaerolineae bacterium (assembly GCA_964453885.1). Lineage (GTDB taxonomy): Bacteria > Chloroflexota > Anaerolineae > CAYNKW01 > CAYNKW01 > CAYNKW01. Next base: position 33,729 of record CAYVPU010000001.1, on the reverse strand, counting down.
ATCATGCCTGGCTCAAAGAGTTAGTCAAGCCCCTGCGGCCAGAAGAAGGCATCGTCTGCACCACCTCAATGATCCTGGATTGGGAGGGCCAACGAATAGATTACGCTGGCATGGTGCTGAGCTTCTGTGGCCATGCCTGGCAGATCGGCTGTGGCGAGCCTGTGTCTAAACAATACCGGCAGGATCGTCCAGTGCTGGCGCCTTGCGGCGGCGCAATGCTGATTGACCGGAAAGTGTTCCTCAGATCGGGTGGGTTCGACGAGGATCACTTTGCCTACTTTGAGGACACCGACCTGGGTTGGCGGCTTTGGGTCATGGGCTACAGCGTCACCTTTACCAGCCGTTCCGTCGTTTATCATCGGGGGCACGGGTTCTGGCGTGCGATCCACATGGGCCGGAAACTTGTGCTGTATGAGCGAAATGCCCTTCGAAGCCTCATCAAGAACTATGACGATGAGAACTTGAAGCGCGTGCTGCCGGTAGCCCTGTTGCTGATGTTCAAGCGGGCGCACCTCAACTCTGGTAAAGAGTTCCTGCGTCTCCATCAACAGTCAACGGCGCAAAGGCGGCCACCAGCACCGCCGCGTCCCGAGCGCCCGGCTGCCGCCAGGCCGAGTTCGCCCAAGACTCCTGTCTACGATGCGGCCTATTATCGCCGGGAAGCGTGGCACGCTTTCAGACAAGGCAACATTAGGGCTTTGATCGCAAAAACCAGGCAGGAATTGGGTCGTCGCTGGCGGCGGTGGCTAGCGAGGCTGAGGTGGCGTTTGATCCACCTCAGTCACGACGACGTGGAAGCGCCCGACATCGTGCTGAGCTACGTCATCGCGGCCAACGACGTCGTCGTAGACTTGCCGAATCTGCTGGAGAAACGAAAGCAGATTCAGGCCATGCGCCGCCGGTCCGATCAAGAGATTCTTGCCCTGTTCGGTGAGCCCTTTACGCCGGCCCACGATGGCGACGAGTATGTCCTGGCCCAAGAGGAACTGGCCCGGATATTCGGCATAGATCGAAAGTTTGCGTCCAAAAACGGGGTGGTTGCCCAGAGCGACGATCCCATCAAGCCACAAAAAACAGGAGGTTCAAGTTCATGATTCAAGATGTGCAAGTCATACCGCTGGTAACTCGCATGGACGACCGGGGTTACCTCATTGAGATCGTCCGTCGTGCCGACGACCCCGAGCCCCACGGTATAGTACACCAGTTCGGCCAGGTCTACCTGGTGGGTGACATGACGCGAGGCACGATCCGCGCCTACCACAAGCACGCGGAACTGTGGGATTGGTTCTTCATCAGCCACGGTAGTGCCAAGTTTGTGCTCGTGGATGACCGGGATGACAGCCCGACCAAAGACGAGATGATGACCATCATCATCGGCGAGCGAAAACCAACCCTCATCGTGGTGCCACCTGGTGTCTATCACGGTTGGATGTCGCTAGAGGACGACACGCAGATGATCAGCATTGCCAGCCATGCGTACAACCGCGAAAAACCGGATGAGGTGCGCATCCCGCCCGATTCCTTCGGGGACGTGTGGACGGTGAAAGGGAGGTAGACGTGCGCAAAGTTTTACTGGTAGGTGGCGCGGGCTACATAGGCTCGGTGCTGGCCGAAGAACTGTTGGAACGGGGCTACGCCGTCAAAATCCTGGATCGTCTCTACTACGGCGAGGCTGGCTTGCGAGAGATCCGCGACCGCGTCGAGCTGGTGGTGGCCGATATGCGTGCTCTGCCACCGGACTTGCTGAAGGACGTGGACGCCGTGGTTAACCTCGGTGGTCTGTCCAACGATCCCACCGCTGAATACAATCCCAAAGCCAACTACGAAATGAACACTCTGGCCACCAGGACCCTGGCTGAGATGAGCCGGGCAGCCAGCGTGCGCCGTTACGTATTTGCCTCTTCCTGTTCCATCTACGATCGGGGCGTGGGCAACGACGACAAGGACATCATTCAGGACGAGGAAACGCCGGTCTCGCCCAGGGCAGCCTATTCTGGTTCCAAGCGAGAGGCAGAAAAGATCCTGCTCAGCATGGTTGGCGACGACTTTTGTCCCGTCATCCTGCGCAAAGGTACCATTTATGGCTTCTCGCACCGGATGCGCTACGACCTGGTGGTTAATACCTTTGTCAAGTTTGCCATGAGCCAGGGCTATCTCAACCTGCACTACGGTGGTGAGATGTGGCGGCCCCTGGTGGACGTACGGGACGTGGCCCGGGCCTACATTCTGGCCATCCAGGCCGAGGAAGAGAAGGTCAAAGGACAGATCTTTAACGTCTCCCGCCGCAACTATCGCGTCTCTGAGTTGGCCCTGCGGGTGCGCGAGGCGCTGCGTCAGGTGGAGGTGGACACAGAGGTCCGCGTGGACTATGGCTACAGGGGCATACGCAGCTATCGCGTTTCCACCAAAAAGATAGAGCACATGCTCGGCTTCCGGCCCAAGGTAGGTATCGAAGAGTCGGTGACAGACATGGTGGAAAAGATCCGCCGCTATGACTATACCGATTTTGACAACCCACGGTATTATAACATCCGCTGGATGCGCCTGCTGGAAGAATCACAGCGCATCATCAGCATCACCGGGTCAGTCTTTGAAGCGCCGCGCCAGGAGGGCGAAACACAATGAAAGTTCTGCTTATTGGCGCGAATGGGCAACTGGGCAGCGACCTGGTCAAGACCCTGACCGGCGTAGACTTGATCGCGCTCACCCACCGAGACGTGGACATCTGCGAGCCGGTAGGGCTGCGGGAGACGCTGAGTCGTCACGCCCCGGAAGTGGTGATCAACACCGCTGCCTTCCACAAGGTTGACGAGTGCGAGACCAACGTCGAAAAGACCTTTGCCGTGAACACCTACGGCGTGCGGAGCCTGGCCCTGGCCTGCAAAGAGCAGGACTGTGCGCTGCTGCACATGAGCACCGACTATGTGTTCGGGGGCGAGACCCAGCGCCGCAGGCCCTACGTCGAGACAGATCTTCCCAGCCCCATCAACGTCTACGGCGTCGCCAAGTTGGCCGGCGAGTACTTGGTGCGTTACATCCTGGATCGCTACTGGATCGTGCGCTCGCAATGGTTGTACGGCGTAGCGGGGGCCAGCGGCAAGGGGGGCAACTTTGTTGAACTCATGCTCCGCTTGGCCCGGGAGGGACGCGACATCAAGGTGGTGGATGACCAGATCGGCTCCCCCACCTATACGCTCGATCTGGCCCGCAAGCTGGCCCAGCTCATCAAAACCGAACACTATGGGCTATACCACATCACTCACAGTGGCGAGTGCACCTGGTATCAGTTCGCCCGCAAGATGTGGGAGCTGTCGGGCTTGAGCCCCAACGCGGAGCCGACCACCACAGCGGCCTTTGGCGCTACAGCCACCCGCCCGGCCTACTCGGTGCTGGATAACGCGGCGCTACGCGCGGTCGGCCTGGACGACATGCTACCCTGGGAGGAGGGCCTGGCGTCCTACCTGGAGGAGCGCAAACATGCGCGGGAGTAGTTATGCTACCGGTGGGCGGTCCGCAGTGGCCACGAGTTGACGTGTTGGATATAACCAAAACAGGGGGGGGCGTGAAAGCAATCGTGCTTCCGTTCGTGATCTGCTGTTCAAATCGCGGTTCAGCACCAGTGATGCTGTCCCAGGGTACGATGAGCGCTTGACACAACGAGCGCAAGAGGAATCAGGGTGAGCACTGAAACGCCCTCCGTTACCGTGATCGTTTTGAACTACAACGGTCTAGAACACCTGGGGCCCTGCTTTAGGTCTCTGACCGACCTCGACTATCCTGCCGAGCAGTTGGAGCTGATGCTGGTAGATAACGGCTCCACTGATGGTTCGGTGGACTGGATGCGGGCCCATTTCCCGACGGTCCAAGTTGTGGAAACCGGACGCAACCTGGGCTTTGCCGGCGGCAACAACGCTGGTGTACGAGCAGCGCATGGCGAGTTTGTGACCTTGCTGAACAACGATATGCGCGTGGCCCCGGACTGGCTTTCTGAGATACTGCGTCCCTTTGGCCGGGACTCTGACATTGCTGCCGTGGCAGCCAAAGTCCTCAGTTGGGACGGCAAGCGCATTGATTTTGCCCACGCGGCCATGAACTTTTACGGCTACAGCTACCAGGTGGGGCACGGCGATCCTGACGACGGCCAATACGATCAGGAGCGCGCCCTGCTCTTTGCCAATGGTGCGTCGGTTGCCTTCCGGCGCGAGGTGTTTCTTTCTGTGGGTGGTTTCGACGCAGATTATTTCGCCTACTATGAAGACGTCGATCTGGGCTGGCGGTTGTGGCTGTTGGGGTACAAGGTCTGGTTCGCACCCCGGGCCGTGTGCTATCATCGGCACCACGGCACCAGCCGCCGCCTGGCCGACGAAAAGATCCGCCTGCTCTACGAGCGCAATGCGTTGTATACACTGATCAAGAACTATGACCACGAAAACCTCCAGCGTGTGCTGCCGGTAGCGTTGATGCTATCGCTGGAGCGAAGCTATCTGCTAGCAGGGCTTGATTCCTCGGCTTTCCGGCTGGAAGGCGAGAGCGGTCCTCCACAGGCCGAGCCTCCTGGTGAGCCTCGATACACAACAGGCTATTACCTGCGCCAGGCCTGGCAGTCGCTCCGGAAAGGTGGCCCGCGTGGGCTGTATCACAAGATCAAAGGTGAATTGCACTGGCGTTCATCGCACCCAGCCTTCGCCAGTCTGCTCCGTCGCAGGCGGGCACGGGCAAGCGGCGGCTCCATTGCCGTGCCTGCCCAAGCTCTCAGCGGGTTGGTCGCCGCCGATGACCTCATCCGTCACTACCCGCGCCTGCTGGAAAAGCGTGCCCGCATCCAGGCCGCCCGCCGCCGCACCGATAAAGAGATTTTCGAGTTGTTTGGCTTGCCTCTAGAGTTGAGCTACTTTGACGCTGAGTACCAATCCGTTCAGCGGGTTTTGGAGCGATGCTTTCAGATTGAAATCATGTTCAAGGCAGAGGGCGGCGAACGATGAGCCGAGTGTTGATCATCAGCCACGACACCGTAGACCAATGCATGGCTGGCCCAGCCATCCGGGCTTGGGAGTTCGCTCGTGGGCTGTGCACCGAAAACCGGGTGACACTGGCCATCCCTAACGAGACAACACTGATGAGCGAGGGTCTTGAACTGGTCACCTACAACCGGCAGCGGCTCAAAGAACTGGCCGCAGAGACTGACTGCATCATTGTCTCTGGCCTGACACTGGCACAGTATCCCTTTCTGCGAGAAATAAGCCAGACGGTGGTCGTAGACATCTATGCCCCCTTTGTGCTGGAAAACCTGCAACTCTTGGCTGACAAGGGCTTGAAACTGCGGCTGCAGGATCACCAGGGCCTGACCCGGGCGATGAATGCCCAGTTGCTGATGGGTGATTTTTTCATCTGCGCCAGCGAGGAACAACGGAATTATTGGCTGGGAGTGCTGACCGCGCTCGGTCGGGTCAACCCCCAAACCTACGACACCGACCCGACTCTGCGGGCCCTGATAGACGTGGTGTCCTTTGGCCTGCCGAATGTCCCGCCGCAGCACCATCGTCCAATGATGAAAGGCATCGTGCCTGGGATCGGCCACGACGACAGAGTGCTGCTGTGGAACGGTGGTATCTACAACTGGCTCGATCCGTTGACTCTTGTCCGGGCCATGGCCCAGATAACGAAACAGCGCGACGACGTGCGGCTCTTCTTCATAGGCGTCAAGCACCCCAACCCGAGGGTGCACCCCATGCGCATGACGACTGACACAATGCGCCTCAGCGACGAGATGGGCCTCACTGACAAAGTCGTTTTTTTCAACGATTGGGTCCCCTACGAGGAGCGGGAGAGCTATTTGCTGGAGGCTGACCTTGGCGTCAGCCTGCACCTGCCGCACATTGAGACCCATTTTGCCTTCCGCACGCGCCTGCTCGATTGCCTGTGGGCCGGACTGCCCATGATTGTCACCGGTGGTGATACCCTGGCGGGCCTGGTACGCGAGCACGATCTGGGTTGTGTTGTTGCACCGAAGGATGTGGAGGGTGTGACCGAGGCTATCCTGGCCCTGCTGGCAGAGCCCAATGCGCGGGCCAACCGGGCAGATGCTTTTGCCCAGGTGCGAGCGCGCTTTGCATGGGATCGAGCCATTGGGCCACTGGCTCGCTTCTGCGCCGCTCCGCAGCCGGCGGCAGATAGAGAAGAGGCTGGCCTGCACGGGGATTTGTCAGGGCAGCGCTTTTCTATCACCTCGCCGTGGTCCATCCGCCTGGCCAAAGGCTGGCAACTGCTACGCCAGGAGGGGCCTCTCGCTCTGTGGCGCGAGGTGCGGGCCTATGTGAATTGGCGGTGGGGTCTGTGAGATAGCACAGAGAAGCCTGATTGGGAGGACTTTTGGAAACAAAACCAGAGATTTCGGTGGTGATCCCGGCCTATAACGAGGCGCAAGTCATCGGCGACGTGGTCCACCAGGTGCGAATGGCACTCGATGGCCGGCGGTTTGAAGTACTGGTGGTGGATGATGGCTCCAGCGATGACACCGCTCTGGTCGCTGCGGGGGTCGGCGCGCAGGTAGTCCGGCAGCCTTACAACAAGGGAAACGGCGCGGCGGTCAAGGCCGGCATCCGGGCTGCCCAGGGAGACACTGTCGTGCTGATGGACGGCGACGGCCAGCACGACGCGGCGGACATTCTCCGCCTGGTCGCGCCCATTGTCGAGGACGGCTACGATATGGTGGTGGGTGCTAGAGTCAAAGGCAGCCAGGAATGGCACCGACAACTGGCCAACTCTGTTTACAATCGTTTGGCCTCTTATCTGGCGGGATTCACCATCAAGGATCTGACTTCGGGCTTTCGAGCCATCCGGCGTGAACTGGCCGTACAGTTCTGCTATCTGCTGCCCAACACCTTTTCGTATCCCACGACACTGACCATCGCCATCGTCAGGGCCGGGTATAGTCTCAAATACGAGCCGATCCAGGCCGCTCGACGGGTGGGCAGGAGCAAGATCAAACTGTTGCGCGATGGCGCCCGGTTCCTGGTGATCATGACCAGGATCGCCACTCTGTTCAGCCCCCTGAAGGTTTTTCTACCCACTGGCTTGGTCATCTTTCTTCCTGGCTTTTTCTACGCCATCTACAAGTTGATCATCGGCAGCCGTTGGACTATCCCCATCGTGATCTCTGTTAGCGTGGGGACATTGATCGTGATGATGGGTCTGCTGGCCGAGCAGATCACCACCCTGCGCTTTCAACAGATAGACAAGTAGAGCGGGCCGATGAGGACTCTGCGAATGCTCCGCAAATATGCTCCCCTGCTCATCGTGATAGGGTTTCTCACCTGGGCTGCCTTGTACGCCTATCGCCACTCTGAGGACCTGGCACTGTTGAGCAACTTGTCTGCTGGGTGGCTGGCCCTCCTTTTCGGACTGGCCATTCTCAAACTACTGGTCATGGGATTGTTCACCAAGGTGATACAGGGCAGCCTAGAGATACGCCTTGACTTCCTGGAGTGGTTTGGGCTGTCGGCGATGACGTCTATGGGTAACTACTTGAGCCCCTTCCGGGGCGGGGCAGCCATCCGGGGGGTATATTTGAAGACTAAGCACAGCCTGCCCTATTCTCTTTTTCTTAGCACCCTCGCCATCTTGTATGTATTGTCCTTTTCCACCAACGCTATCATTGGGCTGCTGGCTATGGTGGCCTTGTGGTTGTGTTTCGGCGTCACCAATCCTGTGCTAACGCTCTTTCTCACCGCGTGCCTGTCGCTGCCTGTGACGTTTTTTGTTGTTGTCAGACGATTGCCCCGCTTGCCCGGAAGGTGGGCTGAGAGCATCAACCAGGTAGTCGAGGGTTGGCAGATCATCGCTGCACACCCCGGCACGCTGGTGACTTTGATCGCGCTGTCGGTCGTGAACGCGGGGACGACGCTGCTGATGATTCACTTCTCTTTTGCCGCCTTTGGCAAAGACCTGCCCCTGGTCAAAAGCTTGATCGTCAGTACCCTCTTTCTGATCTCAGCCATGATTCCGGTCACACCGGCAGGGCTGGGCATTGCCGAGATGATATTGGTGCTTGCTTCGCAGACGCTGGGTGTGGAGGGCGTCCTCAGCATCCTTTCTGCAGGCCTGAATCGCAGTGCCATGATCGCCGCCAGCCTGATGTTGGGGCCGTTGTTCAGCTACATCTTGAGCAAGCGCCCTTCCAGCAGCACGCTGGCTGAGAGGGAGGGATGGAAGCATGCCTGAGATCGCCATCATCGGTGTGACGCTCTCCGGGAACAAGGGCGCAGCCTCTATGCTGCAAAGCGGCGTGGAAAGCATTTCCAGGCTTATGAAAGACGCGCGCTTTGGGGTGCTCAGCATCTACCCGGCAGACGACCGGAAGGCTAACCGGGATGAGCGCGTGGAAATCATTTCGGCCAAACCGGTGGCCTTGCTAATAGCTGTGCCTCTGGCGTTCCTTTGGTGGTTGCTAGTGCGGCTCCGCCTGCCGCCAGGCCCCCTGCGCCGAAACCGCATCCTGGCGACGCTGCATCGCAGCGCATTGCTGATTGACATGGGTGGCATCACCTTCTCCGATGGCCGTGGGATCGTGCTAGCCTACAACGTGGCCTGCATCCTGCCGGCCTTGCTGGTGGGCAAGCCGGTGATGAAATACGCGCAGGCTCTGGGACCGTTCAGGACCTTCCTCAATCGCCGGCTGGCGAAACTCTTGCTGCCTCGTCTGGCAGTCATCGCCGCGCGGGGCGAGATCACACAGGGCCATCTTTATGAACTTGGCTTGACCAACGTGGTGCTCTGCGCCGACGCTGCTTTTGCTCTAGACGATGCCAGCGCGACAATCGCGCTGGAGGCCAACCTGGCCACACAGGCATTAGATCGTTTTGAAGGGAAAAAATTGGTGGGCATCGCTGCCAGTTCCGTCGTCAGGGCCTATTGCCAGCGACAGGGCATTGACTACTGCCAGGTTCTGGCTGACTTTGCCGACCGGATCACTGCCTCCGGGCGTTACGGCGTCTGGCTGATCGCTCACGCCGTGCACCCGTCCAAAAAAGGTGGGCGGACGAGCGATGTGAACACCTGCCAGACTATCTACGACCTGATGGAAAACAAGTCACACTGCCAACTTGTGCTCAAAGACCATCCGCCGACCACGCTGCGTGCCATCATCGGAAACTGTGACTATTTCATCGCCTCACGGTTTCACGCCATGGTGTCAGCCCTGGCCAAAGGTGTGCCGGTGCTGGTTACGGCCTGGAGCCACAAATACCGCGAAGTGCTGGCCATGTTCGATCTGGAGGATTGGGCCGTTGGCTACCATGGCCTCACAACAGCGTCACTGCTGGAGCGGTTCGAGGCGCTGGCAGGAAACGAGGATCAAGTTCGCGCCAGGATCGCGCGGTATTTGCCCGATGTCATGCGCTCTTCCCGCCAGAACGCCCAGCTGGCTGCATCGCTGCTCGGCGTGGCTCAGGCGGATGGCCTAGACACCTAGAGGGAAAACCTGAAATTGGCGAGAAACACAAGCTACAGGCTCGAAGACTTGCTGATGCGCGTCGCCGGGAAAATGTTCGGCACGCCCGATGAAACAACTGTCCGGCGATACCTGGGCCAGTTTGAGGCCTGCTACCTTGGCTACGCCAGCCAGGAGGAGATGCGAATCCAGGCGGCGTCGGGAGGACTAGTTTCGGCATTGCTGATCTATCTCCTGGAACAGGAAATCATTCAAGGAGCATTGATCAGCCGGATCGTCATTCGGGACGATCGTATCGAAGCAGAGCCTTTCATTGCCCGGAACCGGCAGGAGATTCTCAGCGGTCAATCGAGCATCTATATAGAGTTTCCACTGATGCGCGAATTCCGGCGACTGGCAAAAGTGACAGGCCATCTGGCTATCGTGGCGCTGCCCTGTCATTTACAGCGACTCCGTCGCTGGGAGGCGCGGGATCCGGTCCTGGCGGAAAAGATCAGGCTGCGCATCGGCCTGGTGTGCGGGCGCAGTTCCTCCAAGGGACTATTGAAAAAAGTGCTCGGGAAAAAAGGCTTCGAGGAACAAGACATTGCCGACTTGCGCTTCCGGCAGGGACATTGGCGAGGCCAGACAAAACTGTGGCTCCGGGATGGTCAAGAGGTCAGTTTCCCCTTTCAAGACTTTAGTCTCTACCGCAATCTCCATTTCGAGTGTGAGATAAAGTGCCTGCACTGCGAAGACCCAATAGGGGATTACGCCGACTTGACCTGCGGCGACGCCTGGTTGCCAGAGTTGAGGCAGCATCCTATCAAACATTCCATCGCTATCGCGCGCACCCCCCAGGCAGCCACCTGGATAGAGCAGATGATTAAAGAGAGCTGCCTGACTATGCAACGAGTGCCGCCGGAGACCATTTTCCGCGCGCAACGCCGGGGTTTGATCCCCATGAAACGCGGCAAAGCAGCCAGAGTCCGGTTGAGCCAGTTGTTCGGCTTCAAGATCAGGTATGACGGGACGTGGCGATCCCACTGGAACGACTACCTGGCAGCCGCCATGGTGTTGCTCAATTACCGCCTGTCACTCAGCAAACGACTCAACGCTCTGGTCTTCAAGATGCCCAAGTCGCTACTACGGGCCTATTTGATGGTCATGTCTTTTCTAAAGAACTTTTAATTTGTGGTTGAAACTACCATAACTGGAGACCGATTTGCCAGACGGATTGAAGGAAAAAACACGATCAATGCTGCGTTCCCTGGACTATGAAAGACAGGCAATTTGCGTGCTCTTGATTCTGGTATTTGTCAATGGAGTGCTGTGGGCCGTGGCTGTGCCTCTCTGGCAGGCGCCCGATGAACCTAGCCACTTTGGTACGATAGCGTTCATCGCCGAACATGGCCAACTCCCTGCAGTAACGGACTGCTTTTACTCTGACGAGATCTTGCTGTCCATGGATAAAATGCAGACAATATCTGTGGCTTTCCATCCAAATGACCGTCAAGTTTTTTCAGATTCCTTCGAAGGTCCTGGAGAGAAGGCCATCCGTTCGTTATCCGCGGCCACACGCACCTCGGTAGAGCTTGGAAAAATCAGCACGGCGATGCATCAGCCGCCGTTGTATTACTTGCTTGGGGCAGGCGTCTACCGTCTGTTCTATCATGCAGACTTGCTCGGCCGCGCCACTGCTGTACGGGTGTTCTCCGTGTTGCTGCTAACGCTCACTGCGCTGACTTCGTACCACGTGGCGAAATTGGCCTTGCCCAATCGGCAGGCTATGCACCTGACCGTGCCCGCGCTGGTGGGGTTCCAGCCCATGTTCACTCACATCGGATCTGTAATCAACACCGATGTGTTGGCGACTCTGATCTTTTCGGCGGTGCTCTATCTCAGCATGAGAATCGCTAAAGAGGGACTGAGCGCGAATCTAGCTTTGGCAACGGGCATAGCCCTGGGCGCCTCCGTTCTGACCAAACCGCACGTGCTGAGCGTCACGTCTGTTGTCGGCTTGGCATTGATTCTGAGACTGATCTGGGACCGCGAGCTTTGGCGGCGGTTAGTTGCCAGGGCTGTGCTGATTCCCCTTTCGACATTGAGCGCTTGTGGCTGGTGGATATATCGCAATTTGAGCGCCGGCGGAGGGATGCTCTACACAACGCAGCGACAGGCTGAAGGCATGCCACTTGATCTGGCTTTCTGGGAATACCTTGAAAAGTACCGCCACGCACTGTCAGAGGGCCTCCACCGCTCTTACTGGGCCCAGTTTGGCTGGCTGGATACACGCATCGCGCCAGTTTACTATGAGGTTCTAATCTGGATCATTGTGTTGGCTGCCTTGGGACTGATTGTCTACTGGGTTCTAACCCTGTGGCGACGACAACTGAATCGTCAGGTGTGGCAGGTTGCCCTGCTGACGGTTGGTCTCCTTTCATTGTTAGGCAGTTGGGCTATCGTGGGGTTCACCTTTACCCGCCAGACCGGTTACTTTATGCCTCGCCAGGGACGCTATTTCTTGCCCTCGCTGGTTGCCAACTCGTCCCTCTTGGCTCTGGGTATCCTCACGCTGTTACCACGGCCCCTGCAACCCTGGGGACACCGGGCGCTTCGCATTGGGGCAGTGGTTTTTAACTTGATTTGTCTCTGGGGGTTTGTCGTGCCCAGATATTATCTGTAAGGGGCCGAACAAAGTGGTAAAGACTGCCATCGTCAGACGGCGACAATCTTGGATAACCGTAATAACCATCCTCATGAGCGCGATTCTGTTCGGCATTGCGTTTCTCTCCCCCTGGCCGGTGCAGGGAGCGTCCAATTCCCTCGAATCAGCGCTCTTCCTGGCCGACATCTATGGAGCCAACGTCGTCAGCCAGTGTTTCATCGCGCCGACCGATGACCTGGCCGGCGTTGACATCTGGCTGCGCAACCCCGGCCGCGCCGAACGAATGACAGCCATAGTGATCGCACCGGGCGGTGAGCCGGCCTACTCTGGCGAGATTCCTCTACAAGACACCGGAGAGCCAACGAGGTACTCGTTCCGCTTTCCGCCTCTGGAACACAGCTCGGGCAAAACCGTGGAGCTGAGGCTTCTGGCTCCGAATTTGTCGGAAGCACAATCTCCGGCAGTGGTTTTCAGCCGTCAGTCCGCTGCTTCTGACGCAAGGCGCAGATTGGCGCTGAACGGACGGGCGATTGCTGGAGACGTGGTGATGGCGCTTTACACACGCCCCACGTCGCTGCGTGCACTGGGCCAGGTGATTCGCCTGACGACAGCTCCCTGGAGAGAGAGAGCCGATCTGGTGATGCGACGAATGAGCCAGTACAAACCTTATTTGTTCCAAGGGCGCTCTCTGGTAGCCCTGGTCGCGCTCAACCTCGCACTAGTCATGGTGGTCTTGGCTTATTCCCTTCACTGGCCCAAGGACGGCCGGCGACCCTGGAACGCTGCCCTTTTTGGAAAGAACCTTGGCCTCGGGATTTTGGGAGTCGTGATAGTTACCATCCTGATCACAGGTGTGACGCAGAATAGGTGGCAATTGGGTACAACAAAGCTGAAAAGAGGCGATATTACCCCTGATTTCCCCGCAAGCCCTCAAGTAGTCTATGATTTCATCGCCATGTTAGACAGCCAGAACACAGTAGTGGAAACACCGCCAGGAAATCCAGGATACGTCACGCCTCGTTGGTTCTCTACTCCGGAGGGAGAAAAACCTGTGCTCTGGATGCACCCTCCCTCAAAAGTGTCTTATCACTTGACATTGCCACGGGAGGCACGCTTGTCCTTCAGCGTCTCCCTCTCCCCAAAAGTATGGCAGGAAGAGGGAGATGGCGTAGAGTTTCAGGTCATTCTTGATGACGGCCAGGGTTTCGAGCAGATCTATTGGCGGACGGTGGATCCCCGGCACAACCCCGGCGACCAACGCTGGTTTGACGAACTGATAGACTTGAGCAGCTATGCCGGTCAAGAGGTTGTGATCACTTTGCTCACCTACCCTCGTGGCAACAACAGTTGGGACTGGGCAGGCTGGGGGCATCCGATCGTCATTGGCCTTCCCTGACGAACTCTCCTCGGTTGTGCCACTTAAGTCCGTCCATTGATACAGCTTCAGACAGCCTGCTTTGAATATCGTTCCCAGCGAACAGGATAAATCTTTGGTGCTTTATACCTATTGACGCATTTTAACAGACATGGTATAATGTCTTAACGGCGTGGGGAGATGGTCGGCAACGGCCATCCCTTTTGGATCATCATGAAAGGAAAGGGAACACCATGGGACAGAGACCGCACTGGCGAACTGTTGGCTTGTTGATCTGCTTTCTGTTTCTTGTGGCCGTTGGCCGAGGAGAAAGCTGGCAACCGTCCTTCGCCGCGTCCATTGGCACTCAGGCGACCGTGGATGTCACCAGCCCCTCAGGCGCGACCACCGATGTCATTCCCGAGGGAGACGACTTTTTCACCCGGGTCCTGGGTGACCCTCGGGATATGAACGACCGCCTGGATCTCCGTTGGCAGGTATACGTCAGCGACATCTCTGTGTCCGACGGGATCTGGCAAGGCACCTTTGCCGACGGTGGGGGTTCGTGGGCTAGCACCGGCAGTGTGTTTATTCAATATCCCGGCTTTAACACGGGTGCCGCCAACATTGGCCCCATCGGAACCCAGTACCCCATTGACGCAGACACCTACAGCCAACTCAGCTTTCGCCTGCACCTCCCTCCAAGCAGTACAGAATATTACTTGACGTCCTTCGCTGGCTTGATTGCAGATGGGGAGAATACGATTGGGACAAGAGATGCCTACGCGGGGTGGAACGTCTACACCACGACCTTGGGCAGTGGTTGGAGTGGGCAGATGCAGGGCCTGCGAATCTTTCCGGAGGCAGCGGGCGGCGAGATTCAGTTCGACTGGATACGCCTGACCGACCCCGACACTTCTCCCACTTTTGAGGTCACCTGGACTGGCCCTGACAGTGGGACGGTGGACATCTACTGCGACGACGACACGAATTTCAGCAACGGCACCATTGCCCAGATCGCCGTCAACGAACCCGACGACGGCAGTTTCACCTGGAAGACGGCAGCCTTCCCGCCGGGCGACTATTACATCTACATCAAGCACAGCGATGATGACCCCGGCGACGGTGCTTACAGCAGCGGACCGCTGACCGTCGTGCCAGCGCCCATTCTCGACTTTTCTGCGCCCAGTATGACCAGCGGGGAAGACTATGCCACAGCCGTGGTGGACAATCCCTGGGACATGGATGGTTGGAACGACGTGCTGAGTGACGGCATCTGGGACTGGACGTGGCATGGCCTGAACAACGTCTCCTTCGACGGACAGATGCACGCTCGCGTGGTTAGCGCGGAGAGTTTCATCTACTTGTTGGTGAAGGTAAAGAAACCTATAGACGCCAGCAAATACAAATACCTCACTTGGCGGTGGCACGCTGAAGGAGACTGGACGAACAGCTACGATCGTCTGATCTCCGCAAATGGTTGGGTCACCCGCTTTCACTACTTTGTTGAATACCCCTACGACCATACGAGGGATATGAACACGCTCAACGACGTCATCATCTGGGAGGGATGGAACACCTATACTGTGGATCTTTCCCAAGGGTACCTGGACGGGGCTCCCGGACCTGGCCCCGGCTGGACAGGGACCAAGACAGGATTGCGTTTTGACTTCATGGAGGCAGGGACCAACGACTTTGACATACACGTGGACTATGTGCTGCTCACCGCCGACCCGACTGCCCAGGCCAGCGGTGACTACGACATCGAGTGGACTCTCCAGGCCAGCGACCGCCCAATGACCATTACCCTGAAATACGATGACGACCAGGACCCCGATAATTTCGTGGACACTATCGCCATCCTGGCGCCAGGCACTGGTGGTGGCACGCCGCCCCCCGGCCCTCATTTCATCTATCTGCCCCTGGTTGTTAGAAACTATGATCCAGAAGCACCCACCGAAAACGTATACCGGTGGACTATCCCCTCTGGTCTTTCCGGATCTTACTACATCTACGCCGAGGCAGACGATGGTCTCAACGTCGCGGGATGGTACAGCGAGGCGCCGCTGGTGATCAGTCCGTGAGCTTTTGGCACTCGTAGCGGCGGGAAAACGTTCGCGGCCCCGGTACTATGCCGGGGCCGTGTTAGTTCTATACGCCGCTTCCAGCCGTGGCACGATCGTTGGCCAATCGAACCGCTGTGACACGAATGTGCGGGCGGCTTGACCCAGGGCAGCCCGACGCGCCGGATCGCGGAGCAGCGCAACGACAGCGCGGGCAAAGTCGGCCGGCGCGTCGGCGATGAGCAGTTCCTGCCCCGACCTTGCACTCAGCCCCTCAGAGCCGACCGTCGTGGAGACGACCGCTTTGCTCATAGCCATGGCCTCCAACACCTTGAGCCGCGTGCCGCCGCCCATCCGCAGTGGCACGACGGCGACCGCTGCCGGGGCGAGGTAAGCGCGCACATCTGGCACGCCGCCGGTGATGATGATCCCTGGCCGGCCAGCCAGCGTGCGCAGGCGTGGGTGAGGTTTCAGGCCCACGATGTATAGCCTGGCCTGCGGCACCTCCCGTTGGATGAGCGGCAAGATAGCCTCGGCGAACCAGAGCATGGCGTCCACGTTAGGCCGAAAATCCATCTTGCCCACGTAGACCAGGCCTGCCCCAAGTCCCTCGGCCTCGCTCGGCATAAGCTCGATCGAAGGAGCGCTGCTCCCCACGTCCGGCAAGGTCGCTGGATCGGGGCGGTAGCCGGTGTAATAGCCCACGTCAACGCCATTGGGTACAACGGCCACGTCCAGACCCGGCGCCAGGGCGCGCAGAGCGTCACGGTCGGCTTCCGAGACAGCCACGACGCGGTCGGCAACGTGGCAGACGAGGGCTTCGTAGCGACGCAGACGCCGCCACTGGACGAACGAATACGCCGCCCCGATCCACCGGCCCGGCTGGCGCAAATCGATCTCAAAGGCGCGCTGTTGGAGGACGTATTCGGCGTTGTGATCGTCAAAGACCAGGAGAGGCCGGCTATCAGAAGAGAGGGGAGAGGGCAAAGACGGCAACCCAGGCGGGCGGTGGCCCTGCAGCCAGAGGGCGTACTGGGCCAGTTCGATGCCTTCGACCTGGATCACGTCAAAGGGGTGGCGCGAAACGACCTCGCCCAGTGCCCGCTGAAAGGCCGGCGAACGCAAGCGGAGGGCCATGTCCGGGTGGGACGTCAGGAACAGGTCACGGAGGCGCATTGACACCCGACGTTGTGGGGCGACGACAGTTTGTATGCTGGCGCAACATTCGCGCAGCGGCGCAGCCCCAGCTAACTGACCTTCCTTCTCGACAAAGGTCAAAAGATGCACCTCGTGCCGGGCAGACAGTTGGGCGATCAGGTTAAAGTTGCGGATGGTCGTGCCCTGCCGGGGTGGGTAGGGCACTTGGGGAGTAAGGATCAAGATGCGCATGATGGGCAAATTACGAACGGCAAGATAGAGCGTCAGCGGTCCTGGAAAACTTGTTCATAGACGCGCAGTGTTTGGCGGGCAGTGCGCTCCCAGGAGAAAACGCGCGAGCGAGCCAGGGCCTTCTGCGACAACTCGTCGCGCAGGTCGTCGTCGGAAAAGACGCGCCAGAGGGCAGCGGCCCAGGCATCCACGTCTTCTGGTTCGATGAGCAGCCCGGCGTCGCCCGTCACCTCCGGCAGCGACGATGTGTTGGAGACGACAACCGGCGTGCCGCAGGCCATCGCCTCTAACGGTGTCAGGCCGAACCCTTCGTAAAGAGCCGGATGGGCCAGCAGGCCGGCCGCGTTATAGAGGTGCAGCAAGTCCTCAATGGGCACGCGACCCAGGAAGCGTGCCCGGTCGGTCAAGCGCAACTCCTCGACCAATGGCGGGATCTCGTCGTAGAGCCACCCCTCTCTGCCGACCAGGGCCAGCCCCACGTCCAGCTTGTAGGCATCCAGCAATTGACGATAGGCTCGCAGCAAGGTGGGCAGGTTCTTGCGTGGTTCAATAGTGCTGACGAACAGGATGAAATCGCCGGTGAGGCCGAACCTTTCTGCCACTCGCTGGCGAGCGTGGGCCAGGGGAATGGGCCGGTAGATGGGGTTGGCCGCCAGGTGGACGACACTGACTTTATCAGGCGGGGCACCCAACAAGCGGAGGATGTCCCACCGTGTGCTTTCTGAATCGGCGATGATATGGTCGGCCTGGCGCACAGCCTGATCGATCTGCCCATAATAGCGCGCGCTCTCTTTGGTCAGAAATTGGGGAAAAAGCAGGAAAGCCAGGTCGTGAACGGTAATGACAGTGCGGCAAGCCGCCCGGAAAGGCGGAATAAAATCGGGGCTGTGGAGCAGGTTCAACCTCAGGCGGGCGATCTCGGCTGGCAGTGCGTGTTGCTCGAATCTATGGTGCGAAGGCGTCCACAGCGAGACCCGGCGAAAGTTGGCCTGCTCAATGATGGTGGTGTTGTCCTTGCGACTTTGCAAGAGCACGTATTCGTTGGCGCCGTCAATCTGTGCCAGCCACTTGGCCAGACTCAAGATGTATTGTCCGATGCCGGCCTGGCTGTAATAGACCAACCGCGCATCAATGCCGATGCGCACGCGTGCTCCGCTCCTACTTTGCCTCTTCCATCTCCAACAAACGCTGTTTCATAGTCAGCCCGCCGCCGAACCCGGTCAACTGACCGTCATGGCCCACCACGCGGTGGCAGGGCACGATCACCGGCCACGGGTTGCGGGCCATTGCCTGACCCACGGCGCGGGCCGCTCGGGGTGATTTAATCTGGCGGGCGATTTCGCCATAGGTCATCGTCTGACCCCGGGGGATACGGCGCGTCACCTTCCACACACGTCGCTGAAAGTCGGTGGCGAAGCTCATGTCTAGTGGCTCGTCAAAGGAAACTGGTTGACCATCAAAATAGCAGCGCAGCTTTTCCTGCAGATTGCCCAGAGTTACGTCGTCCCGTTGGGCGTCGTAGCCCCAGCGATCCAGCAGGGGTCGCAGTGCCGCTTCTTCATCTGGCCTGGGAAGGGTCAGAGCCAACAAGCCCCGAGGTGAGCGCGCGATACCGACCCAGCCAAAAGCTGTCTCGCATACTCCAATAATGACTTGAGCCAAATTGCGCCTTCCCCTCTCCCTATGGTTGTCTGTACTCCTATTATTATAGCCGCCTCGCTGTTCCTGTCAAGCGGCACACAGCTATCCCCTATTCGGGCTCCCAGATTTCCAGGTTGTCGAACTCGGCCTCAATGTTGGGATTGGCAAAAGTGCTGGCGAACAGGCCCACATCGCCGCGCTCGAAGGAACTATCCTCTACACTGACCAGCTCCTGATCGTTGACGTAAAAGGTCATCCTGGGCCCCTGGCAAACGACTTTTATGAGGTTCACCTCTCCCAGCGGTTTGACGTGCGCTGACTCTTGCCAATCTACCAGGATGTTCCACTCTCTGTACTCCGATTTGGAGACGGCATAGTAGCCATCGCCGGTCAGATCGAAGCGATAGAAATTGCCATCGTCTATGTAGCGAAGCAACACGCCGTAAGAGTTTCCCGCAGCGCCGGACACCTGTCTGGCCTCGACCTCCAGGACAAAATCCTGAAAATTGCCACCGGGATTGTCCCAGGCGATGAGGTCTGGGGCCCGAATCTCAAAGAAGAATTGATCGTTGCGATAGCCCTGGCTGGCTTCGACGTCGGTGGCTTCCAGCCAGCCAGAGGTTTCGTCGCTAAACTCGTCTTCGAAGAGAAGCTGCGGCCCGGTAAAGACAGTAGTGGGAGCGTTTTGTCCTCCTGTCTTGCCGCAAGCCGGCAGGGCCAGGATCAGGAAAACCAGGACCAGCGCCAAGGTCCAATGAAAAGTGCGATTGAGCATGAGAGTTCCTTGTCTTACGTTGTGGTTGTCCAATTGTACCACATTTGTCAAACAACGCAAAAGCTCGACGTTTTTGCCTTTTGACCAGAATGTGCTATACTTTTTGTTTGAAGGAGGTGTGTCTTGATTGTTGTGGACCTGATCTTATCACTGGGGCTGGCTGTGGGAGTCCTGATCGGCTTTGTGCGTGGCCTGGCTCAGCAAGCCATGGGTTTGATCTCCATTTACATCTCTATGGTAGTGGGGGTGTGGGCGTACCGCCTTTTCGGCCGTGGGTTCAAGGCTTTGTTCCCTTCTCTTACGTGGTCAGCAGCTAACATACTGGGCTTCATGACGGTTCTGATCATTGTGCTGAACGTTCTGAGTTTCGTGTGCCGCGACATTGAAAAAAATGTCAGTTGGGTAAAAAAGCTCCCTCCTTTGGTGAACCAGACAGGAGGGCTGGTGCTGGGCTTTGCTACGTCGGTTTTCTGGTTGGGATTGGCCGGCACGGCGCTTAACGTCATTGGCCATGCACCCTGGATTGGGGCTGAAGAATTTGGGCGCACACTCGTGACGCTAGTCAATAACTCTGTCATGCTCACCGTTTTCCACTATGCTTTCCGGCTGGGCCTGTACACCGTTGCTCCTTGGATACCCGGTGGATTGCCCGAAATCTTTGCTACTCCCCTCTAATCAGCTTCTCCCTTGTCACCCTCTTTTGCTCTCACAGAAGTAAGGGCGAGGCAAGTCGAATTGACAATGTCGAAGCAAACAACCCACTCTCCGACTTGCCTCGCCCCTACTATCAACGGGACGATGATGGACGAAAAGTACCTGGAAACCTTGGAATTCCCCAAGATACTGGCCCGTCTGGCTGAATACACCGACTTTTCTGCTGGGCGGGAACTTGCCCACGCTTTGCGCCCTGTGACTAATCTGGACGAGGCGCGGGCCCGCCAGCAGGAGACCAGCGAAGCGCGGCGGCTTTGGGACGTCCAGGGAACGATAGGCGTGGGAGGAGCCAGGGACGTGCGTCCCAGCGTAGAGGCAGCGGTCCGAGGTGCGACGTTGTTGCCCACGGATCTGCTCGAGATCGCCGGGACGCTGTTGAGCGGCCGGAAGCTGAAAAGAAACCTGGCCCGAACGGCTGACCAGTTTCCACGCCTGGCAGCGTTGGCCAGTCGCATCGAGGAGTGTCGGGGCGTGGTGAGCGAGATCCAACGCTGCCTCGGCAATCGCGGCGAGGTGGTGGACAACGCCAGCCCGCAACTGGCCCGCATCCGCAGCGAACTGAAAATCGCCTACGACCGGCTGATGGACCGCTTGAACCGTATCCTGGCCTCACCGAACAACGCGGCCTATTTGCAGGAGGCTCTGGTCACGCAGCGACACGGTCGCTACGTCATCCCACTCAAGACCAACTTTAAGGGGCGCATTCCTGGCATCGTCCACGATCAGTCTAGCAGCGGCGCGACGCTGTTTATCGAGCCGTTGGCTACGGTGGGACTGAATAACCGATGGCGGGAGCTGGAACTGGAGGAGGTGCGCGAGGTAGAACGCATCCTGGCGCAACTCTCGGCACAGGTGGCCGAGGAAGCGCCGTTCGTCGCGTGCACCGTGGAGGCGCTGGCGGAACTGGATCTGGCCTTTGCCAAGGCCCGCTACGCTGAGGACCTCAATGCGACTGAAGCCCAGTTGATGCCTTTCAGGGAGCCGCCACCTGCCACCGATGCACCTTCTCGTCATCCTGGCTCAGTCTTACGATTGATCAAGGCGCGTCACCCGCTTCTGGATCAGGCAACAGTGGTGCCGGTAGACGTGCACCTGGATGAGGATTATTACATCGTCGTCATCACTGGCCCCAACACCGGCGGCAAGACGGTGACGTTAAAGACGGTAGGCCTGCTCACGTTTATGGCCCAGGCCGGATTACACATCCCGGCCCGCGAAGATTCGGTCATTTCTGTTTTCGAGAGCGTATGCACTGACATCGGCGACGAGCAATCCATTGAGCAATCGCTCTCCACCTTCTCTGCCCATCTGACCAACATCATCCGCCTCCTCGACGGGGCAAACGAGCGATCTCTGGTGTTGCTGGACGAACTGGGCGCTGGCACCGACCCGGTGGAAGGCGCAGCGCTGGCCCAGGCTATCCTGGCGCACCTGCTCCGGCGAGGCGTCACAACCTTTGTGGCCACGCACTTTGCTGAGCTAAAAGCCTATGCTCACACCACGCCCGGAGTGGAAAACGCCAGCGTCGAGTTCGACGTGGAGACGCTCTCTCCGACCTATGAATTGACCATTGGCTTGCCTGGCCGCTCTAATGCACTTGCCATTGCCACCCGACTGGGCTTGCCGCCAGCTATTATCGAGAACGCACGTAGCCATCTTTCCACCGACGAGCTGGCGGCTGAGGATATGCTGCAGGAGATAAAGACCCACCGCGAGGCGACGTCGGAGGCGCACAAAGAGGCCCAGGCTGCTCGCCAGGCGGCCGAGGCGGCGGCCTGCAGATTGGAGAACCGGCTGGCGGGCTTTGAGGAAGAACGGTGGAAAGTCCTGGAGGCGACGCGAGCCGAGGCGCAGGAGGAACTGGCCCAGGTACGGCAGGAGATACGCCGTCTGCGCGGCCGGATGGCAACAGCGACTGCCATCCAGGAACCACTGCGCCAGATCGAGGCGGAGGTCCAGGCGTTGGACGAGAGCCTGCCCGTCCCACCACCTCCGCCCAGGCCCCAGGTCTTGCCCCGGCGACCCTTGCAGGTGGGCGATACGGTGCTCGTCGCCGGGCTGGGTGTGGACGGCGAGGTGCTGGAATTGGCAAAAGATGGCGTAGAGGTGCAGATCGGACGCTTCCACGTGCGGGTACGCCCAGAGGACGTGGAATTGCGTGACCAGCCTGTCATTCCCAGGTTGCCATCGGCTGCAAAGGCAGTTTCGCTCCCGCCAGCGCCTTCACCGGGCATAGAGTTGCACTTGCGCGGCTACCGCGTAGCCGACGCGCTGGCCCGGCTGGAGGAGTATTTGAACAGTGCCTTTCTAGCAGGGTTGCCCTGGGTGCGCATCGTCCACGGCAAGGGAAGCGGGGCGCTCCGCAAGGCAGTGCGCGACGCGCTACCCGGCCACGCTTTGGTGGCCTCGTTCCGCAGCGGTGAGGAGGGAGAGGGTGGAACAGGTGTCACAGTGGTCCGGTTAGCGTCTAAATAGAGGCGACCATCAGGGAGTCTAGTTGGTGGCTTCTTCCTCCTCTACTCGATCTTTGTCTTTCTCCTCTTCGTCCTCTCCAGCAAGACTGGCGCGGAACTCGCGGATGCTCTGTCCCAGTCCCTTGCCCAACTGCGGCAACTTGCCTACGCCGAAGATGAGGAGGACGATCGCCAGAATGAGTAATAGCTCCGGTGTACCCAGACTTCCAAACATATTGCTTGATCTCCTGTCTTGGATGTTGAGGGCCCCTGCATTGTTGCAGAGGCGCTAATCGTCTAAACAGCCAATGTCCAAGTGCCAGCTATTGTTGATTGGGGTCTAAAGCCAGACTCTGGATGGCAAAGGCCAGGCCCACTTGCACCATGCGCTGGGCCAATGGATGGTTTTCCGGTGCGCTCTCTTTCAGCGTGAGGGCAGCGACCAGGGCCAGCCGGGCGGTTTCTTTCTCGCCGGCCAGCCATAACCACTCGGCCGTTCTCTCCAGCCGGCGGCGATAGCGCGCGATGCCCTCCGTCGAAAAGTGATGGCGAATCAAGTCATTCACCATTGGGTTCTTCCCTGGCGGCCCGTGAAACAACGTCCACAAACCGAACCTCCTGGCCACGTTCAATACCGCTTCGCTCTGAACAAACCAGGTTTCAAACGCCGGGTGGCTCAGCAGGTCGGCCGTGCGGGAACAAAGAGCGACCACCTCCGCTTCCGAGGGTTGCTCAATCGAGGGACGCTCGGCCAGTTGGTTACCCATCCACTTCCATAGGGTATCGCTCAACACGGCATAGCCCAGGGGTGGAACCTGATCCTTGTCATGGTTGATGGCCAAGGCTTCCTGCACCAGTCGCCGCCCGGTGTCGAACGTCGTCTCCAACAAGGATAACGCCGTGGACGCGCCAGGAAGGGCAACGTGATGAACTGTGCCCAGGGATTGTTTCGGCGGCAGATATTTCGCCAATTCGCCATTCCGGTCCCAGGCCGCACCTTGGACGCCGGCAAGATCGTTGACTAACACTCTCAAGACGCGGGTTGGCGCGTCTTGCTGGGGATCGAGCGAGAACCAGATGCTTTGCGAGCCCTGGCCGTCCACGGGGCTGATCAATGCCCGCCACGCTGGTTGCGGCGAGGGCAACGGTGGCACGTCCACGCTACTGAACCGCAGTTTGCGGAGGGAGCGTTCCACCAAAGCATGTCGCGCTGGCGCAAGCGTCGGCAGCAGGGCTTGCAGCATGATCCCTGAGTCAGGCGACCGCAGGCTGCCCATGCGATGCAGAGCCGATTCGGCCACGTCCTGACGTTTGCTTTGAGCCAACGCCCAGAAGGGCATCACCGCTCGTTCTGGCCCCAGGTCAAACGTGATGTCAACAATCAACTCAATCACGTCGTCCGGTTGCTGTTCAGTGGCCCGGACGTATTCGTGCAGGATGCCCCGGTCGCGGATAGCATGCTCGGTCATTTCTACCAGCGACTGCGCTACCACTGTTTCAGGCGATTCCAGCCCCTGGTACAGCGAGTCGTCCATCTCCTCGTCCAGGAATTTTTCCAGGATGAGCAGCGCAGATATGCGGGCGCGATCCGAGCGGTCCGACCAGATGGCCACATCTCGCAATGCCAGGGCAATCTCTTTGTGATCCAGGCATGTCGCGACGAGGCCAATGGCTCCGAGGAGTCGGGGGTCGGAGGTATCCAACAGGCCAGTGAGGGCCGGGATGACCTGATCTCCCATATCAGCGACGCACCTTGCTTCCCATTCTGCTTCTGCCGACCCAGAGATACAGGCCAGGCGGCGAATGGTCTCCTCAATGCGCCGACGATCTCGGAGGGTGCTAATGATTTTGCCCCGCGTTTTCGTTGCCTCCATGCCCAGTCCTTTGCCAGTGGCAGTAATTATAGCACAGGTTTCGGAGCAAAACAAGTTCAGTGCGCACATTCCCAAAATATGGTATAATGAAAGCGTGGGGTTGTAGATAGGGTACACCAGGAGGGATTGCGATGTCAGATTTGGCGGGCAAGACATTGGGCAAGTATCGCCTTACCGAGCGGCTGGGACGCGGCGGCATGGCCGAGGTATACCACGCTTACCAGCCTAACCTGGAACGGGACGTGGCGGTCAAAGTGATGCACGGCTACCTGGCCGAGGACGAGAGTTTTGTGGGGCGCTTCAAGCGAGAGGCTAAAGCTGTGGCGACGTTGCGCCACCCACACATCGTGCAGGTGTACGATTTCGACATCGAAGACGATACGTATTACATGGTCATGGAATACATCGGCGGCGAGACGCTCAAGGCGCGGCTCCGGCGGCTCAACGCGGAGGACGAGCGGATGTCGCTGGAAGATGTGGCGCAGATATTTCGTGCCCTCTGCGATGCACTGGATTACGCTCATGGGCAGGGCCGCATCCACCGCGACGTCAAACCGGCCAACATCATGTTTGATGGCGAGCGGCTGGTGTTGGCCGACTTTGGCATTGCCAGCATCGTGGGAGGCCCACGCTACACTGCCACTGGCGCTATGGTCGGCACGCCGGCCTACATGTCACCGGAGCAGGGCCAGGGAGAGCCAGGCGATGTGCGGAGCGATGTCTATTCACTGGGCGTGATCCTTTACGAGATGGTCACTGGACAAGTGCCATACGACGCCGATACACCGCTAGCGATTGTTCTGAAGCATCTCAACGAGCCGTTACCCCTGCCACGCCAGGTGAGTGCCGATATACCGCCGGACGTGGAACGGGTCATCCTCAAGGCGCTGGCCAAGTCACCGGACGACCGCTACCAGTCAGCAGGCGTGCTGGCCGATGCGCTGGAAGTCAGTCTCAAGAGGATAGAGATGCCAATCGAGATGCCGTCTGAGCCCCCGGAGCTGGTGGTGGAGGCCGCTGCACCGACACCCACACCCAGGCGGATGCACCACTGGGCACTCGTAGGAGTTGCGGGTCTGATCGTCGTGGGACTGATCGCGATAGCGCTGCTCGTCCTGCTTAACCTGGGTGGGGAGCCAGAACCGACAACGCTCTCCACCGTCGCGGTCGCCGCCACGTCAACGACTGCCAGCCTCACAAAAGTTGTGCCTCCCACTGCGCCCGCAATCCCGCAACCAACCTCCCCAGCTACGGGGACAGCGCTCCCTGCTGCACCCTTTACCCCACTGCCCGAGGCGATAGCCCACTACGAGGCGGGCGCCGCTGCCTTTGAGGATGGGGACATTGAGGAGGCGATCCGGGAACTCTCCCAGGCCATCGAGGCCGAGCCGGGCTTTGCCAAAGCGTATTACCTGCGTGGGGTAGTCTATTGCCAAGTTGGCCAACAGGCGGAAGCCGAGGCCGACTTGACCCAGGCCATCGCCCTGGAACCGGACATGGTCGAGGCCTATTACGAGCGTGGCTGTCTCTACCTCGACCAGGCGCGCGGAGAAGATGCTCTGCGCGACTTGACGACAGCCATCGAACTGCAGCCGAATCACGCGGAAGCCTACTATAGACGCGCTCAGACCTACGACTGGTACATCCACGATGCTGATGAAGACTTTGTTTTGGCCGACCTCGATCGGACCATCGAACTGGCGCCCGATTTTGTCGAGGCCTGGCAGATGCGCGGGGAATTCTACCTCTGGCGGGATGAATACGGCCTGGCGCAGTCCGATCTGGCTCAGGCGGTGGAACTAGCCCCAGACGACGACTATGCTTGGGAGATGCTCGGTTTCGTCTATTACGCCATGGGCGAGTACGAGCAAGCCATAGCCTGCTACGACGAGGCGCTTCAGCTTGAACCGACTAATCTGGACCTTTACTACCACCGGGCGGCTACTTTCCTGGAAATGGGCGACCTGGACGCCGCTCTGCAAGACTTTGACAGGGTTCTCTTGCTGGAACCAGAGCACAGCGGCGCGCACTATGGTCGCGGGCGAGTGCACACTGCTGCCGGGCGCTACGAGGAGGCGATCTCTGATTTCACGGAGGTAATGAAAGACAAAGACGAGGATTACCGTTGGCCCTACTTTGAGGACGACAGCCCCTACCTCGACCGCGCGCTGGCCTACCACGCTCTGGGCAGAGACGAAGATGCTCTGAGTGACCTGGACACGCTCATCAAAGAGTATCCCGACGAGTACCTGCCCCGTTACCGCCGGGGGCTGATTTACAAAGAACTGGGGCAGACCGAGGCAGCCATCGCCGATTTCAAGATGGTGTGGGAAAACGCCCCTGACGAGGAGTGGCAGAGCAAGGCAGAGGAGGAGTTGAGAATACTGCAGGCAGAGTAGCCACAGGCGTGCTCCCGCTGGACGCGGTGTCCAGCGGGAGCATTTTTTGTGTATGGGAAAGCGTGGCTACTTTCCCGTGGACTCTTTACCAATTCGTCACGATGGGCAAGTCTCGCATCGTGACCAGGCCGGGCGCGGCTTCAAGCACGCGGCGGATGGCGTTGACGGCGACGGCCACCGTTGCAATGTCGCCGTTGGTGCCCTTGAGCTTGACCTCCAGGTTGGGCTTGCCGGTGATCTTGATGGTGTCCCCGTCAACGCCCTCGTCTAACGCGGCGATGAAGGTAAGGGTCACGAACTCACATTCGTCGGTGTAGCCCTGGGCCACCTGCTTAAGACCCCGTACCTGGCCTGGCTGCACCTCAAAGAAATCGGTCTTGACCAACTTGTCGGCCACCACCGGCTCGACGCTCGACTCGTAGCGGACCAGCTTTTTGCCCAGCGTGTCAAAGACCATGTGCATGGACTCGGGCAGACCCACGTGGCCCATGCGGCCTTTGGCCATCTTGGCGTTAAAAGCCTCTATTGTCATGCCGGAGCCGATCTTGGCCTGGAAAGGGCCTCGCCGCAGCGAGGCGTTCATGTGTCGCGTCACGTCAATGCGATCCACCCGCTGGCAGATAGCCGTCAGGTCGAGGGGTAGCGAGTCCATGATAAAGCCAGGGTTGACACCGGTGCCCAGCACAGTTTTGCCTGCTTTCTTGGCCACGGCGTCAATTTCGGCCGCCTCTTTGGGGTGGGCCAGCCAGGGGAAGGACAGTTCCTCGGCCGTGGAGACGATGTCCAGCCCCGCTTCCAGGAACTCGATGACCTGGGACTTGAACAAGTCAAAGTAGGAGCTGGTGGTGTGCAGCACCACGTCGGCCTGAGCTTGTGCCAGGACTTGCGCCAGCTTTTCGGCCACGTTGAAGCCCAGGGGACGGCCCAGGCCAATGACCTCGCCGACGTCCTTGCCGACCTTGGCTGGGTCAATGTCCACGCCCCCGACCATCTCCAGCCCCGACCGCTCCACGACGTGACGTGCCACTGCACTTCCAATAGGCCCGAGTCCGTACTGGATCACGCGAATTTCGTTTGACACCAAAAGTCCTCCTAATATTGTGTTCTTTCACGCCATTTTGGTTCTGGCAATGGATTAGCAATGACTCCGTAAAACGTAAAACGTGATGCGTAAAGCCAGCGCCGTATCAGTTCACGTTTTACGCAAGATCTGCCCCGGCAGCGCGCCGGTGTGACCCTCCGACGTCACCACGGTCTGACCGTTTACAAAGACGTATTCGATGCCGACTGGATACTGGTATGGCTCCGAAAATGTAGCTTTGTCGCGGATGGTGCCGGGATTAAAGAGCACCAGGTCGGCCTTCATCCCTTTGGCCACGCGTCCCCGGTCGGAAAGGCCGAGGCGTTCGGCAGGCAGGCCGCTCATCTTGTGGACGGCCTCGGGCAACGATAGCACGCCTTCCTCGCGCACGTATTTGCCCAGCACGCGCGGGAAGGTGCCGTAGCTGCGCGGATGGGCTTTACCCTCGCCCAGCGGGCCTTTAGGAACGCGCGCCGAGCCATCGGAACCGATCATCACCGCTGGATGACGGAGCACGGTCCGCAAGTTCTCTTCGCTCATTCCAAAGTGAACGGCCGAGACGCGGGCCTCTGCTTCCAGTAAAATGTCCAGGCAGGTTTCAGCCGGGTCTGTGCCGCGCTGCTCAGCGATTTCCGCCACGCTCAGACCCTCGAATTCGGGGCAATTGGGCGAGTAAGAGATGACTATTCTGCCCCAATGCGGCGAGCGAACGGGGAGGTGTTCCAGGATACGTCGGCGGACGTCGGGCGATTGTAGACGCTCCAGCAAGACAGTCCGTCCACCGTCGTGGGCCCAGTTGGGCAGTTGGGCCGAGAGGCCGGTGCTGGAGGCGATGTAGGGATACCGGTCCGCCGCTATGTCGAGACCTCGCGCGCGCGCATCGTCAAGAAGTGCCAGGGCCTGGGGCAGTAGCGACCAGCTTTCCGGCCTGGCGGCCTTAAAGTGAGCGATCTGCACTGGCAAGCCAGCTTGCTCGCCGATCTCGCTGGCCTCTGCGACGGCCTTTAACAGCGTAAGCTCCTCGCCCCGGATGTGGCTAAAGTAAAAGCCATCTCGCTCGGCAGCGACGCGACACAGTTCGACTATTTCTTCGGTGGAAGCATAGACACTGGGGGGATAGATCAACCCCGTGGACATGCCCCACGCGCCCTCGTCCATGGCCTGGGCCACCAGCCGCTTCATAGTCCCCATCTCGTCGGCAGTGGGAGCGCGTTCGGCGAGCCCCATGCCCGTGCCCCGGATCATGCCGTGACCGACCAACGGCACCACGTTGACCGACAATCCCTGCCGGCGCAGGAAATCCAGATACTGGCCAAAGGTATTCCACTCCCAGGGCAAGTCGGGATGGGCAGCCATCACACCCTCCCCTGATATGGGATCTATCGGTGCCGGGCTGGAGCCACACTGGCCGATGACTTCGGTGGTCACACCCTGGCGTACCTTGCTCTCGGCGCGGGGGTTGATAGGCAGCGTGAAATCAGAGTGAGAATGTATGTCAATAAAGCCAGGCGCAGCGGTGAGACCCGTGCCGTCTATGACCGTGTCGGCCGTGGCCGCCGACAGGTCGCCGATTTCGGCCATGCGATCACCTTCCAGCCCAACGTCGGCGTGGAAAACTGGCGATCCGCTGCCGTCCAGGATGTCTACGTTGCGAATGATAATATCCATGTAGCCTTCCCCTTATGAAATGTTGCCATCGCTGCTGAGATATGGGCGGCCGCCTGCAGGGATTGTACACCAATTCCCGCTTTGTAGCCGCGATTTCCAAATCGCGTACCCTGTACCCTGTACTGTCGTCCAGGACAGTGCATTGTGCTACGTAAAGCATCCTGCGCGATTACGAAATCGCGGCTACAACTTGGCATTTTCCCATAACGGGAATTGCTGGATTGTAATGTACCTCATCAATTTTGTCAAGCGGGAATGGAGATTGGAGAATGGGAATGGAGGGTGGAGAATTGAGAATTGTGCGTTCGGTTTTGATTTGACAGTTGCTCTCCCATGAGCTATAATCACTCCGTTTGACTGCTAAATCTAACGGGGAGGAAGAAACGATTCATGAAAGATCGAAAGTTTACAGTGTTGGCTATTATCATCGTGCTGGTTCTGGCGGTGGCCTGGGTTGACTTGCCCACCAACCCCGGCATCCACCTCGAGATTGCCGACTGGACGTTCGACCGGGATATCAAGGTGCACCAGGGTCTGGACTTGCAAGGCGGCGTGCAGGTGTTGCTGGAAGTGGACCTGCCGCCCGATCAGGAGATTGATTCGGAGGCGATAGAGACAGCGCGGGTGATTGTGGAGAACCGGGTCAACGGTTTGGGCGTGGTGGAACCGCTGGTGCAGACGCAGGGTGATCGGCGTATCATCGTCGAGCTGCCGGGCATAGAGGACGAAGAACTGGCCATTGCCACCATCCGTGAGATCGGCTTGCTCGAGTTCGTGGACGTGGGCTACATATCTCCCGGTGAGGCCGACAAGTTCGAGGTCGGTACAGCGCTCCAGACCGATTACATGACCGACGGTGAAACGGGTACAGAACCGATCACTACCACACAGACGGTGACCGGCACCGTGTATCATACGGTGATGACTGGCTCACTACTAAAAACGGCTGCTGTCGGGCGTGATCAATATGGCGGGCTGGAGATTTACTTTGAATTGAACGACGAGGGGGCCAAGATATTCGCCGACCACACAGCGAGCCACATCAATCAGTTCTTGTGCATCGTGCTGGACAAGCAGGTGATCTCTTGCCCTCGTATCCAGACCGCCATTCCTGATGGCAGTGGACGCATCACCGGCAACTTTTCGGTGGAGGAGGCGAGGAAACTGGCGGTGCAACTGCGCTACGGTTCACTACCGATTCCCCTGCGCGTGGAGACGACGCGCAAAGTTGGCCCTACTTTGGGGCAAGAGTCGGTGCAAAAGAGCATCCGCGCCGGCGCTATCGGCCTGTCCATTGTGCTTCTCTTCATGCTGATTTACTACCGCTTGCCCGGCCTCCTGGCTGATTTGGCTCTCATCACCTACGCGCTGACTAACTTTGCTGTGTTCAAGCTCATTCCGGTTACGTTGACCCTGCCGGGTATCACGGGCTTTTTGTTATCCACTGGCATGGCCGTAGACGCCAACATTCTCATTTTCGAGCGCATGAAAGAAGAGCTGCGGGCGGGACGCTCCCTGTGGCCCTCACTGCGTGCTGGCTTTGAGCGGGCGTGGACGTCCATCCGCGACTCGAACATTTCGACCATTATCACCTGCGCTATCCTGGCCTACTTTGGCTCCAACTTTGGAGCCAGCGTGGTCAGGGGTTTTGCCATTACGCTCTTTATTGGTGTGGTGCTCAGCATGTTCACAGCGGTGCTGGTGACCCGCACCTTTATGGAGAACGTCTTCTCCTGGATCGGTGATCGTCTGCAAGACAAGCCCTGGCTGTTGGGTGTAGAGAGGAGCAGTGAGACGCCCAAGCTTATGCCCCAGGCCACCCCGGACAAAAAGCCGGGCTTTATCTTTGACATTGTGGGACGGCGCAAATGGTACTTTAGCTTTTCCGGCGTTGTCATTGCGCTGGGCATTGCGGCCATGATTTTCTCGACGGTCTCGACCGGTGCGCCGGTACGCCTTAGCGTGGACTTTACCGGCGGCAGCCTACTAGTCTACAAATTTACCGAATCTGGCAGCGAGGACGCCATCCGCGATGTTTTTACCGCCCACGGCATCACCAATCCAGAGGTGCGGCGGCTAGGCGACCTCTCCGAGAACACCTGGCAGATACGGTCCGCCTTTATTGACACGGATTCACTGCAAGCCATTGAAGCCGACCTGGAGAACAGCATAGCCAGCATCGTTCGCGAAGCGAGCAACGTGACGGCAGTGTCGCCAGCCATCGGCGGTGAGGTGACACAGGCAGCGACTACCGCTGTCGTGGTGGCATCTTTGGTTATCCTGGCTTTCATCTGGTGGGCCTTCCGCCGGGTGCCTCGCGCCTACCGTTACGGTGTATCGGCTATCGTCGCCATGATCCACGACATCCTGGTGGCCCTGGGCTTCTTTGCGCTGTTCGGCGTGTTGTTTGGCTGGGAAGTGGACGCCTTGTTCCTGACAGCCATCCTGACCGTCATCGGTTTCTCGGTGCAGGACACCATCGTCGTTTTTGACCGCATCCGGGAGAACATTCCTCGGCGGCGGGGCGAGAACTTTGAGAAGGTGGCCAACCGCAGCATCCTGGAGACTATCCACCGCTCGCTGGCGACGCAATTGAACGCCATCTTTGTCATGGTCGCGCTGTTGCTCTTTGGCGGCGCCAGCCTCGAGCAGTTCATCGCCACGATGCTGGTGGGCATGTTGAGCGGCACCTATTCGTCTATCTTTGTCGCCGTGCCCTTGCTGGTGGTGTGGGAAAGCGGCGAACTGGGCCGGTTGTTCCGCCGCAAGAGGGCAACAGCCACTGCGTAAGCGCGGAAAACAGAGTTCCGAATGGATGGCAACGACGGAGCATGGTAGGATAGCTCCGTCGTTCTTTATGCCCTTTTCAAAAGTGGCTTACTGTCCTCTTTTGACGCAGGTCGTTGAATGTGGTATACTGGCACAGCAACATGGCATAACTTGTGCTACATTGAGGAGGTAAAGATGACCTGGACTGTGCAGACGACAGACTTGCGGCGGCGCTCGCGGGAGATTCTGGACCGTGTCCGATTGAAACGGGAGCCGGTGGTCGTTCGGAGTTACGATACACCTCAGGCTGTCATAATTCCCTACGAGGAATTCGGGGCTTACATGGAGTGGCGAGCAGTCAGCCAGAAACGAGCCGCCTGGTTGGCTGAACTGCGGCGCATCGCCGAGGAGGTAAGCGCCCGCGCAGCTCTTTCTGAGGAAGAGACAGCCGCTCTGGTAGATGAAGCACTTTGGGCGACGCGGAGGGCCTGATGCGCGCCGTGGTGGACACCAATCTCCTGGTCAGCTACCTGATCTCCCATCGTCCCCCGATAGCTAAAGTGATAGACGTCCACCTGGCACGCGGTGATTTTACGCTGTTGACGGCGCCGGTTCTGCTGGAGGAATTGACCAGAGTGTTGGAGTATCCCCGGCTCCACCGCTACTATGGTGCTGAGACCCGCGTCCGTTTCGTGGCTCTCATTGCTGGTCTGAGCGAGATCGTGGATCTGCCTGAGGAAGTGCCTCGCATCTGTCGTGACCCGGATGATGATTGGGTCATCGCTTGCGCTGTCGCCGGGGAAGCCGATGTCATTGTTAGCGGCGATAGGGATCTGTTGGATCTTGAGCAGGTCAGCGATATCTCTATCCTCTCCGCTCGCGATTTCCTGGCGCGGTTGCGGGAAAGTTAAGCATAGCTTCCACTGGACAACTGCCCAGTGACGCAGAAAGTGGATCGTGATCCGCCGCAAGCTTGAGACGGAATCGCATGACAACCTCACGACTCTCTGAAATGGCATTGGCCATATTCTTGACGACTTTGGCCATCTGCCTGGCGTGTGTTGTCGCCGGGCGGTTGTTGTTACGCAGTGACACCGGCACGACGCCGACGCCCCTCGGTCCGTCGCCAACGCTCTCTTTGACCCTGGAGCCTAGACCAACCCAGACACATACACCTGGCGCTACCCGCACCGCCACGCCAATGCCGACCCCTACACCCACCAACACCCATACTGCTACACCGACCTTCACACCGACGTATACACCCACTGCTACGCCTACCCCTACGCCAACACAGACACATACGCCCACCGCTACGTCTACCCCTACGTCTACCTCCACCCCCCCCTCAACCCCAACCGCCACCGGGGCCCCGACCGCCACCATCACGCCCCCACCCACGCCTGTGACCCGGGTTGACCTGGCAATCGGGTACAGGCGTAGGCTCGCGTTTT